>JBAXVO010000170.1:0-7204 GCA_037129355.1 Deltaproteobacteria bacterium | reverse complement strand
ACGCCTCGCCGACCCGCACGGTGAGCGGCACGGCCGCGTCGGTCCGGTTCATGGCCACCACGGCGACGCTGCCGTCCGGGTTCCGGAAGGCGGTCGCCTCCAGGTCGTCGCGCCGGTTCTCCACCGCGACGCGGAACGCCCCCGGCCGCACGAAGCGCGCGAAGTGGCCTATGTAGAAGTAGGACGGCTGGTAGAGGATCGTCCGGGCGGCGCGGTCGTAGTGGATGGGCGCGCTGCAGAGGTTGCCCACGTGGTTGGGCCCCCCGGTCTCGTCGAGGAGCAGGTTCCAGTCCACCCAGCCCACCGCCCAGCGCTCCAGGTCGGCGAAGAGCGACGCCCCGTAGCGCTCCCCCAGCGCCCACTCCCCCAGGTGCGGCCCGCCCTCCTGGCATCCCTCGGTGAAGAGCAGCCGCTTCTCGGGCCAGGCGTCGTGCACCCGGCGCACGTTCTCGAAGTGGTCGCCCTCGTACCAGTGGAACCCGGCGCCCCAGACGTAGCGGGAGCAGGCCGGGTCGTCGTAGATGGGCTTCACCCGCTGGTAGAGCAGGTCGCGGTTGTGGTCCCAGACCATGAGCTTCACGTCGCCCCGGCCGGCCCGGTGGAGGGCGGGGCCGAGGTGGTCGCGCACGAAGTCCCGCTCCTCCTCCGCCGTGTAGACGCAGGAGTCCCAGCGCTGCACCGCCGCCGGCTCGTTCTGCACGGTGAGCCCCCAGATCGGGATGCCCTCGGCCTCGTAGGCCTCGATGAACTTCACGTAGCAGCCCGCCCAGGCCTCCCGGCACTCCGGGCGCAGGGACCCGCCGTGGTTCATCTCGCCGTTGGTCTTCATCCAGGCGGGCGGGCTCCACGGGGAGGCAAAGAGCTTGATGGGGCGGCCGGCCGCGCGCCGGGCCGCCCGGATCATGGGGACGAGGTCGCGCCGGTCCCGGTCGATGGAGAAGTGCTGGAGGGCGAGGTCGCCGGGGACGTCGGCGTGCGCGTAGTTCCCCAGCGAGAAGTCGCAGCTGTTCATGTGGGTGCGGCAGAGCGTGTAGCCGAGGCCGTGGACCGGGTCGAAGCAGGCGCGGAGGATCTCCTCCTGCCGTTCCGTTGACGCCTGGTGAAGGGTGACCGCGGCGGCCTCGGTGAAGGCGCCGCCGAAGCCCTCGATCTCCTGGAAGGCGTGGTCTGGGTCGACGAGGAGCGGCGCGACGCCCGGCGCGAGGTCTCCGCTCCACGGCGGCTGGAGGGTGAGGCGATCTCGGGTGTCGCGGGCGGTGAGGAACACGCGCGCCGGGGCGGGCTTCATGGCCGCTTCATACCCGATGTGACGGTCCCCGGTCCCTTGCAGCCGTCGATTCCCCAGGAATCCTGGCGACATGCCCGCCTCCTCGATTCCTCCTCCATCCCTCCATCGGGGCACCAAGGTCCTCCGGCAGATTCCCCGTCCAGGAAGGGAACCCGACAGGAGAGACCATGGAAAGAGCAGCGATCTTCGTGGCAGTGATGATGACCCTGGCGATGCCTGGAGCGGCGCCGGCCGCGGAGGCAGCGTCGGTGCAGGAACTCTACCGGCTGTCGTACGCGACCGAGGCGAGGGGCGACTTCTCGGGCGCCCTCCACTTCATGGACGAGGCGGCGAAGCAGGGCGAGGCCGGCTACCTGCTCCACCTCCGGAGGGGCTGGCTCCTCCACCTGGCGCGGCGCCACGCCGAATCGGCGCTGGCGTATGCCCGGGCCATGGAGGCGGAACCGAGGGCGGTGGAGCCGCGGCTCGGCGGGATGCTGCCCCTCATGGCGCAGCGCCGCTGGAAGGAGGCGGAGCGGCTGGGACAGGACGTGCTGTCGATCGCCCCCGGCGACTTCACCGCGCAGGGACGGCTCGCCTTCATCCAGTACGCCCAGGGAAATTTCGCCCCCGCCGAGGCCTGGTACCGGGGCGCGCTCGCGGCCTATCCGGGCAGCGTCGAGATGCGGGCGGGGCTGGCCTGGAGCCTGCTCAAGCAGCGCCACCTCACCGACGCCCGCTCCGAGTTCGAGAAGGTCCTCCGCGTCGCTCCCGACAACCCGAGCGCGAACGAAGGCCTGGGCCAGTTCTAGCCGGACGGGATCACGCCCATGAACACGATCGACGCGAAGCGAATGAAGGACCTGGTGGTGGGCAAGGACGGCGCCGCCTTCGACACCAAGACCGGCCGGACCTACCGGCTGAATCCGAGCGGCGAGATGGCCCTCCGGCTCCTGCAGGACGGACTGGGCGAGGACGAGGTCGTGGGCCGGCTCGCCGCCCACTTCGCCCAGCACGCGGCGGTGGTCGCCGCCGGAACCGAGGCCTTCGTGGGCCAGCTGCGGAGGTACCTGCCATGACCGCGCGACGCGATCGGCGCCCCTGGACGCAGTGGACGGTCGGCCTCACCGGCGTGAACGCGCGCCCGGACAACCCCGGCCCCGGCTGCGCGGTGGCGCGGTGCCTGAGCGAGGCCGGCGGGTTCCGCGGCCGCATCGTCGGGCTCGGCTACGGGACGCTCGACCCCGGCCTCTACCACCCGGACGACGGCGATGGAGGGCACCTCCTCCCCTACCCGGCCGCCGGCGCCGACGCCCTCATGGAGCGGCTGGAGGAGATCCTGGCCGTGGAGCCCCTCGACGCCGTCATCCCCAGCCTCGACGCCGAGCTCCCCAACTTCATCGCGCTCCAGCCGGAGCTGGCCCGGCGCGGGGTGCGCATGGTCCTCCCCGGGCGCGAGCAGCTCCGCAGCCGCGACAAGGATCGGCTGCCGGCGCTCTGTGCGCGGGCCGGCGTGGCCACGCCGCGGGTCCGTCCGGTGAGCGACCCGGGGTTCTTCGAGCGCTGCACCGCCGAGGAGGAGGGCGCATGGCGCTATCCACTCGTCGTGAAAGGTGCCTTCTACGATGCCTACGTGGTCCACGACCCGGCCGAGGCCGCCTACCGCTTCGGGCAGATCGGCCACGCCTGGGGCTACCCGGTGCTGGTCCAGGCCCACGTCGCCGGCGAGGAGGTCAACCTGACCGCGCTCGGCGACGGCACCGGCGCGCTGGTGGGTCCGGTGATGATGCGCAAGCAGGCCCTCACCGAGAAGGGCAAGGCCTGGGCCGGCGTGGCCATCGACGACGGCGACCTGCTGGCCGCCGGCGAGCGGCTCATGCAGGCCCTCCGGTGGAACGGTCCGCTCGAGCTGGAGATGCTCCGCGACGCCTCGGGGACGCTCCACCTCATCGAGATCAACCCGCGCTTCCCGGCCTGGATCTACCTCTCCCACGCCGAGTGACGGAACCTCCCGGCGTGGTTGGTGGGGCGCCAGCAGGGGGTGCGCAGGGAGGACCTGCCGCTCTCCCGGCCCCGCCCCGGCGTCACCTTCATCCGCCACGCCCGCGAGATCATCGTCTCCATGGAGGAGATGGTGAGCGTCAGCATGAACGGCTCCACCCTCCCCCGGACCCTCCCCGAACCCCGCCCACGCCTCTCGGCCTGAGCCCCCTCACAGGAGAAACGCCATGTCCACGATCGAATGGGAAGCGCCCCGCATCACCCCGATGGAGTTCCACCAGCTGAACAAGTTCGGCCAGCGCCGGGTCAGGAGCGACGCCCAGGAGGCCATCGACGGCGTGCCGGTGGCCACGCTGGTCGAGCGCTTCGGCTCGCCGCTCTTCGTCACCTCCGAGCAGCGGCTGCGCAGCAACGTCCGCCGGCTCCACCAGGCCTTCGCCTCGCGCGGCGTGAAGGTCATCCACGGATGGTCCTACAAGACCAACTACAACGGGGCGGTGTGCAACGTGCTGCACCAGGAGGGCTCCTGGGCCGAGGTGGTCTCGCGCTTCGAGTACGAGAAGGCGCGCCGGCTCGGCGTCCCCGGGAACCGCATCCTCTTCAACGGCCCGAACAAGCCGCGCGCCATCCTGGAGCGGGCCATCGCCGAGGGCGCCCACCTGCACGTCGACCACCTGGACGAGCTCGCCACCATCGAGGACATCGCCCGACGCCGCGGCAAGCCTGTCCAGGTCGCGCTGCGCGTGAACTTCGACACCGGGTTCTCCGAACCCTGGAGCCGCTTCGGCTTCCACCTGGAGTCGGGCCAGGCCCGCGAGGCCATCGCCACCGTCCAGTCGAGCCCGCACCTCGAGCTCGTCGGCCTGCACAGCCACATCGGCACCTTCATCCTCGACCCGCGCGCCTACGCCGCGCAGGTGCGGGTCCTGTGCAGGCTCATGAAGGAGGTCGAGGCCGGCGGCCGGACCCGCCTCGACTACCTCGACATCGGCGGGGGCTTCCCGTCCCGGAACGCGCTGCAGGGGATCTACCTGCCGCCGGAGCAGGTGGTGCCCGACCGCGAGGAGTTCGCCGAGGCCATCTGCGCCGCCTTCCTGGAAGGGACGGCCCACCGCGTCGAGAGGGGCGACGACCGGCCGGCGCTGGTCTTCGAGAGCGGCCGTGCCGTGGTCGACGACGCCCAGGTGCTCGTCACCTCGGTGGTCGGCCGCAAGCAGCTTCCGGACGGGCGCCCGGCGGCGATCCTCGACGCCGGCATCAACCTGCTCTTCACCGCCTTCTGGTACAACCACGACGTCCGGCTGGCCTCGCCGCCGCGAGGGGCGCCGCGCGAGACCGTGCTGTACGGACCGATGTGCATGAACATCGACGTCGTGCGCGCCTCGGTCCAGCTCCCTCCGCTCCTGCCCGGCGACCGGCTCGTCGTCTCCCCCGTCGGCGCCTACAACAACACCCAGTGGCTGCAGTTCATCGAGTACCGGCCCGCGGTGGTGATGATCCACCCCGACCGGGAGGTGAGCGTCATCCGCACCGCCGAGGACCTCGACAGCATGTGCGCCCACGAGCGGATGCCCGCGCACCTGGCCCATCCCGACAACGTCATCCCCTTCCCGGCGGTCGGCTGAGGTGCGCCCCCTGCTCACGGCCGCCGGGTCCCTCTTCCTGGCATCGGCGCCCGCCATCGGCGCGCTCCTGCTCGCAGCGACCCTGCTCGACCCGGGGGTGGGCCTCCTGGGCCTGGCGGCGGCACTCTCGGCGATGGCCGTCCGGGCGCTCCTGCGCCTGCCCGGGCTGGTCGGCGAGACGGAGCTCCTGAACGCGCTCTACGTGGGGCTCGTGCTGGGCGCCTTTCATTCCGCGGACGGTCGCCTGGTCTTCCTGGCGGCCCTGGGCGGAGGGCTGGTCGTGCTCCTCGGATCGGCGCTCGGCCCCGTGCTGCGGAGGGCCCACGACCTGCCGCTGCTCGGCGCACCGTTCCTCTGCACCGCCTGGACGCTGCTCCCCGCCGCAACGGCGCTGGGAATCCCGATGCGGGGCCTCGCCCCGGCCGTCCTCTTCCCGGCCTGGCTCGGCCCGCAGCTGACCGGCGCGCTCTCCACCGTCGGCGCGCTGCTCTACGTCCCCAATCCCGTCTCCGGAGCGACGATCCTCGCCGCTGTGCTGCTCGCCTCTCCGGTCCTCGGGCTCCTCGCGCTCGGCGGTGGCGGCCTGGCCTGGGTCCTCGTCGCAGCGGGGGGGGCGCCAGCCGGCTCCGCGCTGCCGATGCTGGCGGCCTTCAACGGTGCGCTGGCGGCGCTCGTCCTCGGCACGCACACCACGGCCAGCCGGCGCAGCCTGGCGGTCGTCGCCGCCGGCGTGGTCGCGTCGACCGCCCTCTCGGCGGGGCTCCTCGCCACCCTCTGGCCCCTCGGCCTGCCGCCCCTCTCCGCGCCGTTCCTGCTCTCGGTGTGGCTCGTCCGGGCGGCCCTGCGCGCCGAGCACGGCCCGACCTGGTCCCGGTTCTGGCTCCCGGCGCCCGCACGGCCCGAGGAGAGCCTGAGCCGGCAGCGGCTGGCGCGCGCGCGCGGGGTCGACCCCACCAGCATCGGGCTGCGCCCTCCCTTCCTCGCGCGCATGGAGGTTTCCCAGCCGATGGGCGGCTCCCTCACCCACCGGGGCCCGTGGCGGTACGCGCTCGATTTCGTCCGGACCGAGGAGGGGAGAAGCTTCCTGGGCGGAGGCGAACGGCTCGAGGACTTCCACGCCTTCGACCTTCCGGTGGTCGCCCCGGCCTGGGGAACGGTACTCTCCTGTCGCGGCGACGTGCCGGACAACCCGCCCGGCGAGATCAACCTGCAGGACAACTGGGGCAACCACGTGCTCATCCAGCTTCCGGGCGGCCCGTCGGTCCTGCTCGCTCACCTGCGGCAGGGGAGCGTCGCCGTCGCGCCCGGGCAGTGGCTCGTGCCCGGCACGCCGATCGGCCGCTGCGGCAACAGCGGTCGCTCCACCCAGCCCCATCTTCACCTTCACGTCCAGCAGGGCGGATGGCTCGGCGCACCCACCCGGCCCTTCCACCTGTCCGGCTTCCTCGACGGCGACGGGGGGCTCGTCCTGGACGGCACGCCCGCGGCGGGCGAGGCGGTGGAGCACGCCCCGGTGAACGGGTCCCTCGCGGGATCCCTGGCGCTGCCTCCCGGCCGGGAATGGCGCTTCGCCGTTGCCGATGGCACCTGGGGGCTCTCGGTCCGCATCGGGCTCCTCGGCGAGACCACGCTGGTCTCCGACCGCGGAGGGAGCGTGCAGGCCTTCCTGGGCGACCTGCTCTTCTCCCTCTTCCGGCGGGCCGGACCGGCCGATCCGGTCCTCGACGCGTTCGCCCTCGCCTTCGGCCTCACCCCGCTCGCCGAGGGGTCCCGCTCCTGGCGGGATTCACCCGAGGTGGATCTCCTGGGGCTCTCCCCCCTGGAGCGGCTCCGGGTCGCCCTGCGCCACCCCCTCGGGGCCAACCTCGTGAGCCGCTACGAGCGCAGATGGGACGCCCGTGCCGGCCTCTGGATCCAGCGGGGCGAGCACCGCCTTCCGGCGCTGGGCGGCGACATCGTCGCCGAGAGCGAGGGCCGGATCGGCGAGACCGACGGCCCGGTCGGTTTCCGCCTGTCGGTCGCCGGTCGCCAGGAGATCCGCGCCGGACTGGCCGGATGGGGCAACCGGGGCGATCATGGAATCCCGGGGTGGTCGATCGACGTCGCCCCCCGGACCGCCGCCACGCTCTCGACGCCATGATCCGGCTCACCATCCAGCGGAAGGCCTTCCTCGCCACCTTCGCCCTGGCCGCCGCCATGGCCGTCCTGCTCACCGGCCTCTACAGGGTCAACCTCGAGAAGGGCTTCCGCCGCTACGTGGTCGAGACCGAGATCGGCCGCTGGGCATCGATGCTGAGCACGCTCCTGGAGA
>JBAXVO010000017.1:0-25045 GCA_037129355.1 Deltaproteobacteria bacterium | reverse complement strand
CCATGTACTGGTACGACAACAACTGGCACTACCTGCGCCGCTGGGATCATCTCAAGACCGCGGCGTCCTTCTCGCCGCTCCCGGCCCACGTCCGGGAGGCGCTCGCGGCGCTGGCCAGCCGCCCGTTCCCGGCCTCCGACGCCGTCATGGCGCGCGCCATCTCGACGCCCATCGCGCTCGGCTGGTCCGGCGAGCAGCTGGCGGAGCGTGCGGTGAAGCTGGCCGGCGCGGTCCGGTCGGCCGGATAGGGGACGAAAGCGGCGGGCGCTACGCCCGGTCGAGCAGCGCCCGCGCCTCGGCGACGACCGCATCGGTCGAGAGCTCGGTCATGCAGCGGTGGTGCCCCTCCGGGCAGCGGTCCCCGCCGTGGTTCGAGCAGGGGGCGCAGTCGATCGGGAAGCGCACCGCCCGTCCGGGAGGGGGCGGCCCCCAGCGTTCCGGCGAGGTCGGGCCGAAGACCGCCAGCACCGGGGTGCGGACCGCCGTCGCCAGGTGGACCGGACCGGAATCGCAGGCCACGAGCAGGTCGACCGAGGCGAGCCCCGCCGCGAGCCCCTCCACCGGCAGGCGGGTGAGGTCCCCCGCCACCGGCGCGTGGAGCGCGGCGCGGAAGCGGGCGAGCGCCTCGGCGTCGCCCGGCCCTCCGGCGAGGACCACGCTCGCGCCGTCGGCGGCGAGGGCATCGGCGACCTCGGCGAAGCGCTCGGCCGGCCAGAGCTTGGTGGCCCGGCTCGCTCCCGGCGCGATGGCCACCCGCGGGCGCCGCGCCCCGGCGAGCGCCGCCGCGGCGGCGTCCCGGGCCGTGCCGGACAGGGCCACGCGGGTCGGTCCGGGCCCGGAGATCCCGATCGGCCGGAGCACGTCGGCGTAGAGCTGCGTGGCGTGCGGGCCGCGCACCGGCGGGTCGACGCCGATGAGGGCCAGCGCCGCCTGCCGGGACGTCCGGCGCCGGAAGACGAGCTGTCGCCGCCCCGCGGCGCGCGCGACCACCGCGCTCTTCACCTTGTTCTGCAGGTCGATGGCGAGATCGAAGCGGCCGCGCAGCGTGACGGCGAGGTCCACGGCCTCGCGCAGTCCGCCGCGCCCGATGCGGTGGACCCGTTCCACGTCCGGGAGCCCTTCGAGGAGGGGCGCGTAGGCCGGTGAGGTGACCCATTCGATCCGCGCCCCCGGGAAGCGGGCCCGCAACGGGCCGAGCACCGAGGTGGCGAGGACCACGTCGCCGAGCGCGCTGTAGCGGATGACCAGGATCGAGCGCAACCCCGGTCTTGTACCGGCGGAGCGGCGCGCCAGGCAAGGACCAGGATGATAGGCTGCGGCTATCATGCGGTCGAGCCACCACCCGTTCACCCTCCGGCAGCTCCAGTACGCCGCGGCGGTCGCCGACCTGCGCTCCTTCCGGCGCGCGGCCGAGCGCTGCCACGTGTCCCAGCCCTCCCTCTCGGCCCAGGTGATCCAGCTCGAGCAGCTCCTCGGCGTCCGGCTCTTCGAGCGGGGGTCGCGCAAGGTGCTCGTCACCGCGGCGGGGGAGGCGGTCCTGACGCGGGTCCGGCGCCTGCTCCTCGAGGCCGACGACCTCGCCGACAGCGTCCGGCAGCTCGGCGACCCGCTCGCCGGCACGCTGCGGCTCGGGGTCATCCCCACCGTGTCGCCCTACCTCCTCCCGGAGGTGGTGCCGGAGCTCCGGGCGCGCCACCCGGGGCTCTCCGCGGTCTGGGTCGAGGACAAGACCGAGAACCTGGTGGAGGCCCTGCGGGAGGGGCGGCTCGACGGCGCGCTGCTCGCGCTCGAGGCGCCGCTCGGGGAGGTGGAGAGCGAGGTGGTCTGCGAGGACCCGTTCGTGCTGGCGGCCCCGCCCGGCCACCCGCTCGTCCGCGCCACCACGCCGGCGACGCCCCAGGAGCTCCGGGGCGCGGGCTTCCTGCTCCTCGACGACGGCCACTGCTTCCGGGACCAGGCGCTCGCCTACTGCGCGGCGTCGCGGGGGAGGGAGCTCGACTTCCGCGCCACGAGCCTGGCCACCCTGGCCCAGATGGTCGCGGGAGGCGCCGGCGTGACCCTGCTCCCGCGCATCGCGCTCCCGGTCGAGAACCGGCGCTCCGAGCTCGCGGTGCGGCGGCTGGCGAGCCCGGAGCCGCACCGGACGCTCGCGCTGGTGTGGCGTCCGCGGTCGCCGCTCGGCCCTGCGCTTCGCCGCCTCGCCGCCACGATCCGGGAGGCCTGCACCGGGGCGCAGGCCCGGCTCGAGGCCGCCGCCGGCGGGACCGGAACGGCAGCGCGCAGGGCGGCCCCGCGCGCCCGGCCGGCGGGTCGCCGGAGGGAGACGCCGTGACCCTCGCCTGGCTCATCCCGATCGTGAACTGGACCATCCGGCTCTGGGCGATCTGGGCCGTGCCGCGTCGCCGCTCCCCCAACGCCGCCAGGGCCTGGCTCCTGCTCATCCTGGTCCTGCCCATGGTGGGGTTCGGGCTCTACTCGATCTTCGGGCGCGCCTACCTCCCCGCCCGGCGCCGGGAGCGCCAGGCCCGGGCGACCGCGTTCATCGACGACGCGCGGAAGCAGGCCGGGTTTCCCGACGTCGTGGAGGTGGAGGAGGCCCGGCAGCCCACCGCCGCGCTCGTCGCCAGGCTGGGCGCCTTCCCCGTCGTCGGCGGGAACCGCGCCGAGCTCATCGACGACTACGCGCGCTTCGTCGACCGGCTGGTGGCCGACATCGACGCGGCGCGGGAGAGCGTGCACCTCCTCTTCTACATCTTCGAGCCGGACGCCACCGGACGCCGGGTCGCCGACGCGGTGGTGCGCGCCCGGGCACGCGGCGCCACCTGCTGGGTCCTGATGGACGGGATGGCCTCCACGCCCGGCCTGAAGAAGCTCGCTCCCGGGCTCCGCGCGGCCGGCGTCGAGGTGCTCTCGCTCCTCCGCCCGGGGACGCATCGGGCGCGGCGCGACCTGCGCAACCACCGCAAGATCGCCGTGCTCGACGGACGGATCGGCTACACCGGCTCGCAGAACCTGGTCGACGCCTACGACTACAAGGGGCGGGGGCTCACCAACGAGGAGCTCATGGTCCGGCTCGAGGGGCCGGTGGTCCGGCAGCTCCAGGCCATCTTCCTCACCGACCGGTTCCTCGAGACCGGCAAGGGCATGGAGGGCGAGTCCCCGTTCCCGGAGCCCGCCGCGTCGGGGACGGTGCGGGCCCAGGCGCTCCCCTCCGGCCCCACCTACGAGGTGGAGAACAACGAGCGCACCTTCGTGCAGATGCTCTACGGGGCGCGAAAGCGCATCGTGGTCACGACCCCCTACTTCGTCCCCGACCGCCCCTTCGTCGACGCCATGCAGGCCGCGGCCGCACGGGACCTGGAGGTCCACCTGATCACGCCGTTCCAGGCCGACCAGTGGCTCGTCCGGCTGGCCCAGGAGTCCTACTACGAGGAGCTCCTCCGGGCGGGCGTGAGGATCCACCGCTACCAGACCCGCTTCCTCCACGCGAAGCACATCTCGGTGGACGACGACCTCTGTGCCATCGGGTCGTCCAACATCGACATGCGCTCGTTCATGCTCAACGAGGAGGACATGGTCTTCTTCTACGACCGGGGCGTCGTCGCGGACCTGGTCCGGATCCAGGAGCGGACCATGCGCGATTCGAAGGAGCTCTTCGCGGAGGAGTGGGAGCGGCGCCCGCCGCTGCGGCGAGCGGCCCAGCAGCTGGCCCGGCTCGTCGACTCGCTCCTGTAGCCATCGCCGGCCAGAAGTTCGACAGGGGGGGCGATCCGACCGATGATCCCGTGTGTGCAGATGTAGGCAAACGGGGCGGGGGCGGAGGCGGCCGTGATGACGAGGGAATTCGGAGAAGCAGCCGAGGCGGAGCGGGCCCTCGACCTCCTCTTCGGCGCCAACCGGCCAGGAAACTCCGGTGTCGACCAGTTCCGCCGCGACGTCCGGGAGGCCTTCCGCCGCCGGGCGCTCGAGACCCACCCCGACCGCGCCCAGGCCCTCGGCCGCAGCGAGTCGAGCCTCGCCGACGAATTCCGGCGCATCTTCGAGGCCTACCAGTTCCTGTCGCGGGAGGAGGCCCCCCCTGCGCCGCGCCCGGTTGCGCAGCGCCAGCGGGAACGGGCCTCCCGCCCGCCGCGGGACCACCTGAGCCGAGCCCCCCTTCCGCAGCGCACGCTGCTCTTCGCCGAGTTCCTCTACTACTCGGGGCGGGCGTCGTGGCGGAACCTCGTGGAGGCGGTGGCCTGGCAGCGCCGCCAGCGCCCGTCCATCGGCCGGATCGCCGTGGAATGGGGCCACCTCTCCGACGACGAGGTGCGGGAGATCCTCGACCGGCGCCGCCGCGACGGCGCGGAGGAGCCCTTCGGCGAGTACGCGCGCCGGCAGGGATTCCTCTCGGGCGGGCAGCTCCTCGCCCTCCTGGGGCGGCAGCGCCGCCTGCAGCGCCGCATCGGACAGTTCTTCGTCGAGATCGGGATCGTGGGGGAGCAGGAGATTCCGGCACTCGACGCCGACCTGTCCCGGCACAACGCCCGCTGGCGCCGCAGCGCCTGACGGTCCCCGACCTCCTACCCGTCCGGGTCGCCGCGCTTCCGCGCCCGCCGGGGCGTAGAATCGAGCCGTTCCCCGCAGGTCCCAGGAGGCGTGCCCATGGCGACCAAGGCCGAGTGGTTCCGCTACAACACCGAGCGTGCAGGGCCGAAGAAGGCCAAGCAGGTGAAGAAGGCCAAGCCGGGACCCAAGCCCCACAACCTGGCCACGAAGGATCGCAAGGCGCTCTACGCCTTCGAGGATTTCGCCCCCGGGGCCCGCCCGTCGAGGAAGTCGACGCGGAAGGGCTCCAACCGGCAGAAGACCGACGCCAAGTTCCGGCTCACGCGGGCCAAGTCGGAGTCGGTCCCCAAGAAGCCGGTCGCGGTGCGCAAGGCCCGCACCAGCACCAAGGGTGACAGGCGGTAGGCCGCCCGACCCTCCCGGGCCCCATTCGACCCTGCCGGGGCGCCCCGGTGCGCACCGGAGAGGGCTACACTGTCCGGACACGGTCGGGGTGACCCCGGGGAGGCGTCCGATGGCGGGAAGGTTCGCTAGGTCCATGGCTCGAGGCGGATGGCTGCTCGCGCTGGTCGTCGCCGCGGCGGTGGCCAGCTGCACGTCGAGCACCCCCACCTGCGCCGCGGGCGAGGTCAACTGCGGCAGCTGCACCAACCTCCAGACCGACATCTTCAACTGCGGGGCCTGCGGCACCAGCTGCAATGCCGGATCGATTTGCGTCGCCGGGGCCTGCACGTGCACGGCGCCGGCGAACCGGGTCTGCTCCGGCCAGTGCATCGACGACCAGACCGACGCCGCGAACTGCGGCGGGTGCGGCAACGCCTGCGGCGTCGGGACGTGCAGCGCGGGCGCCTGCGTCTGCACGCCGCCGAATCCCCCCATCATGCCGTGCCCGAATCTTCCCTACGTCCCGACCTGCGTCAACACGTCGTCCGACACCCGGAACTGCGGCGCATGCGGGAACGCCTGCCTCACCGGCGAGACCTGCGACTCCGCCCTCGTGCCGGTCTGCCAGTGCGTCGCGCCGAAGCAACTCTGCCCCTCGGGGAGCATGCAGGTCTGCACCGACACCGACACCGACCCGAGGAACTGCGGCGCCTGCGGGACCCGCTGCCCCACCGGCCAGATCTGCTCGGGGAGCGTGTGCCAGCCCGTCTGCACCGGCGACCTCCGGCTCTGCAGCGGCGCCTGCGTCGACACCACCTCGGACCCGACCAACTGCGGAACCTGCGGCAACGCCTGCGGCGCCGGCAGGAGCTGCGTGAACAGCACCTGCCAGGCCGCCTGCACGACGCTGACCTGCGGCGGGACGTGCTGTCAGGCGCCCCTGGGGAACACCTGCTGCGGTACTACGGCCTGCCCCATCCTGCACCAGAACTTCCCGGGGACCGTGCAGGAGCAGACCTACTTCAACTGCACGCCCTCCGAGTACAACGTGGTCACGGCCCAGGTGGCGGCGAGCGTCTGGGCGCCCCCGTCCGACGGCGGCAGGCTCATCAACTCGAACTTCACCTGCCCCAACACCGGCGGGTCGATCTGCCTGGTCTGGCAGCGGGACGCGGTCATCGGGACCAACCGGGCCTGCGGCGTCTTCTGCTGGTTCGGGCCGTACGCCGGCGCGGCGACGACCAACCAGGGCACGGCCTGCCTCTGCCCCACGCAGCAGCGGATCGACTGGTTCTGACCGCGGCCCCCCGGGGCGCGTCTCAGGGCCCCAGGACGACCGTGTCGTAGTACTGGGCCGCCGGCACCCCGCTGGCGCGGGCCCGCGTGCGTGCCGCCTCGATGGCGGCGCGGAAGTCCGCGGCCGGCCGGGAGCCGACGAGGAGCGAGCCGTTCACCACGAAGGTGGGCGTCCCCGCGACGCCGGCGTTCCGCCCCTGCAGCGCGTCCCGGGCCACCACGGTGGTGGTCGCGTCGGCGACGCGGCAGGCCTGCCAGGCGGCGACGTCGAGTCCGGCCTGCGCCGCGACGTCGGCCACGGCGCCCTCGAAGCCGGACCCGAAGATCGAGCTCGGGGCGGCGAACAACCGGTCGTGGAACTCCCAGAACCGCCCCTGCTGGTGGGCGCACACCGCGGCCACCGCGCTGGGGAGCGCGTAGGCGTGGATGGATAGGGGGTACTGCTTGAAGACGTGGCGGACATCGGCCCCGAACTCCGGCAGCACGGTGGCGAGGGTGGGCTGGGCGGACCGGCAGTAGGGGCACTGGAAGTCGGAGAACTCGACGATGGTGACCCAGGCGTCGGGAGGCCCGTTCACCGGGGAGTCGCCGACCGGGACCTTCGCGACCATCGGCCCCAGGCCGTCCGCGCCGGTGGGGTCGGAGGAGCCGCACGCGGCGAGGAGGAGCCCCAGCAGGGCGGCGAGGGCGGCCCGCCTCACATCTTCCCCCGGGGCGCGACCAGTTCCTCGAGGAGGTAGGCGGCCGAGAGCACGCCGCGCTGGTAGTTCGCGAGGTCGAGACGCTCGTTGGGCGCGTGGCTGTTCTCGTCGGGGAGCCCGAAGCCCATGAGGATCACCGGGACCCCCAGCGCCTCCTGGATGGTGGCGGTGAAGGGGATCGAGCCGCCCTCGCGGATGAGCACCGGCTTGCGTCCGAAGGCGCGCCGCAGCGCCCGCTCGGTGGCCTGGAACTCGGGGGCGTCGGTGGGGCAGAGGAACGGGGAGCCGCCGTGCAGGTGGCGAACCGTGACCTTCACCGATTTCGGCGCGATCCGCTTCACGAAGGCGGTGAACTTCCGCTCGATCTCCTGCGGCGTCTGGTCGGGCACGAGCCGCGTGGAGACCTTGGCGCCGGCCTTCGACGGGAGCACGGTCTTCGCCCCCTCGCCCTGGTAGCCGCCCCAGATCCCGTTCACGTCCAGCGTGGGGCGGGCCCAGATGCGCTCCAGCACGTGGAACCGCTTCTCGCCCCAGGCCCGCGGGGGATTCCCGGCCCCCTTCAGGAACTCCTTCAGCGAGAAGGGCAGCCGGCGCACCTCGCGCCGCTCCTTCGCGGTGAGCTTGCGGACCCGGTCGTAGAAGCCGGGGATGCGCACCTTCCCGTCCTGGTCCTTCAGCTGGGCGACGATGTGACAGAGCGCGTTGGCCGGGTTGTCCACCGCGCCCCCGAAGCTGCCGGAGTGGAGGTCGCCGCCGGCGCCCTCGACGTCGATCTGGAAGTAGGCGAGCCCGCGCAGGCCGTAGCAGATGGAGGGGACGTTCCGGGCGAACATCGACGTGTCGGAGATGACGACCGCGTCGCAGGCGAGCCGCTTGCGCTCGGCGAGGAGGAACGGCTCGAGGTTGGGGCTGCCCACCTCCTCCTCCCCCTCGAAGAGCATCTTCACGTTGACCGGCGGTCCGCCGGCGAGGCGCCAGGCCTCGAAGGCCTTGAGGTGGAGCCAGATCTGCCCCTTGTCGTCGACGGCGCCGCGCGCGTAGAGGTCCCCGCCGCGCACCTGCGGCTCGAACGGCGGGGAGGTCCAGAGATCGAGCGGGTCGACGGGCTGGACGTCGTAGTGCCCGTAGACGAGGACCGTGGGGGCGGAGGGGCCGGCCCCCATCCACTCGCCGAGCACGATGGGGTGCCCGGCGGTCGGGAAGATGCGGACGGTCATCCCCAGGCGGACCATCTCGGCGCGCAGGAACTCGGCGGCCCGCAGCATGTCGGGCCGGTTCTCGGGGCGGGAGGAGATGGAGGGGATGCGCAGGAACTCGCAGAGCTCGTCCACGTAGCGCTGCCGGTTCTCGCCGATGTAGGTCGTGAGGTCCATGGGGGCGGCATTCTACCCCGGAGGTTCGAGACCGAGCCTCACCAGATCCTCCGGCGTGTTCACGTTCTCGAAGGAGCGCCCCCCCGGATCCACCTCCCGCCAGGCCGACGCGGGGATCACCCGCGCGCCCGCCGCGGCGGCGATGGCGCGCAGGGAGGGAGCCCCCTCGCGCAGCATCCGTTCCACGACCGGGAGCGCCTCGACCGACCAGAAGGCGTGGAGCCCCTCGAGCCCCCGATCCCACTCGACCAGCACCGCCGGCGCTCCGTCGCGGTGGCCGGCGAGGAAGCGGATGGGCGCCTCGGCCAGGAAGGGCATGTCGCAGGCGGCGGTGAAGATCCACCGGGTCCGGACGTGCCGGAGCGCGGCGTGGAGCCCGCCGGGCGCGCCCTTCCCGGGGATCTCGTCCGGCACCACCGGGGCGCCGAGCCCGGCCCAGGGCGCGGGGTCGCCGGCGACGACCAGGACCTCGCCGAAGAGATCGCGGAGGAGGGAGACCGATCGGGCCGCGATGGGGACGCCGCCGGCGCGCACGAACCCCTTCGCCGCGCCGCCCATGCGCCGGGCACGGCCGCCGGCGACGAGCACACCGGTGCAGTCGGGGATCCGCTCCATGAGGGGAGCTTACCCCGCGATCCCCCGCCGGCGGTGGCGGGAGGCCCGCCCCTCTGCTAGAAGACCGCGCGTGACCCCCGAGCAGCGCCTCGAGGCCTTTCGGAAGATCGTGGAGAAGAGCCCCGACGACCCGTTCGCGCGCTACTCGCTCGCCATGGGGAACCGGGGCGCCGGCCATCTCGACGAGGCGGTGCTGGGCTTCCAGGAGCTCGCCCGACGGGTTCCCGGGTACGTCCCGACCTATCTGATGTGGGGGCAGACGCTCGAGATGCAGGACCGCGCCGCCGAGGCGGCCGGGGTGTACGAACAGGGCATCCGGGCCGCGCGCCAGGCCGGGAACGACCACGCCCTCTCCGAGTTGACGCAGGCGCGCGACGCGCTGGCGAGGACGACATGAGCGGACTGATGCAGGGGAAGAGGGCCTTCGTCACCGGGGTCGCGAACGACCGCAGCATCGCCTGGGCCATCGCCGAGCAGTTCCACGCCCAGGGGGCGGAGCTCGCCTTCTCGTACCCCGGCGAGGCCATGGGGAAGCGGACCATCCCGCTGGTCCAGACCCTGAACCCGGCCGCCATCCTGGATCTCGACGTCTCGAGCGACGCCCAGATCGACGCTGCCGTGGCCGAGGTCCGCAAGTCGTGGGACTCGGTCGACGTGCTGGTCCACTCCATCGGCTACGCGCCCCGCGAGGCCCTCGACGGCCGATTCTCCGACGTCACCACGCGTGAAGCATGGCGCATCGCCATGGACGTCTCGGCCTACTCGCTCATCGCGCTCTGCCGGGCCTTCCGGCCCCTCATGAAGCCCGGGTCGAGCGTGGTCACGCTGAGCTATTACGGCGCCGAGAAGGTGGTGACGAACTACAACGTGATGGGGGTGGCCAAGGCGGCGCTGGAGGCCTCGGTCCGCTACCTGGCCGAGGACCTGGGCCGGGACGGGATCCGCGTGAACGCCATCAGCGCGGGGCCGCTCAAGACGCTGGCCGCCGCCGGCATCAAGGGCATGCGCACCATGCTGGGCGAGAACGCCTCGCGGACCCCGCTGCGGCGCAACATCGAGCACGAGGAGGTGGGCAAGGCGGCCCTCTTCCTCTGCTCGTCCATGGGTTCGGGCATCACCGGCGAGACGATGCACGTCGACGCCGGCCAGAACATCATGGGCGTCGTGTCGATGGGGTAAGGGCCTAGGAGGCGCCTTCCCCGGCGTAGGGGTTTTCCCTCCGCTCATGTCCAAGCATGCCCCCCGGGCCGTGTCCGGGGAGGAACCGCACGCCGTCGCCGAGCGGGAAGAGCCGCTCGCGGATGGAGCGCAGCAGGGCCGCCCCGTCGCTTCCCGGGAGGTCGGTGCGACCGACCGACCCCGCGAAGAGGGTGTCGCCCGTGAAGAGCACCCGGTCGTCGGGGAAGTGGAGGGAGACGCCGCCCGGGCTGTGGCCGGGGGTGTGGATCACGCGCCCCTCGTGGTTCCCCACCCGGAAGACCTCGCCATCGGCGAGGAAGGAGGAGATCCGGGGAGAGCGGGTCTCGCCCAGCCCCAGCCTGGCCGCCTGCTCGGGGAGCGCGCGGACGAAGGGCTCGTCGCCAGCGTGGATGTGGAAGCTCGCGCCGGTGCGGCGGGCGAGCTCCTCGGCGCCGACGAGGTGATCGGCGTGGCCGTGGGTGGCGAGGATGCGCCCGATCCGGAAGTCGGGCTGCGCGAGGCCGAGGACGCGGGCCGTGTCGCCGCCCGGATCGATGACGATGGCGTCACCGGTCCCGGAGTCGGCGACGAGAAAGGTGTTCTCGCCGAAGGGACCGACGACCGCCTGCCGGACGACGAGCAACGCCGGGCCGGGCTACGCCGAGAAGGACGAGCCGCAGCCGCAGGTGTTCTTGGCGTTCGGGTTGATGAACTTGAACCCGGCGCCCTGGAGCCCCTGGATGTAGTCGACGGTGACGCCCTGGAGGTACATGGCGCTCATCGGGTCGACGAAGAGCTTGAGGCCGCCCGACTGGTCGAGGACCAGGTCGCCGTCCTTCTGCTCCTTCTCGAAGTCCATCGTGTACTGGAAGCCCGAGCAGCCGCCACCGGCGACGCCGATGCGGATGCCGTGGCCGGTGAGCCCTTCCTGCTCGATGGCCGCGAGCACCATCTCGACGGCCTTGGCCGTGATGGAGACGAAGTTCGGGACGTCGTTGGCCGGGCTCTGGGGGGCGGGGGCGCTGGTGGTGGCAGTTTCCATGGTGCCACCCTTCATAATGGACCTGGCTGGTCCAGGCAATCGGCCAGTGCGGTAGACCGGGATCAGCCCGGAATTCCGAGGTGTCGCCCCCCGTCCACCGGCAGGGTCGCCCCGGTGACGAAGGGGGAGTCGGCGAGGAACCGGACCGCCCGGGCCACGTCCTCGGGGGCGCCCACCCGGCGAAGCGGGATCCGGCGGGCGAGCCGCTTCCGCGCCCCGGCGGTGTAGCTCTCCGGCCAGAGCACCGTGCCCGGTGCCACCCCGTTCACCCGCACGGACGGGGCGAGTTCGAGGGCGAGCGCCTCGGAGATGGCGCGCAGGGCCGCCTTGGAGGCGCCGTAGGCCGAGTAGGAGGCCCAGGGAACCATGGCGCCTCCCACGTCGAGCACGTTCACCACCGATCCGCGCGCCCGGCGGAGCAGGGGGAGGAGCGCCCGGGTGAGGAGCAGCGGGGCGCGGGCGTTCAACGCCATCTGCCCGTCGAAGAGGGCGGCGTCGGTGTCCTCGACGGCGCTCCGCTCGAACCCGGCCGCGCTGTTCACGAGCAGGTCGAGCCGGTCGAAGCGCTTGCGGAACGCCCGCGCGAGCGACGCCGGCCCCTCCGGCGTGGACAGGTCTCCCCGGATGCCCAGCAGGGTGCGGGGAGGGCGGTGGCTGTGGAAGTGGGCCACCACCTCCCAGCCGTGACGGGCCAGGTCGAGCGCGATCGCCCGCCCGACGCGGGTTCCGGCACCGGTGACGAGCGCCACCCGCCGCCGGGGCGCCATGTCTACCGGTCCTTCCGCGGCTGCCAGAGGATCTCGGTGACGCCCGCGCGCAGGTTGGCGGCCCGGGCCGCCTCGAACAGGAAGTCGGAGAGCCGGTTGAGGTAGACGACGACGTTGGGATCGATCGGGGCGAGGTGCGAGAGGGCCACCGCGCGCCGCTCGGCGCGCCGGCAGGTGCCTCGCGCCACGTGGAGCGCCGCCGCGACCGGCGCCCCTCCGGGCAGAACGAAGGCGGTCAGGGGGGGCAGGACGGCGTCCCAGCGGTCCATCTGCCGCTCCAGCGCCTCGGCCCACTCCGCCCGGACGCCGGGGATCGACTCGTGCGCCCGCGCCTCGCGAGGGGTCGCGAGCTCGGCCCCCACCGCGAAGAGCTCGGCCTGGATGCGGGCCAGCTCGACGTCGATCTCGGCCACCGGGGAGAGCGCCCGGGCGAGACCCAGGGCGGCGTTGAGCTCGTCGACGGCCCCGTAGGCCTCGACCCGGGCGTCGTCCTTGGCGACCCGGCCACCCCCGAAGAGGCTGGTCTCCCCGCCGTCGCCGGTCTTCGTGTAGATCTTCATGAGGTAGCCTTGCTATCAGCGCCCGCCATGTACCGCAACGGTCCCTTCGACGACGAACAGATCGCCCGCATCGGGAGGGACGCGGCGCGCCTGGCCTGGGAAGGCGGGATGACGGTCCTGCGCCCCGACGGCGAGGTCGTTCCCATCCCGCTGGTGGCCGAGCCCGAGGTGGAGAGCCGGGAGCGGCTCGCCTGGCTGGCCGCCGAGTCGCAGGCCATCCTGTCCGGGTCGGTGAAGCTGGCGCGCGCGCTCCTCGCCCGCGGCGAGCCGGTGGACCGCGAGGCGTTGCTCGGCCCGTTCGAGGGGCTCGAGGCCGAGGCCATGGCGAGGCTCTTCACCGACGCCCCCTGCCCGGCGGTGGTCTCGCGGGTCGACTTCCTGCCCCCCGGGGACGGCGGCTTGCCGCGGGCCCTGGAGCTCAACGCGACCATCCCGGCCATGCCGGCCTACGCCGACCTCGCCGCCCACTCCTGGATCCGCGCCGCCTCCCGGCTGCGCGGCCTGTCGCCCCACCGGGAGCGGGAACTCCTCGCCCTGGCGGGCAGCCACATGGAGGCGCTCCGGGAGACGCTCGTCGCCTTCTACCGCTGGCGGGGCGGGACGAGGGAGCGGCCGTCGATGGCCATCGTGGCCCGCCCGGGCGACGCCCAGGTCGGCGAGCTCCGGCGGCTCCAGGCCCACTTCCGCCAGATGGGGCACGAGACGGAGGTGCTCGTGCCGGACGAGGCCGACCCGGACCGGCACGACCTGCTCTACCGGCACGTCTGGGCCCACCGGACGCCTCCGGGCTCCCCCTTCGCCCGCGCGCTGCGCGAGCCGGCCCGCTGGCCGCTCATGAACCCCGTGAACGGGATGCTGGAGGCGAAGGCCCTCTTCGCGCGCCTCTCGGAGGCCGCCGAGGACCCCCGCCTCGCGACGCTGGCCGGCCTCGACGAACCGGAACTCGCGGCTGCGCGGCGGCTGCCCTGGACCCGGCTCCACACGGCGGCCACCGTGGACCGGCTGCTCGCGGGGCGCGCGGGGTTCGTCCTGAAGCGCAGCTGGGACTACGGCGGGAAGAGCGTGCACCTGGGGGCCGAGACCGAGCCCGCGGCCTGGGAGCGCGTCGTCCGCGAGGCGGCGCTGGACCGGCGGGGAGGCGGGTTCGTCGCGCAGGAGCGGATCTTCGCCGCGCGCCGGCCGGCCACCCGGATCACGCCGGCCGGACCCGAGCCGGGCAGCCTCTACCGCGACATCTCCACCTACGGCGGCCTCCTCCCGGTCCACCCGGGCGGGAGCGTGGTGCGTGCAGCCGCCTCCCCCATCGTGAACATCCTCGGGGGAGGGGGGCTCGCCCCGGTGGTCCCGCTCGACGTATGGGAGGCCATGTGACGAACGAACTCGACCTGGCGGTCCGGCGGGAGTTCGCCCGGGCGTCCCGGTACCGGCAGAACCTCTCGGTGCTGCACATCGACGTCCCCCCCACCGCCGACGTCCTCGGCCGGGTGAGGGACGGCGTGCGGCTCTGCGACTCGGTGGTGGTCGCGCCCGGCGACCGGGTGTTCGTGGTGCTTCCCGAGACCGCGCTCGCCGGGGCGTTGCTCGTGGCCACGCGCCTGGCGGGTGCGCTCGGACCGTCCCCATCCGCTGGGGGTCCCACGTCCATCGGGGTCGCGACGTACCCTTCGCCCGCGGTGGCGGATGGCGACGCCCTCCTGCGCGCAGCGGGAAAGGCCCTGGAAGAAGCAAGATCGCGCGGCGGCGGGATCATGACGCCCTTTTCGCGCTGATACCCAAGAGGGGTCAGCCCCTCCCATCCCTGACCGATTCATGTATGACCCGGGTCACCCAGGACCCATTTGGGTTCCGGGTGAAAGCCCTGGAATCTCGGGGACCCCGGGTTGCCGGGACCTGGATCGGGTCGTGCATTTGCCTACAGGCGCAGCCATGGAAAGCATCTCCGAGATCCGCTCGAAGTCGGTCGCCCTCACCCGGGAGGCGGCGGTCCTCGTCGTCGACGACGACGAGCACGTCCGCCGTTCCCTCCGGCGGGTCCTGCGTCGAACGGCCTGCACGTTCCTCGAGGCGCCCGAGGCGGCGACGGCGCTCGACATCCTGGCGCGCGAGCCGGTGACCGTCGTGGTCTCCGACTACCGGATGCCGGGGATGGACGGCGTGGAGTTCCTCCGCCTCGTGAAGGAGAGATACCCGGCCGTGCAGCGGGTGCTCCTCACCGGCCAGGCCGACACCGCCGCCATCGAGGAGGCGGTCAACCGTTCCGAGATCTTCCGCTTCATCTGGAAGCCCTGGGACGAGGCGCACCTGCTCCTCACCATCCAGGACGCCATCGACCAGTTCTGGATGACCGAGGAGAACCAGCGGCTCCAGGCCATGCTCACCGCCCGGCAGGCGGAGCTGGAGCGGCTGAACCGGGAGCTCGACGCCAAGCTCGAGGCCCGCACCGAGGCGCTGCGCCTCGCGGCGCAGGAGTGGCGCACCTGCTTCGACGCCATCGCCGACCCGCTCGCCATCATCCGCGGCGGCTGCGAGGTGGTCCGCGCCAACGCCGGATTCGCCCGGCGAGCCGGGGTCTCCGTGAGCGAGCTTCCCGGGCTCCACTGCGTCGACCACGCCTTCGGGGACCTGCCCTGCCCACGCCTCCACCTGGCCGAGGTCGCCGAGCGGGTGGTCACCTTCCGGAACCGGGCCTGGCTCATGCGCGCCTTCCCGTTCGGCGCCGACGCCCTGGTGGTGGTCTACAAGGACGTGACGCAGGAGCGGGAGGTCTCGCGCCGCCTCGTCCAGACCGAGAAGATGTCGGCCCTCGGCCAGCTCGCCGGCGGCGTGGCCCACGAGATCAACAACCCGCTGGGCGGGATCCTGGCCTTCGCCCAGATCATGGCGCAGGACCCGCGCTCCGAGGAGGACCAGGAGAGCCTGCGCCTCATCAGCGACGCCGCCCTGCGCGCCAAGCGCATCGTCGAGTCGCTGCTGCGCTTCTCCCGCGCCCCCAGGGAGGACGAGCGCGGCCCGGTCGACCTGGCCCGCGTGGTGGAGGACGCGCTCCTGATGCTCCATCCGAACCTGCGGGACGGGAAGCTCACCGTGGTGCGCGACCTGAAGGAGGCGCGCACGCTGGGCAACGCCAACCAGCTCCAGCAGGTGGTGGTGAACCTCATCGTGAACGCCGCCCAGGCCATCGAGGCCAAGGGGACCGTCACCGTCGTGACCGGCCCCGGCGCCCCGGGGCGGGTGGTGGTGACGATCGCCGACGACGGTCCCGGCGTCCCCGCCGACCTGGCCGAGCGCATCTTCGAGCCCTTCTTCACCACCAAGCCCGAGGGGCAGGGCACCGGGCTCGGCCTGTCCATCTGCTACCGGATCGCCGAGGAGCACGGCGGCACCATCCGGCTCGAGAGTCCTTCCGGAGGCGGCGCCCGGTTCGTCGTCGACCTCCCTGCCGAACCCGTTCCGTGACCGGAGGAGAGACCATGGAAGAGACCGTCCGTCCCGCCCGAGTCCTCGTCGTCGACGACGAGCCCAGCGTGCTCCGCGCGCTCGAGGTCATCCTCCGCAAGAAGGGGCACGAGGTGGTGGCGCTCGACTCGCCCATCGCCGCGACCCAGCGGCTGGCCACCGAGGACTTCGACGTGGCCATGCTCGACATCCGCATGCCCGAGCTGTCCGGGATCGAGCTGCTCAACGCCGTGAAGCACCGCCGGCCGGAGATCGAGGTCATCATGATGACCGGCCACGCCACCGTCGACACCGCGCTCGCCGCCATGAAGGCGGGTGCGCACGACTACCTCATCAAGCCCTTCATCGAGAAGCCCGACGACGTGGAGCACGTCGCCTACGTGGTGGCCCGGGCCGCCGAGCGCAAGCGGCTGCAGGACCGCAACCGCGAGCTCGAGACCCGGCTCGAGGCGCTCGAGACCACGCAGGGGCTGGTGGGGACGAGCGGCCCGATGCGCGAGGTCGCCCGGATGATCGAGGCGGTGGCCTACAGCGCGGCCACCGTGCTCATCAACGGGGAGAGCGGTACCGGCAAGGAGCTCGTGGCCCGCGCGCTCCACGCCCGCAGCCCACGCCGCGCCCACCCGTTCGTGGCGCTGAACTGCGGCGCCCTCACCGAGACCCTGCTCGAGAGCGAGCTCTTCGGCCACGTGAAGGGGGCCTTCACCGGCGCCAACCGCGACCACAAGGGGCTCTTCGAGTCGGCCAACGGCGGGACCATCTTCCTCGACGAGATCGGCGACATCCCGCTCTCCACCCAGGTCCGCCTGCTGCGCGTCCTGCAGGAGGGGGAGATCAAGAAGGTCGGCTCCACCGACCCGGTCAAGGTGGACGTGCGCGTCATCGCCGCCACCCACCGCGACCTGCCCAAGCTGGTGCGGGCCGGGAAGTTCCGCGAGGACCTCTTCTACCGGCTCAACGTCATCGCCATCCCGCTGCCGCCGCTGCGCGAGCGGCTCGACGACGTCCCGCTGCTCGCCCACCATTTCGTGCGCCGCTACTCCGACCGGCTCGGCAAGAAGGTGCGCACCCTCTCGCCGCAGGCCATCGAGCTGCTCTGCGTCTACCGGTGGCCGGGCAACGTGCGCGAGCTCGAGAACGCGATCGAGCGGGCCGTGGTGCTCTGCCGCGCCGACACCGTCCAGCCCACCGACCTCCCGCCCTCGGTGACCGGTCGCACCGCGCCGGTGCTCCGCGAGGCGGCCAGCCCGGGCGACGACGCCGAACTCCTGGCCCAGAGCTACGCCACCGCCAAGGACAACGCGCTCCGCAACTTCGAGAAGCGCTACGTCGAGGCCCTCATGCGGGCCTGCGACAACAACATCTCGGCGGCGGCCCGCAAGGCCGGAATGGATCGCTCCAACTTCAAGCGGGTGCTGCGCAAGTACCGCTCCGACGTGGAGGACGACGTCGAGGACGATCTCCGGCCGCCCGAGACGACCTTCTAGCGGGCCGGCGCGTCGGCCAGGAAGGCCCGCGTCAGCTCGACGATGCGGGGGAGCGAGCCGGTCAGCTCGTGCCCGTCGTCCACCACCTCGAGGCGGGCGCCCGGCGTGCGGTCCACCCAGGCGCGCACGTCCTCGAGCGGGACGGTGTCGTCCCGACCCCCGGCGATGCAGAGCGCCGGGACGTGGACCACCGGGAAGGGCGGCCAGGTCGCCGCGTCCTCGTAGAAGGCCCACCCGATCCGTCGCGGGGAGTTGGTGACGTGGTGGTGCACCTCCACGCTCCCCTCCGTGCGCCAGCGGTCGATCTCGGCGGGCGTGTTCCGGGCCCGCCAGCGCTCGTGGAGCCGGAACGCGGGGGCGAGGAGGACGAGCCGCGCCACCGCCGGGCTGCGGGAGGCGGCCAGCGCCGCGAGCCACCCGCCGAGGGAACTGCCGATGATGACGTGCGGGCCGGGCGCCGATCGAAGGGCCTCCTCCACGATGGCGAGCATGGACGACGGGGTGCTCCGCTCGAAGCCGTCCACGCCCGGCGTGAGGTCGAGCCGGACCAGGGATCGTCCCCCGGGAGCGAGCCCCGCGGCCATGGCGGTGGCCTTGGTGGACCCGGGGCCCGACGCGAAGCCGTGGAGGTAGAGGATCATCCCGCCATCATGCTCCACAGGGCCCCGTACCCAAAAGGGGATGGTCCCGGTAGGGTGCGCCCCACGCCCCATCCGGATATGGCCACCAGCCAAGGGAGGTTCCCCATGGACCTGAAGCCCAACTCGCAGATGCCGCTCTCCACCGTGCTCGCCGGGAAGGGGCGCGGGACGTCCACGCTGTCGGTGGCCCCGGACCTCACGGTGGCCGCTGCCGCCGCGGTCCTCATCCAGAACCAGGTCGGGTCGGTGCTGGTGATGGACGGCGACCGCCTGGTCGGGATCTTCACCGAACGCGACATCCTCCGGCGCGTGGTGGGCGAGCGGCGCGACCCGGCCACCACCCGCGTGGCCGACGTGATGACGCGCGACCTCGTGGTGATGCGCCCGTCGTCGTCGGTGATGGACGCCATGCGCGTCATCGCCGAGAAGCGCATCCGCCACATCCCGGTGGTGGAAGGCGGCGCCGTCGTGGGCGTGGTCTCCCAGGGCGACCTGAACCACTGGCTGGTCCGCAACCGCGAGGGGCAGATCCAGGAACTCGTCGACTACGTCACCGGGAAGTACCCGGCATAGGCTCGGCCGCCTACGGGTCGCCCTTCTTCGCCGCCCGCAGGCGCGCCAGCCGCTCGAAGAGCTCCTTCTCGAGCCCCGTGCCGGAGGGCGTGACGATCCGCGCGCCGCGCAGCGCGTCGGGCAGGTACTCCTCGGCCACGTAGTGGCCGTCGAAGTTGTGCGGGTAGCGGTAGCCGCCTCCGTAGCCCATCGACTCCATGAGCTTGGTGGGCGCGTTGCGCAGGGAGAGGGGGACCGGCAGCGGTCCCTTCTCGAGCACCAGCTTCCGGGCCGCGGCGTAGGAGGCGATGACGGTGTTCGACTTGGGCGCGAGCGCCAGGTAGGTCGCGGCCTGGGTGAGGGGCAGGACCCCCTCGGGCATCCCGACCAGCTCGAGCGACTGGAGGGCCGCCGTGGCCACGAGCAGGGCGCGGGGATCGGCGTTGCCCACGTCCTCGGCGGCGAAGATCACCATGCGCCGCACCACGAAGCGCGGCTCCTCGCCCCCCTCGAGCATCCGCACCATGTAGTAGACGGCGGCGTCCGGGTCGGAGCCCCGCATCGACTTGATGAAGGCGCTCGCCAGGTCGTAGTGCTGCTCGCCCGCCTTGTCGTAGGGGAGCGGCTTGTGCTGCATCGCCTCCTCGGCGTCGGCCGGCGAGATCTCCTCCCGGCCGGCCAGGCGCACCGCGGCCGCGGCCGACTCGAGGGCCACGAGCGCCCGCCGCGCGTCGCCGTAGGCCGAGCGGGAGATCGATTCGCGGGCCTCCGGCGAGAGGCGCACCGTCCCGGCGAGCCCGCGGGGCGAGGTCACCGCCCGGTCGAGCAGGGCGCCCACCTCCTCGTCGGTGAGGGCCCGCAGGGTCACCACCCGGCAACGGGAGAGGAGGGCGCCGTTGATCTCGAAGGAGGGGTTCTCGGTGGTGGCGCCCACCAGGGTGACGGTGCCGGCCTCGACGTGGGGGAGGAAGGCGTCCTGCTGGGACCGGGTGAAGCGGTGGATCTCGTCGACGAAGAGGATGGTGCGCTGCCGGTGCAGGCGGCGCCGTTCCCGGGCTGCGGCCACGATCTCCCGGATCTCCTTCACGCCCCCGAGGACGGCCGAGAAGGCGATGAAGGTGGCGCCGGTGCGCTCGGCCACGATGTGGGCCAGCGTGGTCTTCCCGGTGCCCGGGGGGCCCCAGAGGATGAGGGAGGGGACCTGATCGGCCTCGATGGCGCGCCGCAGCGCGCTGCCCGCCCCGAGCACGTGCTCCTGCCCCACGAACTCCTCGAGCCGGCGCGGCCGCAGCCGTTCCGGGAGTGGTTTCCCGGCGTCGTCCCGGTCGAGGGCGTGGTCGAACAGATCCATGGGGCCGGGACAATATATATTGCCGCGGATGGAATCCCTGCCCTGCTCCGTGCCGCGCCGGATCGGCATCGTGCCGAAGAAGACCTCGGCCGAGGCCGCCGAGACGGCGCTCCACGTGGAGCGCTTCCTGCGCGGGAAGGGGGTCGAGGTCCTCCGGGAGGAGGAGGCGGTGGGCCGGGACTCCGACCTGGTGGTGGTCCTGGGTGGCGACGGGACCCTCATCCACGCGGCGCACCTGCTCGCCGGGCGCCCCGTGCCGATCCTCGGCATCAACATGGGCAGCCTGGGATTCATGACCGAGGTCCCGCAGAGCGAGATGTACGCCGCGCTCGAGCAGGTGCTGGCCGGCCAGTCCACCGTGTCGCCCCGCATGAAGCTTCGCATCCACCTCCACCGGGGCGGGCAGGGCGGTGGCCACGAGCTCGATGCCGAGGTGCTGAACGACGCCGTGATCTCCAAGGGGGCGCTCTCCCCCATGGCCGAGCTCGACACCTCCTACGGCGGCGACTACCTCACGACCTACAAGGCCGACGGCGTCATCATCGCCACCCCGACCGGCTCCACCGCCTACTCGCTCGCCGCGAACGGCCCCATCGTCTACCCGACCATGCGGGGGGTGATCATCAACCCCATCTGCCCCCACATGCTCACCCAGCGCCCGCTGGTGGTGCCCGACGACCGGTCCATCAACGTGGTCCTGCTGAACGACGCCATGGTCTACCTGTCGCTCGATGGGAAGACCGGCGTTCAGCTCTCCCGGGGCGACCGGGTGCAGGTGAAGCCCTCGCCGAACCGGGTGCTGCTCGTCCAGAACCCGAACTTCCACTTCTTCGGGATCCTCCGGGCCAAGCTGCGCTGGGGCGAACGCTAGGGAGCACTAAGGGAAGCGGAGTCCGAAGGTGGCGAGGACGAGCACCCCGTTCATGTCGACGGTGCCGAACCCGTAGCTCGGCGCGAGCCACAGGTAGCCGGCCTCGGCACCCACGGTGAACATGTCCCCGAAGACGAGATCCACGCCCCCGCCGGCCTGGGCGGTGAAGGCCACCGTGGTGTACGGGACGAGGTTGACCAGTGCGCGCGACGGTGCGAAGCCGACGCCCCCGTAGACGAAGGGCACGACCACCCCGAGGGGGAGGCGGCCGGTGGCGCGGGCCATCACCGGGAAGCAGTTCTCCTGGAGGAGCACCCCGGCCTGGGTGTTGACGAGCGCGGCCCAGAGCCCAGCCCCCCAGTAGTCCGAGTTCCAGCCCACCGCGAGCGACGCCGACGGGCGCGCCTGCAACGAGCCGAAGGACGAGGTGCCCGAGGGGAGGTAGGCGCCGCCGGAGATGGCGGCGAAGACCTCGGCGCGCGCCGGGGAGGGGGAGGCGGCGAGGAGGGCCAGGAGGACGAGGCAGGCTGCGGGTCGGCGGAGGGTCACGGGGCAAGCGTACCGCGAGCCCGGAGAATGGCCAGGCGCGAGGGGCTGAACGGGGCATCACCTGAAAGCTTGCGCAGTGTCAGGGGGCGGTGGCAGACTCTGCCCCATGCTGACGACCTTGCGCATCACGGGGTTCGCGGTGGTGGACCAGGTGGAGGTCCGGTTCGGCCCGGGGCTCAACGTGCTCACCGGGGAGACGGGGGCGGGCAAGTCGCTCCTCGTGGGCGCCCTCCACCTCGTGCTCGGGGGGCGCATGAGCGTCGACCTCCTCCGGGAGGGGGCGGACGAGGCCTCGGTCGAGGCCCTCTTCGAGCTCCCCGCCGACCACCCGGCGCTCGCCCGGCTCGAGGCCGCCGGGGTGCCGGCGCGGGTCGCCGCCGAGGACGGGGTCGCGGAGCTCCTGGTCCGCCGGGTCGTCTCCCGGGCGGGGCGCGGACGGGTCTTCGTGAACGGCACGCTCTGCACGGTGGCCATCCTGGAGGGCGCGCTCCGGGGCGTGGTCGACGTCACCGGCCAGCACGAGCACGTCTCGCTGCTCGACCCCGCCACCCACCTCGACCTTCTGGACGCCTTCGCCGGCGCGGGGGCTCCCGGCGGGCTCCGTGCCCGGTACCGGGAGTCCTTCGACGCGCTCGCCGCGCTGGTCCGGGAGGAGCGAGCGCTCGCCGACGACGAGGGGGAACGGGCCCGCCGCGCCGACTACCTGGCCTTCCAGCTCGAGGAACTCGAGACAGTCGACCCCCAGCCGGGGGAGGACGCCACGCTCGACCAGGAGCGGAAGGTCCTCGCCGGAGCGGCCCGGCTCGCCGAGGCGGCCCGGGGTGCCGAGGCGCTGGCGTACGGAGAGGAGGGGAGCGCGGCCGAGCGCATCGGGCAGGCCGTGCGCGCGCTTCAGGACGCGGCCACCCTCGACCCTCGCCTCGAGGAGACCCTCGCCCTCCTCCGTTCCGCGGCCGCCGAGGTGGACGAGGCGGGCCGGGCCCTCTCCCGGTACGCCGGAACGATGGCCGGCGATCCCGAGCGGCTCGCCGAGGTCGACGACCGGGTCGCCGCGCTCCGCGGGCTCGCCCGGAAGCACGGGGGAAGCCTGGAGGCGGCGCTCTCCCGGCGCGAGGCCATGAAGGTGGAGCTTGCCGGGTTGACGGGCGCCGAGGGGCGACGCGGCGAGGTCGCGCGCGCGGTCGCCGAGCGCGCCCGCGAGGCCTCCCGGCTCGCCGGGGAGCTGGGGCGGGAGCGCCGGAAGGCGGCTCAGGCCTTCTGCAAGGCGGTGGCGGGGGAGCTGACCGGGCTCGCCATGTCCCGCTGCCGGGTCGAGGTGGCCTTCTCGGAGCCGGCCGGGGCCATCGAGGTGGCCGGGGAGAAGCTCGGCTCGGCCGGAGGCGAGACCGGCGAGATCCTGATCGCCCCCAATCCTGGGGAGCCGGCCCGACCGCTCGCGCGGGTGGCCTCGGGTGGAGAGCTCTCCCGCGTTCTGCTCGCCGTGAAGCGGGCGCTGTCCCGGGTCGACCCGGTCCGCTCCTACGTCTTCGACGAGGTCGACGCCGGCATCGGGGGCGCGGTGGCCGAGGCCGTCGGGCGGGCGCTCACCGACGTCGCCCGCGATCGGCAGGTGATCTGCGTCACCCACCTGCCGCAGGTGGCGGCCTTCGCCGACCGGCACGCCCGGGTGGAGAAGCGGGTCGCCGGGGGGCGCACCACCACGGGCGTCGTCCCGCTCGAAGGGGAGGGCGAGCGCCGGGCCGAGGTGGCGCGGATGCTGGCCGGCCAGACGGTGACCGCATCGGCCCTCGAGCACGCGGCCGCGCTCATCTCGGCGGCGCGCCAGCCGGCTCCGCGGCGTCCGGCCCGGGGGCCGGCACGGGCCGTCCAGGCGAGGAGCGCAGCGGCTCGCGCGTGAGGCGGATCCCCGTCGTTGACCCGCGCTGGAGGGCGGGGATACCATCCGCGCCGCTCGTGGGCGCCCCACCTCCATTTTCCGTCGAAGCCAGGGGCGTCACCGACGTCGGGCGGCGCCGCGAGCAGAACGAGGACGCCTTCCTGGTCGACCTCGAGACGCGCCTCTTCGTCGTCGCCGACGGCATGGGGGGGCACGCCGGCGGAGGGACGGCCTCGTCGCTCGCGGTGCGGACCATCCAGGAGCGGCTGCGCTCGGCCCGCTCGGCCTCGCCGGCCAGCTTCTCCGCCCCCACCGCGGCCGACGCCGCCAGCTTCCCGTCGGTGCTGCGCCTCGCCGTCGAGGCGGCGTGCCGCGCCATCTACGGAGCCGCCCAGGAAGACCCCAGCCTCGCCGGCATGGGCACCACCGTGACGGCGGCCCTCGTCGTCGGGCGCACCGCCTACGTCGCCCACGTGGGGGACAGCCGCTGCTACCTGCTCCGCGGCGGGCGGATCTTCCAGCTCTCCGAGGACCACTCGCTCGTGAACGAGCAGTTGAAGGCGGGGGCCATCACCGAGGAGGAGGCCCGCCAGAGCCGGTTCCGGAACATCATCACCCGGTCGGTGGGGTTCGAGGAGGACGTCCTCGTCGACGTCGTCGGCCTCGAGCTCGAGGGCGGCGACTCCATCGTCCTCTGCTGCGACGGCCTGTCGAACCTGGTCACCGACGCCGAGATCCTCGAGATCGCGTCCGGGACGAAGCTGGCCGAGGCGCCGGAGAAGCTCGTCGCGCTCGCCAACGAGCGGGGCGGCGACGACAACATCACGGTGATCGTGGTGAAGGTGGGCGGAGAGAAGAAGGTCTGACGGCAGCTCGCGGGCCGCCGACTTGCGGTTCGTCTTTCCGCGTCGCTATGATTCGCCCTCGCGACGGGGGGCAAGCCTGGCCGGGATCGGCGACTTCATCGTAGAACTCAAGCGGCGGCGCGTGGTCCGCGCCGTCCTCGGCTGGGGCATCCTCTCCTTCGCCATCCTCCAGATCTACGAACCGGTCATGCACGGGCTCCACCTGCCCGAGTGGACGCTCACGCTGGTGGTCGTCGTGCTCGGGGTCGGGTTCCCCGCGACCTTCGTCCTGGCTTGGATCTTCGACATGGGGCCGGGAGGCGTGCAGCGGACGGCGACGGTCCCCGGAGGCACGCCGTCGCCGGCACGTCGGATCCGAACGGCGCTGCTCCTGGTCGGTCTGGGTGCGCTCTTCTCCATTCCAGGCTGGATCTGGTACGCGCGGCACGAGCGCGCACGCCCGGTCGCTGCTGCTCCCGGCACCGCTTCGCCGCAGACGGAGACGGGTACGACGCCCGGCCCGTCGATCGCCGTCCTCCCCTTCGCCGACATGAGCCCGCATCACGATCAGGAGTACTTCGCCGACGGCCTCGCCGAGGAAATCCTGAACGCGCTCGCCCACGTGGAGGGGCTGCGGGTACCCGGCCGGACGTCCTCGTTCTGGTTCAAGGGAAAGAACGTTGAGTTGGCGGAGATCGGGCGCAAGCTCAACGTCACCCACGTGCTGGAGGGGAGCGTTCGCCGGGCCGGGAAGAGGCTGCGGGTCACCGCTCAGATCGTGAAGGTGGCCGATGGCTACCACGTCTGGAGCGAGACCTTCGAGCGGGACCAGTCCGACGTCTTCGCCGTCCAGGATCAGGTGGCGAGCGCCGTCGCCGGCGCGATGAAGGTGAAGATCCGACCAGACGGCGAGGCCCCGGCGAGCCGGGTTCCCACCGCCAACCTCGGGGCC
>JBAXVO010000169.1:0-7293 GCA_037129355.1 Deltaproteobacteria bacterium | reverse complement strand
CGAGGGGCACCCTCCCCAGCGGGCGCGCCGCCAGCCGCCCGGCCAGCGCGGCGGCGTTGGCGCCGCTCCCCAGCATGCCCGTCTTCACCGCGCGTGGAAGCTCCCGGGCGCCGTCGAGCAGCGCGTCCACCTGCGCCAGCACGATCCCGGGCTCGACCGGGAACGAGCCGCGGGCTCCCCGCGGCCCCTGCGCGGTGAGCGCGGTCGCCACCGCCCAGCCCCGGGCCCCGGCGGCGGCGAGCGCCTCCAGGTCGGCGAGGAGTCCGGCCCCACCCCCCGGGTCGAGCCCGGCGCAGACCAGCACCCGCGGCGGACGGGCCGGACCCTTCACCGGCGCTCCCCGGCGGCCCGGACCAGCCCCGCGACGACGGCGAGGTGGCGGGGATCGCGCGCCGCCAGCACCTCCGGATGCCACTGCACGCCCAGCGCGAAGGCCCGCCCCTCGAGCTCGACGGCCTCGATCACGCCGTCGGGCGCCCGGCCGGTCACGGCCACGCCCTCCCCGGGGAGGCGCACCGCCTGGTGGTGGGTGCTGTTCACCGGGAGTGTTCCTGGGCCGACCAGCCGCTCGAGCAGCGTGCCCGGCGCCACCTCCACCGCGTGGCTCGGGACGTCCTTCGGGGGCGGCTGCTCGTGGGAGACCCCGAGGTCGTCGGGCAGGTGCTGGTGGAGCGTGCCGCCCCGGACGACCGAGAGCAGCTGCATGCCGCCGCAGACCCCGAGCACCGGCATCCCGGCCGCCAGCGCTCCCTCGATCATGGCCTCCTCGAAGGCGGTGCGGCCGGGGCGGGAGGGGCCGCACCCGGGGCGGCGCGGCTCCCCGTAGCGCTCGGGCGGGATGTCGAAGTCGCCACCGGCGACCAGGAGCCCGTCGCAGACCGCCAGGTAGTCCGCGGCGAGCGACGGGTCGGCGAAGGGGATCGGCAGGGCAAGGCCGCCGGCCCGGGCCACCGCGTCGGCGTAGGCGCGGGGCTGCTCGTACCGGCCGGAGACGTTGGCGTCGAGGGGGATGGCGATGCGGGGGCGGCTCATGCCCGTCCCCCGGCGCCCTCGGCGAAGCGGGCCGCGAGCAGCGCCGCCCGCTCCCGCACGTCGCCCCGGGAGAGGAGGTCCTCGATGATCGCCGCGGCGGCGGCGCCGGCCGCCGCCACCTCGCCCACGTTCTCCAGGGTGATGCCCCCGATCGCCACCACCGGCGCGCCCAGCGCCGCCGCCACCGCCCGGAGCGCGGGGAGGCCGCGGGGAGCGGCGGCGATCTCCTTCGAGCGCGTGGAGAACATGGGGCCGAAGCCGACGTGATCGGCGCCGGCGGAGATGGCGGCGCGCGCCTCGTCGAGGGTCCGGGTGCTCCGCCCCACCAGCAGCGCCGGCCCCACGATGGCCCTGGCCTCGACCGCCGGGAGGTCGTCCTCCCCCACGTGGACCCCGTCGGCGCCCGACAGGACCGCCAGGTCGGCCCGGTCGTTCACGAGGACGAGGGCCCTCCCCCGCGAGAGCGCCACGATCTCCCGGGCCGCCTCGAGCACCGCGCCGGCCGGGGAGGACTTCATCCGGACCTGCACGACGCCCGCGCCTCCCTCGACGGCGAGCCGCGCCTGCCCGATCGGGTCGTCCTCGCCGACGATGGCGTAGAGCCCGCGCAGGCGGGCGATCCGCGATCCGTGCAGGTCGGCAAAATCCTCCATGGCGGGGCACCTTTGCACGTCGCTTGACGCGCCGGCAAGCGGGGCCTATTTTCCCGCCTCCCCGACGGTTCGCCAGAGAAGGTTCCATGCCCGACACGTTCGACAACAAGATCATCGACAAGCGCGTTGCTCGTCGCTACGTCCGCAAGGGCATCCTCGACGACAAGGACTTCGAGAAATATCTCAAAGCCCTCCCCGACGTGGCCGACCAGGCCGTCCCGGTCGAGTCGGAGGTCGAGCACGTCGAGACGGGCGAGGACTAGTGCGGGCCGGCGCGGCCCTGTGCGGCGCCCTCGCCCTCCTCCTCCTCCCCCGGGCAACCCCGGCCGAGGCCCCGGCCGCGCTCCCGCGCGCCGAGCCTCGCCCCCAGTCCGAGCGCCGCAACCCGGTCGTCGCCGCCGCCGAGAAATCGCGCGGCGCGGTGGTGAACGTGTCGGCCGAGGAGCTCGTCCGGGTGCGCGTGCCCACCCCGGGCGCCGACATGGGGCAACTCCTCTACGAGGAGTTCTTCGGCAGGCCCCGCTTCCGCAGCGGCTACGCGGTCACCTCGCTGGGCAGCGGCGTCGTCGTCTCCCCCGACGGGTTCGTCCTCACCAACGCCCACGTCGTGGAGCGCGGCGCCCGCTTCCGCGTGCAGCTGCTCGACGGGCGGGAGCTGCCGGCGCGCGTGGTCGGAAGCGACCCGGCCTCGGACCTGGCGGTGCTGCGGGTGGAGACCAAGGAGCGACTTCCCTTCCTGGCCGCCGGTCACTCCGACGACCTCATGATCGGCGAGACCGTGATCGCCATCGGGAACCCCTTCGGGCTCGCCCACACGGTCACCACCGGGGTGGTCTCGGCGCTCCACCGCAAGGTGGGCGACCCGCGCCGCCAGCTCTTCGACATGGTGCAGACCGACGCCTCCATCAACCCGGGAAACTCGGGTGGACCGCTGGTGAACATCCAGGGGCAGCTCATCGGGGTGAACACCGCCATCATCGGGGACCGCAGCGCCGGCATCGGCTTCGCCATCCCCATCGACCGGGCGCTCCGCGTCGCCGAGGACCTGATCCGGCACGGCGAGGTGCGCGAGGGCTTCACCGGCGTCGCGGTGAAGGACGAGCCGGTGAAGTCGGACCGGATCGGCGGTGACCGGGTGCGCGTGCAGGTGAGCGGGGTCGAGACCGGCTCCCCGGCGGCGGCCGCGGGCGTCCGGAAGGGGGACGTGGTCGAGTCGGTGGCCGACGCCCCGGTGGAGAGCGCCGCCGAGTACCGCTTCCGGGTGCGCGACGTGCCGGTGGGCGGGACCGTCCGGATCGGCCTCCTGCGCGGGAAGGAGCGCGTCCAGGTCTCGATCCGCACCGTGGAGCTCTCGGCGGAACGGGCCGAGCAGCAGCTCCTGCAGCGCACCGGCCTCACGCTGGGCGAGGAGAAGATCCGCGGGGGATCCGTCGTGGTCGTGAAGTCGGTTCGGCGCGGCAGCCCCGCGGCGGAGACCGGGCTGCAGGCCGGCGACTGGATCCGCGAGGTCAACTCCCTCGAGATCGGCTCGCTCGCGGACTGGCGCAAGGCAGCGGGCCAGGCCCGGCGTGCCGGGCAGCTCGTCCTGCTCGTGCAACGCGGCTTCGCCGCCGAGCGCGTCACCTTCGATGTGGACTAGGATGGGGACATGACCGACGCCCCGAACCCCGGCCCCGTGGACTTCGGAACCTTCGTCCTGTCGCTCGGCTCCTCCGCCCTCGTCCACCTCGGCGAGATCCAGCACCCCGATTCCGCCGAGACCGAGGAGAACATCTCGCTGGCGCGGCAGACCATCGACCTGCTCGCCATGCTCGAGGAGAAGACCAAGGGGAACCTGACCCCGGAGGAGACGCGCTTCCTGCGCGACCTCCTCGCCGACCTGCGGCTCAAGTTCGTCGAGAAGAGCCGCGGCCGGTCGTAGGCCCGGCCAGGGGCTACAGACCGGCCTCGACGAGCGACTCGGCCAGCTTCCGGATGAGCTCGCGGCGCAGCACGCGACGGGTGCGGGCGAGCGCGTCGGGGTCGCTCGAGGGGCGGCGCGTCCGGCGTGCCGCCGCCTCCACCACCCAGGCGATCCGGCGGGGGTCGAGGCGGGCCGGCTCGCGCCGGCGACGCTTCAGGAAGAACCCGATCCCCCGCTGGTCCAGCACGCGGTGGAGCGAGCGCCGGGCCTCGGCGGTGAGCGTGAGATCGACGACGTTTTCCACGGACCGATCTCTAGGATCGATCGCCGGATCGATCCAATTTCCGGTCCCCGGGTATCAAAACTGGACAGCGGGGACGAGCCGATCCGCGAGCAGCCGGGCGCGCATCCGGGGATCGGGCTCGTGCGGCAGCGCGGCGATCACCCGCACGCCCGCGAGCCGCTCGATCTCGGCTGCGTTGTGCGGCTCGGAGGGATCGGCGACGGCGACGACGCGGTTCAGCACCACGCCCGCCACGGCGAGGCCGCGCGCCCGCAGGGCCTCGCAGGTGAGGGCGGTGTGGTTCACGGTGCCGAGCCCGGCCCGGGCGACCACCAGCACCGGGAGCCCGAGCGCCACGGCCAGGTCGGCGCAGGTGTGCCCCTCGGCGAGCGGGACGAGCAGGCCGCCGGCGCCCTCCACGACGACGGCGGCGTGCCGGCGGGCCAGCTCCGCCGCGCAGGCGAGCATCCGGTCGAGGGTGATCTCCACGCCGGCGAGGCGCGCCGCCACCGCAGGAGCCAGCGGGGCCGCGAGCGTGTACGGGCAGACCAGCTCGGGCGGGTCGCCGCCGCCGGCCGCCTCGCGCAGCCGGTCGGCGTCGCTCCCGGTCCCGTCCTCGACGCCCGACTGGGCCGCCTTCATGGCCCCCACGTCGAGGCCGCGCGCCCGCCAGCCCGCGACGATCGCCGCGGCCACCTCGGTCTTGCCGACGCCGGTGTCGGTCCCGGTGACGAAGAGCCCTCTCACGGGAGTCGCGCCACCGCCGCCTCGATCGACTCCCGGGTGATGCGCCCGAGGTCGGAGAGCTCCCCGTCGGTCATGGCCAGGGGAGGCATGAGCACGACCACGTTGCCGAGCGGCCGGAGGATGGCGCCCCGGCGCCTGGCCTCGAGGGTGACCTGGTGGCCGGCCCGGAGCTCGAAGGCGTACTCCTCCCGCGTCGCCCGGTCGCGCACCAGCTCGATGCCCACCATGAGCCCGCGGCGGCGGATCTCGCCCACGTGCGGATGGGACCGGAGCGGCTCGAGCGCCCGGGCCAGCGCCTCTCCCTTCGCCGGGAGCCCGGCCACGACGTCCCGGTCCCGGAAGAGGCGGAGATTCGCCACCGCGGCCGCGCAGGCCAGCGGATTCCCCGTGTAGGTGTGGCCGTGGAAGAAGGTGCGCCGGGACGCGAACGGCCCCAGGAACGACTCGAACACCTGCTCGGTGGTCAGGGTGGCGGCGAGCGGCAGGTAGCCGCCGGTGAGCCCCTTCGCCACCGTCAGGATGTCGGGGCGGACCCCCTCCTGCTCGACGGCGAACATCGTGCCGGTGCGGCCGAAGCCGGTGGCCACCTCGTCGCAGACGAGCAACGCCCCGTGCCGGTCGCAGATCTCCCGCATCCGGCGCAGGTAGCCCGGGGGCTGGACGATCATCCCGTCGGCCCCCTGCACGAGCGGCTCGATCACCAGCGCCGCCACCTTCCCGGCGTGGGCCTCGAAGACCCGCTCGACCTCGTCGGCGCAGGCCATGGCGCACCCCGGCCACTCCTTCCCGAGCGGGCAGCGGTAGCAGTAGGGCTGGGGCGCGTGGCGCACCGGGAAGAGGAGCGGCTTGAAGATCCGGTGGAAGAGGTCGATCCCGCCCACCGAGACCGAGCCGATGGTGTCGCCGTGGTAGCCCCCGCGGATGGCGACGAACTCCTTGCGCTCGAGGTCGCCCCGCAGCTGGAAGTGCTGGTAGGCCATCTTCAGCGCGATCTCCGCGGCGGTGGCGCCGGCGTCGGAGAAGAAGACGCGGGTGAGCCCGGGCGGCGCGACGGCGACGAGGGCCTCGGCGCACTCGATGGAGGCGGTGGAGGCGAGCCCGAGCAGCGTGGTGTGGGCGATCCGGCCGAGTTGCTCGACGACGGCCCGGTCGATCTCCGGCACCCGGTGGCCGTGCACGTTGCACCACAGGGAGGACACGCCGTCCAGGTAGCGCCGCCCCAGCGTGTCGACGAGGAAGACGCCGTCGCCCGACTCGATGACGACGGGGTCCTCCTCCAGCCACTCCTGCATCTGGGTGAAGGGGTGCCAGAGGTGGCGGTGATCGGCGGCGACGAGCCGCTCGTGCCGGGCGCGCGCGGCGGCGCCGGCGTCGGTGTCCTGGGCCATGGGGCGCACAAGCTAGCCCAGGGGCGCCCCGCGGGGAAGGCGCGCGTTCGGTCAGCGGATGAGGAGCTGGATCTCGTCGATGGTCCGCGGCTTCGTGTCCATGACCAGGAGCAGTCGTTGACCATCCGTGAAATACGGATCGCCGGTGAGGTTGTGGCGCGGCGCGTCCCGCGGGGCCGCCCCGACCCCGGGCACGAAGGCGACCTTGGAGAGGTAGCCGGTCATCACCAGGTCCTGCAGCAGGTAGTCGCGGTCCTCGTCCACGTCGGGGTCGATCTTGTGGGTGGTCAGGTACCAGGAGTGCATGGTGAAGCGGACGCCGATGTCCCGGCTCACCTGTCCCACCCAGACCGGCCTCCCCTGGAGCGTGAAGGGCGCCAGCCAGACCCGCAGGTGGTTGCGCCGGTCGATGTCGTTGCGGGGCTTCTGGAGCGCGGCGTCCTGGGGTCGGCCGAAGAGGTAGAGCGGGCTCACCGGCGAGGTTCGGTAGGTCGTGCCGAGCAGGAACGCCTTCACGCTCTTCCAGGCCGTCTGCACGTCGAAGGGCTCGGTCAGGTTCCACCCCCGCTGCACGAGGGGGAAGGCGATCTCCCTCCGGGCGCCGACGAGGACCAGGTTGAGCGGATCGGCCAGCGGCCTCCCCTTCTCGTCGGATGCGCAGCAGGGGAGCTTCTCCAGCTCGGTGAGGAGGGACGGGAAGTCGAGGTCCCGGACCTGGGACTGCGGGTAGAGGGTGTCGAACTTGACCTTCTGGAAGTCCCACTTCTCCCCCGGCACATGGGAGACGAACCGGAACTCCCGGACCTTGTCGTCGTCGAGCACCTGGATCCGGACGTAGCCGGTTCCCTGGCCGTCGTGGGTGTAGACGAATCCGCGGGCCGTTCCCCACGCCGGGATGTCGAGCGGCATGGCGCCCTGGAGCAGGTGGGCGGCGATGCGCTCGTTGCGGTCCCGGTTCCACCAGCGGTGGAACATGTAGGCCACCTCGTAGGGCGCGAAGTAGGCCGGGTCGGTGCCGATGGGGAAGTACCAGGCGCTCCGGTCGGAGCGGTTCTCGATCTCCACCCAGATCGGCCGGACGCCCTTCTCCTCGAGGTCGACGCCGAGGAACCGGCGCGACTCCTCCCCGGAGAGGGCGGCGGTGGAGACGCGGAAGTCGGCGTCCTCCTTCGTCTCCATCCGGTTGCGGAAGGGTGCGCCGTCGTGCGGCTCGGGCGCGAAGGAGCCGCAGGCGGCGAGGGTGGCCGCGGCGAGCAGGATGGCGGGCGTCGGGAAGCGCATCTCGGG
>JBAXVO010000168.1:0-7304 GCA_037129355.1 Deltaproteobacteria bacterium | reverse complement strand
GCGCGCGCCGAGCCGGGCGGTGGCTCGGGCTCGTCCACGCCGGCCGCCTCCTGGTAGCGCAGGACGACGTCGTCGGCGTCGAGCCCGACCGCGCCCGCGTAGCTGCGCAGGTAGCCCACCAGGTAGCCGCGCGGCGGCATCCGCACGGGATCCCCCGCCTCGATGGCGTCGATGACGGCGGGAGCCAGCCGGGTCACCCGGGCGACGTCCTCGGGGGAGAGGCCGCGGAGCTCCCGCTCCCGGAGCAGGTAGCGGCCGAAGGCTCGGACCGGCTCCGCGCGCGGGTCGGCCGCGGGATCAGGGGCGCCGATCGTCACCGCAGTTGCTCGCCGCTCTTCTTGCATTCGGCGCCGGTGGGCGTCCCGTCGCCGAGCTCGGCGCACCTCTGGAAGGCGTCGCGGGCCTTGGCCGCCTGCCCGGTGCGCAGCAGCGCGCCGCCGAGGAGTTGCTGGGCGTCGGCCGACTTCTCGCAGTACCTGGCGTACTGCTCGAAGGAGGCCACGGCGTCCTTCCCCTGCCCGTCCTGGAGCTGGACGCGCCCGAGCTCCCTCCAGCCCTGGCAGTACTTGGGCTGGAAGTTGAGGCAGGCCTTCATCTCGGCGAGCCCCTCGTCCTTCTTGCCCAGGCGCCACAGGGCCTGCCCCTTGTTGCAGCGGGCCACCCAGGGCTCCCGGTAGAGCATGATCGAGGCGGCGATGTCGAACTCCTTCACCGCTTCCTCGAGCCGGCCGGTCCGGGCGAGCAGCTGCCCCAGGTTGTTGTGGGCCTCCGCCAGCGTGGGCTTGAGCAGGATGGCCTTGCGGTACTCGGCCTCGGCCTCGTCCAGCTTGCCGAAGGCGAGCTCGAGGACCACGCCCCGCCCCAGGTGCGCCTCGGCGAGGTCCGGGTCGTACTTGAGCGCCTCGTCGTAGGACTTCATGGCGTCCTGGGCGCGCCCGGCGCCCACCGCCTCGGCGCCCAGGTCGGCGTGGACGATGGCGGTCTCCTTGTCCCTGGAGCTGGCGCCGTGGGCGCAGGCGGAGGCGGCGAGGAGGATGGAGACGGCGAGGAAGGCGCGGAGGTGGCTCATGGTCAGACGCTCGCCAGCAGGCGCGCGATGCGTGCGGCGCTGCGCGCCTCGGCGGCCTCGGAGACGGCCGTGGCGGCCGGCTTCGGCACCTGGAACAGGGGCACCCGCTTCAGGGTCTCGACCTGCTGCGCCGGGGCCAGGTTCCGGAAGTTCAGGTTGTCGAGCATGAAGCCCATCGACTCGAGGAAGTGCAGCCCCTCGATCTCCACGTCCCGATACTCCTCCATGCCCACCTCGCGCCGCTCGCTCACGTAGACCACGTTCTCGCCCGAGCGGGGCAGGAAGAGGGAGACGAAGATGGAGAAGTTGCCGTCCTCGTTCCGGAGCCCGCAGAGGAAGCCCTGCACCGACTGCGGTTCCTTGCCGGGGATGGAGACCTGCGGCTGGTTGATGCTCTCCACGAGCGCGACGACCTGCTCGCGGCTGGCGGGGATGTAGGCGATGCTCGGATCGGGCTCGAACACGCTGCTCCTCGTCGCTCCGGATGGGCGACGGACTGTCGCCTCGCTCCCGGTAGCTAGCGCTCCCTGCGCGCGCCCGTCAAGTTCCCCGGAGAGGCCCCTGGCCGGCTAGACGCCCCGGGCATCGGGGCCCCAGACCACCTTGTGGAGCTGGAGATTCAGCCGGGCCCGGACGCCGCTCTCCAGGATCCAGCGGGCCAGGTCGGCCGGCGCCACCCGTCCGAGGACCGGACCGACGAGGACGGTCACCCTGCCCTCCAGTCCGTGCCCCCGGATCACGCCGAGCGCCCACTGGAAGTCGGCCTCGGAGGAGACCACGAATTTCACCTCGTCGTGCGGACGGAGCCGGGCCAGCCAGGCCAGGTCCGTCGCCGGCTCCCCCGACTCCGGGGTCTTCACGTCGGCGATGCGGACGACCTCGTCGGGGAGGGCGTCGAGCGGCGCCTGGCCGTGGGTCTCGACGGTGACCTCGTACCCGCGGTCGAGGAGGTCCCGCGCCAGCTCCGGAAGTTCCTTCTGGAGCATGGGCTCGCCGCCGGTGAGGAGCACGAGCCGGCACGGATGGCGGGCCACCTCGGAGAGGATCTCCTCCCGGGTGGCCTCCCGTCCGCCGGTGAAGGCGTAGGCCGTGTCGCAGTAGTTGCAGCGCAGATCACAGCCAGTGAAGCGCACGAACACGCAGGGAAGCCCCGCGCGCGTGCCCTCGCCCTGGATGCTGAAGAAGATCTCGGTGACCCGCATGGCTGCGACCGGCCCCCGGATCCTACTCCTTGCGCGCGCGCTCCTGGGCCACGGCCTCCAGCCGGTCGGCGACCTCGTCGATGCGCTTGCGCAGGGACGCGATCTCGTCGCGGCTGGGGATCTTGAACTGGGCGGCCGCGCGGCGCACCCCGTCGTCGATGGCCCGCTCCACCTCGCGACGCTGCTGGCTGAGCCGCTCGCCGAACTCGCGGGCGTGGTGCTTCACGTCGTCGGGGGTGAGTCCGGCTGCGTCGGCCAGGCGCGCGAGCACCTTCTCGGCCTCCGCCTCCGCCGCGTTCAGCCCCACGAGCGCGTGGGACCAAGCTTCCCGAAACTTCGCCTGGAGGTCCGCCATCGGTCCGTCCTCTCGCCTTAGGCCTGCCCGACGACGGGCTTGCGCGTGGGCTTGCCACCCTTGCGGCGGCGGCTGTCGTCGAGCCGCTTCAGGATCTTGTTGATCTCGCGGGAGAGCTCGGCGACCTCCTCGCGGCTGGCCACGCCCAGGAAGCGGAGCGCGGAGACCTGGAGGTTCTCGAGCTTCTCGGCGGCCTCGACCCGGAACTCCTGGGCCTTGTCCTTCCACTCCTCGGCGCGCTCCATGCCCACCTCGCGGAGGTGGTCGAGCCGCTCGCGGACCTCGGCCCAGTCCTTCCCGGAGACCTTCTGGAAGCGGGTCTGGACCTCGTGGAGGAGCTTCTGGGCCTCGGCCTCGATCACCTCGAGCCGGGCCTGGGCGACCTCGACCGACTCCCGGAGGAAGCCCTCCACCTTGGTGCTCTTCGCGTTGTGGCTCTTGCGGGTCTCGGTCATCTGTTCATCCTCCGTGGGGTTGGCCCCTCGACGACGAGGGGGAATGTCGCGGAGGATGAATAACGCGTCGCGTCATCCCCGTCAAGCCCCAGCTCGATTCCCCAGTCATCCCGGATGGGTACTGGTGCCCACGGCCTCCATCACGCTTCCGAACCCGTCCCGATGCAGCAACTCGGGCAACTGCTCGAGGATCTGCCGGGGAAAGGCCGGCCCTCCGTAGACGAACCCGGTGTAGACCTGCACGAGCGACGCGCCGGCCCGGATCCTGGCGTAGGCGTCGGCGGCGTCCATGATCCCGCCCACGCCGACGATGGGAATCCTCCCGGCGGCCCGGGCGTGGGCGCGCTGGAGCGCGAACAGGGAGAGGGGCGCGAGAGGGGCGCCGGAGAGCCCGCCCGCCTCCGCGGCACGGGGGTGGCCCGCCACGGCGCCCGGCCGCTGGATGGTGGTGTTGGTCGCGATGATGCCGGACGCGCCGCACCCGACGGCCACGTCGACGGCCTCGTCGAGCGCACCCGGTTCGAGGTCGGGGGCGAGTTTCACGAGCAGGGGCTTGCCGAGCGGGCGGGCCCGGTCGACGCAGGCGCCGAGCAGCCGCTCGAGCGGGGCGCGCTCCTGGAGCGCACGAAGCCCCGGCGTGTTGGGAGAGGAGAGGTTCACCACCAGGTAGTCGGCGAAGGGGTGGAGGGCGTCGATGGCGGCGAGGTAGTCGTCGACCGCCCTCTCGTTCGGCGTGTCCTTGTTCTTGCCGACGTTCACCCCCACGATCCCCCTGCCCTCCCGCGGCAGCCGGGAGAGCCGCTCGGCGCAGGCGGCGGTCCCCTCGTTGTTGAAGCCCATCCGGTTGATGAGGGCCCGGTGCTCCGGCAGCCGGAAGAGGCGCGGACGGGGATTGCCCGCCTGCGGGCGCGGCGTGATGGTGCCCACCTCGACGTGGCCGAAGCCGAGCGCGTGCAGCCCGCGCACCAGCACCTCGCCCTTGTCGAACCCCGCCGCGAGGCCGAGCGGGCTCTCGAACGCGAGCCCCAGGCACTTCACCCCGAGTGATGCATCGACCCGGGGCCGGAGCACCCGGGCGGCGCCGCCCACGCTCCGCAGCGCCCCGGCCGCGAGCGCGTGGGCCCGCTCCGGATCGAGGCGGAAGAGGATCTTCCTCGTCGTTCCCCAGGTCATGGCGTCAGGGGCGTGGCCCGCCCAGCTTCTCCCGGAAGAAGCGGATCTCCATCTCGGCGAGCGGCTCGGCGGTGGCCGGGTCGGAGGCGAGGTGGGTCACGTTGGCGAGCGGCACGAAGGTGGCCGGGGCGCCGGCCCGGAACAGGGCGTCGGCGAGCTTGATCGAGTGGAGGAGGTAGACGTTGTCGTCGGCGGTGCCGTGGACGAGGAGCAGCGGGGAGTGCTCCTTCCCGGCCAGCCGGGTCAGGGAGCTCCGGTCGTAGGCCTCCGGCGCCTCGGCGGGCAGCCCCAGGTAACGCTCGGTGTAGAAGGAGTCGTAGTCGAGCCACTCGACCACCGGCGCGCCCGCCACGGCGGCCCGGTAGACGTCGGGGCGGCGCAGCGCCCCGAGGGCCGCCATGTAGCCGCCGAAGGACCATCCGGAGATCCCCACCCGGGAGAGGTCGAGCTCCGGGACCAGCTCGGCGAGGGCGACGAGCGCCTCGGCCTGGTCCTCGATCGCGGGACCGGCCAGGTCCCCCTTCACGGCCCGCTCGAAGGCCCGCCCCAGGCGCGCCGTCTCCCCCCGGTTCACGACCTTCACCACGAGGAATCCCTGGTCGGCCATCCACTGCGTCCGGGGCGCGCCGCCCCTGAGCCCCATCGGGGAGAACCGGGTGGGCCCCCCGTAGACCTGGACGATGACCGGGTACCTGGTGCCCGGCCGGAAGTCGCGCGGCCGGACGAGCGAGGTCCAGAGGCCGCGCTTGCCCACCTGCCGGACCTCGGCGATCGGGCGGAAGGGCGGCTCGAGCGCCACCGACGGGAGCTCGACCAGCACCTTGCCCTCCGGCGAGGCGACGAGCGACCGCGAGGCCTCGCCGGGCCGGGAGACGGTCACGGTGAGGAAGCGCCCCCCGTCCGCGGTCCGTGCGCCGAGGCTGGCGGCCGGATCGGCCACCACCACGACCTCGACCGGCTCCTCGCCCGGCCGGACGCGGAAGAGCCGGTCGCGGGTGGGATCGCCGCGTGTCCCCAGGAAGAAGACCTCGCCCGCGTCCGACACGCCGGCGAGCCCGACGTAGCCGAAGGCGAGCGGGACGACGCCCGAGACGCGCGCCCCGTCGGGGGAACGCAGCTCGATCTCGGCTCCGCCGTTTCGCTCCGTGAACCAGAGGAAGCCCGACCCTCCGGGGATCCAGCGCAGCGCCGCGTCGTTCAGGTTGAGCCAGGCCGGGTCGGTCTCCACGAGGAGGACCGTGGTCTTGCCGGTGGCGGGGTCGGCGCGGAGCGCCGCCTCCTCGGTCTGGGCCCGGTTCTGGACCACGAGCAGGAGCGGCGCCCCCTTCTGCCAGCGGACCTGGCACAGGTACGGGTAGCGCTCGGCGTCCCAGGAGATCCAGGTCGGCGTGCCGCCCTCCACGGAGACCACGCCCAGCCGCACCCGGGTGTTCTGCCGGCCGGCGCGGGGATAGGCGAACTGGACCGGCCGGCGCTCGGGCCGGGCCGGGTCCTGGATGGAGAGCTTCTCCACGTCGGTGTCGTCGGCCTCCTCGAAGGCCAGGCTGCGGGAGTCCGGGGACCACCAGTATCCCTCGCTGCGGTCCATCTCCTCCTGGGCGACGAACTCGGCGAGCCCGTGGGTCTTCCACTCGGTCGCGCCCGTGGTGAGGGTCCGGACCTCGCCCGATGCGAGGTCAAGGACGCCGAGTTCCCCCTTCGACACGAAGGCGACCCGCTTGCCGTCCGGCGAGAGGCGCGGATCGAGCGCGCCCTGGGGCACCGGAAGGCGCCGCTTCTCACCGGTCGCCCGGTCCACCGCGTACAGCCGTCCGCCGAGCGAGGCGAGGATCGTCTTCCCATCCTGGGAGAGCGCGTAGTGGGTGATGCCCCTCGCCGTGATCCGCTGCCGCTCGAGCCGGGCCTTCTCGGCGTCGGAGAGCTCCCCCGGCTCGGCCGCGAGCAGCGCCTCGGCGGTGAGCAGTTCCCGGGTCTTCCCGGTCGCCACCTCGGTGGCGAAGAGCGAGAGCACCCCCGAGCGCGGGCCGGACCGGAGGAAGAGCACCTCGGCGCCCCCGGGGACGACCGTGGGGCGGGACGGCGCTCCCGACCGGTAGCCTCGGGTCTCCGCGTTCTCCCGGAGGAAGGACGGGGCGGCAGGAGGGGTCGCGGGAGGGACCGCGAGAAGGACCATCCCCAGGAGGAGCGCGGTCGTCATGAAGCGCTCTCTATCACGCCCTCAGAGGTCCTTGTCCATCACCAGCGCGTCCTCGCCGTCCTCGGCGTAGTAGCGCGGGCGGATGCCGACCTCCCGGTATCCCCGGGAGCGGTAGAGGGCGATGGCCGGGACGTTTCCGCGGCGGACTTCCAGCATGGCCACCCGGGCCCCCTGCTCCCTTCCCCCTGCCTCCACCCGGTCGAGGATGGCCCGCGCCAGGCCGCGGCGGCGGGCCTCCGGCGCGACCGCCACGTTGAGGACGTGGAGCTCGTCGTGGACGAGCCAGACGACCGCGAAACCCTGGACGGCCCCCTCCGGCCCCTCGGTGGCGAGCAGCACGGTGGAGAACTCGTGCCCGAGCTCCCGCCGGACCAGCTCCTCCGACCAGGGATGGGAGAAGGCGGCCCGCTCGATCTCCATCACGCGTGGGAGATCGGCCTCCCGCATCCGCCGGAAGGACGGACCCCGGGCCTCCTCCCCGATCACGGTTCGGCGCCCAGATCGACGAGGATGCGGATGTCGGCCCGGCTCCGGAGGTCGCGGAGGAGCGCCTTGGTCTCCACGTCGGCCCGGGCGGCGGTGAGGCGCGCGGTGATCTCGTCGGTCACCTCGGCGAGGGGCCGCCCGCCGTAGTCGGCCGCGTGGGCCTCGTACCAGGCCTCGATCTCGCGGGTGGTTGGACGGAGCCGCCCCAGCCGGGATTCCAGGCAGCGGCGGACCCGCAGGCTTCGCCGGAGCGTGGCGGTGAGCTCCTCCTCGGTGGCGTCGATCTGGTGCAGGAAAGCCTTGAAATCCTTCGGGGTGGCGAACTCGGCCTTGAAGCGCGTCAGCTCGGCCACCGCCGCGTCCCGGT
>JBAXVO010000167.1:0-7311 GCA_037129355.1 Deltaproteobacteria bacterium | reverse complement strand
ACATGTAGCGCTGCCCGGCCTCGTACTCGGCGAGCGCCGCCGCCCAGGCCTGGCGCTGCGCCTCGGGGAGCCTCTGCGCGGGAGTTCCCGCCAGCCGGGCCGCCGCCTCGGCGCGCACCCAGCGCACCGGATCCTGGACCAGCGGCCCGAGCCGCCGCGCCAGCGCCCCCGGGTCGGCCGCCTCGACCCGCTGCGCGGCCGTGGCCCGGACGAGCGGCTCGGGATCGGCGAGCGCCTTCTCGAGCGCCGCGCGCGCCGGCGTTCCCAGGTAGGCCGCCAGGAGCTCGAGCGCGGTGGCGCGCACCACCACCGGCCGGAGCTGGTCCTGGGCGAGCCGGACGAGCTCGCCCTCCGCGCCCGGCTCGCGGGCCCGGCCGGCGGCGATCACCGTGCCGTAATGGGGCTTCCGCTTCCTGCCGTACCAGCCGTCGTACTTCGCCTGCACCCAGGCGAGGGGCCGGTCGGCGTGGCAGCCGGAGGCGCTGCAGGCGTTGGGGACCCCGATCGCCGCGGTGAGATCCGGGCGCGGCACCCGCATCGAGTGGTCGCGCCGGAAGTGCACCACCATGAAGTCCTTCCCCGGCATGTGGCAGGAGACGCAGCGCACCCCGGCGCTGGGCTTCCCGCGCCACTCCGGCTTGTGGAAGGTGTGGGTGGCGGTGTCGTAGGCGTCGGCCCGGTGGCAGCGGGTGCAGAGCGCGTTCCCCTCCTCGTGCCGCTTCCCGGAGTGGACGTCGTGGCAGTCGCCGCAGCGCACCCCGTTCGCGTGCATCTTGCTCTGGGTGAAGGCGTGCCACTCGAAGTCCTCGTCGAGGATCTGGCCGTCGGCGTGGAAGGTCCCCTGGCCGAGCAGGGTGGGGAGGTAGTGGTCGAGGAACTCCCCGCCCGGCGCGGGGGGATCGGCGAACTGGGCGCGCCGGGAGTGGCAGGGGGCGCACAGGTTCACGAGCTCGGGCTGGGTGAGCCGCGCGGTCTTCGCCACCAGGCCGGCGTGCTCGATCGGCGTGCGCCCCATGGCCGGCTGGTCGGCCCAGGCGACGTGCCGGGACCCCGGACCGTGGCAGGCCTCGCACCCCACGCTGATCTCCGACCAGGTGGTCTCGTAGGCGTCCTTCTCCGGGTCGTAGCGCTTGCGGACCGCCGTGGAATGGCAGTCGGAACACATGGCGTTCCAGTTCTGCCCGGGACGCGTCCAGTGGAGCCAGTCGCCGGGGGGCGCGGCGGGACCCGGGTTCACGTGGAACCAGCGCTTCTCCTTCGTGTCCCAGGCCGCCGAGAGGGCCTGGAGGCGCCCGCCCGGGAAGGGCACCAGGTACTGCTGCAGCGGCGCCACGCCGAAGGTGTAGGCCACCTCGAAGTCGCGCATCTCCCCGTCCGGCCCCTCGGCGTGGGCCATGAACTTCTCGCCCTGGCGGAAGAAGCGCCAGGTCTTGCCCCGGTGCTGGAGGGTCGCGCCCGAGAAGTCCCCGAGCACGGTGCCCTCCCTGGCCGCCTGCATGGCGAGAGCGTGGTTCGAACCCTTCCACCCGGCGTACGCCTTCTCGTGGCAGGCCTTGCACCGCTCGCTGCCCACGAACCGGGGGACCGGCGGCGGCGCCATCCGGGGCGGGCGCATCGCCCGCATCCCCAGGTAGACCGGCACCGAGAGGACGATGGCCGCCGTGGCGGCCACGCCCGCGATGCGGAAGCGGCGGAGGGAGGCGTCCATCTAGAGGTAGGCCACCTGGCCCGGCTCGAAGCGGGCCCGCGCGATCCGGCGGGAGGTGTCGACCTTCACGATCCCCCCCTCGATCACCACCGGGAAGAGGTCGAGGGCCCGGGTGGCCGGCGGCGAGAGGACGTCCCCCCGCTCGTCGAAGGTGGAGGCGTGGCACGGGCAGGGGAAGCTCCGCTGCTTCTCGTTCCAGGGGACCGTGCAACCGAGGTGCGTGCACTTCGAGGAGAGGGCGAGGAAGCCGCCGTCGGCGAGCCGCACCAGGTAGAACTGCCCCGCCGGAAAGGCCCGCACCGAGGCCGGGGTGAACTCCCCGACCGGGCCGGCCACCACGAGCCCCGCGCCGCGCCCGGCGCCGCCCTTTCCCGGGGCGAGGTAGGCGACGACCACGGCGAGCAGCTCGGCGGCGGCCAGGATCCCGAGCGCCTTCCCGGCCATTCCCAGGAAGTCGCGGCGCCCCGGGGCGGCGGGCTCGATGGCCGGAGGGAGGCTCACGGGAGCACCAGCGCCATGCCCGGGCCGCGCAGGAGCACGCCCACGAGCGTCAGCACGACGAAGGAGGCGAGGGCGAAGGTGAAGGCGGCCTGCACCGCCTCCTGGCGGGTGGCTCCCCGGCGCCGCGAGAGCCAGGCGACCAGCCCGAGGAGGGCGAGCAGGGCGGCGAGCGGGAGAAGCCCGCCCCGGACCGCGGGCGGGAGCGCGGGGAGGAAGGGCTTCCCCCGGCGCAGGGGCTCGTTCGCCGCCACCGCGCCCAGCGTGAGCACCGCGCCGGCGATCGCGGCGAGGAGCGCGTGCCGGGCGCCGCGAGGGGAACCGAACCAGCGTCCGGTGGGCGGCTCCCCTCCGGAGAGCGCCGGCAGGGCGAGGAGCAGGCCGAGCCCGAGGAGCGGCGCCACCACGGCGCCGAAGACCGGATGCAGGTGGACGAGCAGCTCCTGCAGCCCCATGAAGTACCAGGGGGCCTTGGCCGGGTTCGGGCTCAGGCCCGGGTTGGCCTGGGCGAGGAGCGGGGCGTTCCACAGGGCGGCCATCGTCATCACCGCGGCCAGGACCACCAGCGCCGCCGCACCTTCACGCTGGGTGAGATGTGGCGAGGTGGGGACGAGCGGGCCCCGCGGGGAGGCCCGGTCGCCGACGCCGGCCGGCAGGACCACGCCCCCCACCTTGCGCACCAGCCAGAAGTGGAAGGCGAGCAGGAGCAAGAGCGCGGTGGGGAGGATGGCCACGTGGAGCACGAAGAAGCGGGCCAGCGTGGCCGGCCCCACCTCGGCGCCGCCGCGCGCCGCGCGGAGCAGCGCGCCCCCGGCGAGCGGGACGTACTCGAGCATCCCGGTGGCGATGGTGACGGCCCAGAAGGCGAGCTGGTCCCAGGGGAGGAGGTAGCCGGTGAAGGCGCAGCCGATCACGAGCGCGAGGAGCGCCACCCCCACGAACCAGTTGCCCTTCCGCGGGGGGAGGTGGCCGCCCCGGTAGAAGACCCGGAGCAGGTGGAGGCCGGAGACGAGGACGAGCCCGTTCGCCGCCCAGTGATGGGCGTTGCGGACCAGCGCGCCGAAGGGGATCTCGTCGACGAGCCGGACCACGGTCCCGTGGGCCCGCTCGGGCGACGGCTCGTAGACCACGAGGAGGAGGGCCCCGGTCACGGCGAGCAGGAGGAAGAGCACCGCGGCGGCGCCCCCCAGCCCGAAGGTGAGCGGAAGGGGGAGCGCGGCGGCCGGCACCAGCTTCGGGTGCAGGTGGAGGACGAGGTTCGCGAAGCCGGAGGGCCTGCGTGCGGGCGCGGGAACGGCGCCTCCCCCTGTCTCGGCGCTGGCGATCCGCCGATTCTAGCCGGTGTCCCGCCCGGGAGCGTCGGGCTTCGGGCTTCGGACGCGACGAGCGACGACGGAATGCTTGCGCATCCCCCGGAGAAGGAGGAACCTTTCCCCTTCTCCGTGCAAGAGCACGATTTCCAAGGAGGTAGTCGATGAAGCGCATCCTGGCACTGTCCCTGTTCGCGGTCCTCGCCGCGGGCTGCGCCACCACCTCGTCGGTGAAGGAGGAGATCGCTCCTCTGTCCGGCAGGGTGACGACGCTCGAGCAGAAGACCGCGGCGATGGAGGCCAAGCTCGCCGAGCTGAGCAAGAAGGGCGACGCGCAGTCGGCCGAGATCCAGGCCCTCCGCAAGGAGATCGCCAGCTCCAACGCGGCGTCCGCGAAGGCTGCGGCCGACGCCGAGGCGGCGGCGGTTCGGGCCGAGACGGCCGCGGCGAAGGCGGCGAAGGCCTTCGAACTGCGCCAGATGAAGGGCGCGAAGTAGCAGCAGGAAGACCGGCCCGGGGGGCGCGGCTTGAAGGCCGTGCCCCCTGGCGCGCCTTCCGGCGCCGCTAGGTCCGGTCGTCGGTGACGTCCACCGGGAAGCCGCGCGGATCCGCGAGCGCCTCGGCGAGCTTCGTCCCATCCACGGAGCCGGTGAGCCGCCGCTTCGCGAGGAGCTTCCGGGCCTCCGCAGCCAGGTCGACCTTGGCCTCGTCGTCGGGGTGGATCTCCACGTAGACGCGCCCGGCCCGCACTCCCACCTTCACCGGTTCGCGGACGATCCGCACCTCGGTGCCCACCGGCACCCGCTCGAAGAGGACGGGGATGTCCTCCGGGTAGAGCCGCAGGCAGCCGTGGCTCGCCCGCCGCCCCACGCCGAAGGGCGTGTCGGTGCCGTGGATGAGGATCGAGCCCTTCGACAGGCGCAGCGCATGGGTGCCGAGCGGGTTGTCGGGGCCGGGCGGGACCATCGCCGGCAGGTCCGGCTCCTCCCGGCGGATCGAGGCCGGCGGGTACCAGGGCGGGTTCACCTGCTTCTGGATCACCTTGAAGGTGCCGACCGGCGTGGCCCATCCCTCGGTGCCGATGCCCACCGGGAAGGTCATGGCCGGTCCCGGCTTCTGCGGGAAGTGGAACAGGCGCATCTCGGAGAGGTTCACCACCACCCTTCCCGGCGCCGCGGCGCGCGGCACGATCCAGGAGGTGGGGAGGGTGACGGTCGATCCCGCCTTGGGGACGAAGGCGTCCTGCCCGGGGTTGGCCGCCTCGATCTCGTTGAACCCCAGGTCGTACTGGCGGGCCATCTCGATGAGCGAGTCGCCGGGAAGCACGATCCGGTGGCAGATCTCCCCGATGACCTCGACGACCTTGCATTCACCCGGGCTGTCGCAGGCGGCGACCTGCACGATCGGGCAGGGGGCCGGCGCGGCGACCGCCGGTGGGGGCGGCGGCGGGGTCTCCTTCGCCGTCGGCACCGGGGGCGCCTGTGCGCAGCTTGCGCCGAGGGCGGCGAGGAGGAGCCAGGCTCCCGGGCTCGGGTGCGGACGCGTCGGCATGGCGGAAGGGTTAGTGGAAGGAGGGGGGCGTGACAAGGGGCTCTGCCGCGGTTAGCGTCCGTGGGCGATGAACGGACACGCCATCCTGGCCCTGATCCTTGCATCGTGCGCCCCGGCCGGACCCGGATCCGGGGAGATCGACCAGAGTCCGTCGACCTGCCCGCCCACCGGCGACGTCGTGGCCGTCTTCACCCGGAAGCGCGAGATCTGGCTGTGCCGCCTGGGGGTCGAGACGGCCCGCATCCCGGTGGCGATCGGGCGCGGAGGGGCGGGGAAGAGGCGGGCCGGAGACCACCGGACGCCGGTGGGAACCTACGCGCTCGGCGAGCCGCGCCCGTCCCGGCAGTACGGGGTCTTCATCCCCATCGAGTACCCGACCCCCGAGCAGGCGAGGAAGGGGCACTCCGGCGACGGGCTGGGGATCCACGGTCCCCCGCGCGGGCAGGAGGAGCCCGACTACCCGACGACCGCCGTCGACTGGACGCTCGGTTGCGTGGCCACCGGGACCGACGCGGACATCGAGGCGGTCGCCGCCTTCGTGCGCAGGTACCGGCCGACCGTGCTGGTGAGGTGAGGTGCGGGTCCGCCCCTGGCATATTCGACCCCGATGGTCTAGTTTACCCCCTTGCGCGTTTTCCTGGTGTACGTGAGGGACGAGGCGTATTTCCACCTCCTCCCCCCGGCGGCCGGTGACGCGGGGTCCGATCCGCGCATCCGCGCGATGGCCTTCCCCCCCCTGGGCATCCAGACGCTGGCGCCGGTGCTGCGCCGCGCGGGGCACACCGTCCGGATGTTCGACACCTGCCACCCCCGCATGAAGGCGGAAGCCGTCGCCCAGGCGGCCCGGCAGGACCGCCCCGACGTCATCGCCCTCTCCTTCCTCTCGGTGACCGCCTACCCGGGGCTGAAGGCCTTTGCACGGAAGGTGAAGGTCGCGAACCCGGAGATCCCCATCATCGTGGGCGGCGCCTTCGCCTCCATCAACGCGAGCCGGATCCTGGCCGACTGCCCCTTCATCGACCACGTGGGCGTGGGCGAGGGGGAGGACCTGCTCGTCGACTACCTCGACAACCTCCACCACGGGCTCGAGAACGTGGCCGGGCTGGTCTGGCGGAGCGGCGGCGAGGTCGTGAAGAACGTGCCGCGCCCCCTGCTGCGGGACCTCGACGCCTACCCGTACCCGGACCGCACGTCGCTGCCCATCGACTACATCGAGTCGCTCCCGCTCGACGTCCCCGCGGTGCTCTCGCTCGACAAGTTCTGCACCATGCAGACCTCGCGGGGCTGCCCCTACACCTGCATCTACTGCGACATCCCGTCGCTCGCCGAGGGCAAGTGGCGCAGCCGCTCGGCCGAGCACGTGCTGGGCGAGATGCAGCAACTCTCCGACCAGGGCTACCGCTCCATCTACCTCACCGACGACCACTTCCTGCTCAAGCGCAAGCGCATCGCCGACATCTGCAACGGCATCGTCGACCGCAAGCTCCAGTTCCACTGGGGGTGCGAGGGGCGCGTCGACTCGCTGGGCATCGAGGTCCTCCCCCTCATGGGCAAGGCCCACTGCGACATGCTGGCCTACGGGATCGAGGCCGGCACGCAGAAGATGCTGGACCGCCTGGGCAAGCGGCAGAAGCTCGAGCAGATCGAGCTCGCCGTGGGCGAGGCCAAGAAGCACGGCATCGCCCGGGTGCACGGCTTCTTCGTCATCGGCGGACCCGGCGAGACCGCCGAGGACATCCGCGAGACCTTCCGCTTCGCGGCCCGGCTCCCCATCGACACCTTCGGCTTCAACCGACTGGCCGTCTACCGGGGAACGCCGCTCTGGAACGAGTACGCCAGCCGCGGCATCGTCGACGACGATCGGGACTGGGACAAGACCTTCAAGTGCTGCGACATCGATCCGGACACGGTCCCCAACGACGAGGTCAACGCCCTGCGGATGAAGGGCTACGCCTCGCTCCTGCTGCACCGGATCGTCCGCAGCCCGGTGAAGACCTGGGGGCTGTTGCGCACCTTCAGCCGCCACATGCCCGCGCGCGACCTCCTCCGGCTCATCAGCGGCCCCTTCCGGAAGAAGATCGGGCCGCTCCCCGATCTCCCGGCGCCGATGGTCGATGCCGGGATCACGGTCCCGGTTCGCGCCGCGGTCTGAGCCTTACCCGACCAGGTCCTCGGTCCCGTCCACGCCGAGCACGTTGCCGGTCATCCACACCGTCTCGGGGCGGGAGATGGCCACGATCACGC
>JBAXVO010000166.1:0-7339 GCA_037129355.1 Deltaproteobacteria bacterium | reverse complement strand
CCCATCGACGACAGCACGTCCCGTATCGCCTGCTGGCTCACCGTGAGGAGCCCCTCGTACGGCCGGTCGAGATCCAGGATGAGGGCGAAGACCACCGCCAGCACGAGCGTCAGGGCCGCAGTGGCCAGCGCGCTCTTGTCGCCCGCCATCCCGCGCGCGTACCCGGTCACCGCCAGGACGAGGAGCGCGACGGCGTAGAGCGTGGCGAAGATGGTCGGGGGGATCGGGTTGCGCAGCGCGGCGGCGAGACGCCGTCCGTGCATGTCGATCACCTCGTTCACCGCGGCGGCGTAGAGCGCCACGGTGGGCGTCGGGGACGCCGCGGCGGCGGCGGCCGTGACCTTCCAGATCTCGACCTGGATCTTCTCCGACCGGGCGATGGCCTCGGGAAGCCTGTCCTTGCTGGCGACGTCCAGCCGCGACCTGGCGTAGTCGCGGAGCAGGTCCCGCGCCTGGGTGCGGTGCGGCTCCGGGATGAAGTCGGTGCGGAGCCAGGCGGTGCCGATGGCGTTCGCCTCCTCCACCACCAGCGACTTCCGCCGGTCGAAACGGTCCCCCGCCATCCCGAAGGTGAAGGCGAGCATCAGGCCGAGCAGCCCCAGCAGGCCGCCCAGGGTGGTTCCCAGGTCGGCGGTCGAGCCCTGGCCCAGGCGCAGGCGGGCCCGCACGCCGAAGAGGTGCCCGGCCATGGTCGCCGCCATGAAGGCGACGATCGTCGCCGCGAACACCGCGCCGATCGGGATCCCGCCGAAGAGGCCGCTGCTCATCTCGAACTCCCCTTTCCGTCGAGCGTCGCGGCGATGGCGCGCGCCGCCGCGGCCGGGTCGTTCCCTTCCCGCAGCGGTCGCCCGATCACGACGACGTCGGCTCCCGCCGCCACCGCCTCGGCCGGCGTGGCCACCCGCGCCTGGTCTCCGCGCGAGGCTCCGGGCGGCCGGACCCCCGGGACCACGAGGAGGGGACCGGGCCCGACAGCCGCCCGGACGGCGGCCACCTCGTGCGGCGAGCAGACGAGCCCGTCCGCACCGGCTCCCACCGCCAGCCGCGCCAGCCGCACCACCGCGTCGACGGCCGGTCCGGCCAGGCCAATCCTCCCGAGCGCAGCGTCGTCCAGGCTCGTCAGCACCGTCACCGCGAGCACGTGGAGCTTCCCGGCGGCGCCGCGGACCGCGGCCCGGACCATCTCGTCACCCCCGGCGGCGTGGACGGTGAGCAGCGACGCGCCGCTCGCGGCGGCGCTGCGGGCCGCCCCCTCCACGGTGTTCGGGATGTCGTGCAGCTTGAGATCGAGGAAGACCGGACGCCCCAGCCCGGCCGCGGCGCGCACCGCGGACGGCCCCTCGGCGGCGAAGAGCTCGAGTCCCACCTTGAGCATCCCCACCTCGGGCGCGACGGCCCGGACGAACGGCTCCGCTTCCCGCCAGGTGGGGAAGTCGACGGCCGCACAGATGCGCTCGCGCCCCGGACGGCTCATGGCACCCCCGCTTGCATCCGCCCCACCTCGCCGAGCACGCGCGCGGCCTCGGGGGGGGAGAGGCAGTTCCCCACCTCGAAGAGCGCGAAGGTCAGGAACGACTCGAGCGCGTCGAGCGCCCGGGCGCGCGCCGCCGGGCTCGGCCGGGGGGCGCCCTGGCCGACGTTCAGCACGAGCTGCGCCACGTCGATGTTCCCGTCGGCGTCGATCCGGACACCCTCGAAGAGGGCACGGCGCTCCGGGGGAAGCCGGTCGAAGAAGCTCTCCAGGCGACGGCCGGCGTCGGCCTGCACGCGGGAGAGCTCCTCGTAGACGTGGCGGATGATCCGGGCGTAGGCCTGGAACGGGCCGCCCGCCGGGAAGGCCGGCAGGTGGACCGGCTCGGGCGGGGCCGGCGCACGCGCCACCGCCTCCACGAAGCCGCCACGGACCAGCTCGTCGAGGACCTGCATGCCCCGGTAGGTTCCCAGCCAGGATTCGTCGAGCGCGCGCCGCACCGTCCGCTCGCCGTCCAGGGCCTCGAGCAACCGCCGGCCCAGGGGGCCGGGCTCCCCTTCGGCTCCGGGCCGGCGCCTGGCCACCGCGTCCCGGTCGGGCAGCCCGGCCGCGAGCCGCTCGACCTCCTCGCGCCGCCGCATCCCCTCGAGCAGGAGTTCGCGGGTGCGCTCGGAGAGGCGGACCGAGTTCCGGTCGTCGGCGCGCCCCTCGACGAACACGAATTCCCCCTCGTCGTCGAGGAAGGCGCCGAGCACGATCTCCCGGACGTGAAGCCCCATGGCGGCATAGAGCTGCCCCGGGTCGAGGATCTCCTCCTCGACGAGCACCTGGCCGAGGGGGCGGCCGGCCTGGACCAGCCGGCCGCAGCGGGTGAGCTCGTCGAGCGGGACCAGCTCGTTGCGCCAGAGCATCGGCCCGAGCCGGTCGGCCCGCTCGCTGGAGGAGGCGAAGACCACCTGCCCCTCCTTGAAGCCGATGGTCTTGCGGCGCAGCCCCTCGGGGGCGTCGGGCAGCGGGGCGTCGTGCCCTCCGCCGAAGGAGAGGAGCAGGGTCCCCGACTTCAGGGAGCCGGACAGGAAGTGGAACACCTCGGGCGCCGAGAGCGACCGCAGCGAGCCGGCCAGGTAGGGCGCCACCGCCTCCCGACCCACCCCCTGCAGCACGGCGAACGCACCCGGCACCGCCCGGAGCTCCACCGGGTCGCCGTCGACCAGGCCGAGCTGGTCGGCTGCGTGGCGCGGCAGCGCGACCCGCTCGTCCGGACCGATGGCGAGGCGGGTGCGCATCGTCCCCTATCCCAGCTCGGCGGCGAGCAGGGCGCGGGCCCGGGCCTCCACGTCGCCGGTGGCGACGAGGTCGACCTCCTTGCCGCGCCGGAGCTTCCACTCCACCTTGCCCTCGGCGAGCCCCCGCTTGCCCACCGCGATCCGCAGCGGGATGCCGATCAGGTCGGCGTCCTTGAACTTCACGCCGGCCCGCTCGTCCCGGTCGTCGAAGAGGACGTCCATCCCGGCGCGACCCAGCGCGGCGGCCACCTCCTCGGCGGCCCGGGCGAGCTCGGGCTCCTTGCCCATGGTGAGGATGGTGGCGTGGAACGGGGCGATCGCGAAGGGCCAGATGATCCCGTCGGCGTCGTGGTGCAGCTCGACCGCGGCGGCCATGACCCGCTCGACGCCGATGCCGTAGCTCCCCATCACGATCGGGGTCTCCTTGCCGTCGGCGAGGAGCACGTTGGCCTTCATCGACACCGAGTACTTGGTGCCGAGCTTGAAGATGTGCCCGACCTCGAGCGCCTTGAAGATCTCGAGCGCACCGTCGCAGCGGGGGCATCCCTCGCCTGCCTTGACCTTGCGGAGGTCGGCGAGCTTCGCTGCGCCGATGTCCCGGCGCACGTCGACCCCCTCGAGGTGGACGTCGTTCTCGTTCGCGCCCGTCACCATGCCGACGGCGGTGGCGAGCGTCTCGTCCAGGAACACCGGGCAGGCCCGCACCCCGACCGCACCCAGGGAGCCGGGGTCGGCGCCGAGCAGCGGGCGGATCTCCTCGGGGTGGGCAGGCCGGACCTGGGCGGCGCCGGTGGCGGTCTGCAGCTTGGCCTCGTCGAGCTCGTCGTCGCCGCGGACCACGGCGAGGACCAGCTTCTCGTCGGCCGCGTAGACGAGCGTCTTCAGCTGCCGGGCCGCGGACCGGCCGTGCGGCGGCCGCTCCAGCGCCTCGATGGTCCGGACGCCGGGGGTCGGGAACTTCCGCGGAGCGGGGAGTGGCTCGCCGGCGTCGACGGGGCGGACCGGCCCCTTGCTGTGGGCCGTCTCGGTGTTGGCGGCGTACCGGCACTTCGGGCAGGCGGCGACGTCGTCCTCGCCGGCGTCGGTGCGGACCATGAACTCCTGCGACCCGGAGCCGCCCATGGCTCCCGAGTGGGCCTGCACCGCCACGAAGTCGAGGCCGCAGCGGGTGAAGATCTTCTCGTAGGCCCGGCGCTGGTCGTCGTAGCTCCGGTCGAGGCCGGCGGCGTCCACGTCGAAGGAGTAGGCGTCCTTCATGGTGAACTGCCGCACCCGCAGCACCCCCGACTTGGGGCGCGGCTCGTCGCGGAACTTGGTCTGGATCTGGTACCAGACCTGGGGAAGCTGCCGGTAGCTGCGCAGCTCGTCCCGCGCGATGGCGGTGAAGATCTCCTCGTGGGTCATGCCCAGGCAGTAGTCCGCGCCCTTGCGGTCCTTCAGCCGGAACATGTTGTCGCCCATGACCTCCCAGCGACCGCTCTCCTTCCAGATCTCGGCGGGGTGCAGGGCCGGCAGGTGGAACTCCTGGCCGCCGATGGCGTCCATCTCCTCCCGCACGATCCGCTCGACCCGGGCGAGGCTGCGCCGGGCCAGCGGGAGGTGGTCGTAGATCCCGGCTCCCAGCTGGCGGATGAAGCCGGCCCGGACGAGCAGGCGGTGGGAGGCCACCTGCGCGTCGGCGGGGGCCTCCTTCAGCGTGGGGATGAACATCTGGCTGTAGCGGGCGAGTTGCATGGTGGCGGATTTATACCGCACCGGACCCGTCTACGGGATGGACTGCGCGCAGCGCGCCAGGTGGGCGGCGAGGTGCCGCTCGTACCGGGCCCGCCCCTCCGCCCTCCCGTCGTCGGGGAACACGTCGAGGGCCCGGCGGGAGGCGAGCACCGCCTGCGGGCAGTTTCCCAGGTCGGCGACGACCGAGGCGTAGGTGTCGAGCACTTCCGGGCTGAAGGGGCTGAGCTGGACCGCCTGCCGGGCGGGGGGCAGCGCCTCCCCCGAACGCCCGCTCTCGAGCAGCATCGCGGCCAGGGCGGAGAGCGCGGTCGCGTTGCGGGGGGCGAGCTCGGTGGCCCGTCGCAGCGCGGCCTCCCGCTCGGCGGTCGCCTCGCGCGGGAGGTTCTCGGCCAGGAAGGACCAGGAACGCGGGTCGCCCGGGCGCCCCTTCACGGAGAGGCGCGCCAGCGGGAGCGGGTCCTTTCCGTCCCTGCGCGCCAGCTCCCGCAGCAGCACGGGGTGGTACGGGTCCTCGGCGAGCGCCTCGTCGAGCTCCGCCCGGATCATCGCCTCGTCCCCCTCTCCGGGCGCGCCGCCGGACCAGAGGAGGAGCCGCATGGCGTGGACCTCCGCCGGCGCCACGTGCAGCACCGAGAGGCTCGGGTTCGAGTCCACCTGGACCGGCTTCCCGTCGAGCCGACCGTTGCGCGCCCAGGCGTCGAGCTCCCTGTCGAGCACTTCGAGGCCGCCGGGCGTCGCCGGGGACCACTGGGGGAAGGCCGCCTGGAACGCGAGGTCGGGATCCTCCGCCCCGGCGAGGCGCGCCTCGAAGGCGCGCAGGGCTTCCGGATGCTCGTTCGAGAGGTAGTGCACGAGCAGCCAGGCGGCATCGTAGTAGGGCGCGAGCTCCCCGGGCGGCACGGTGCCATCCCAGGCGAGGAGCTGGCGCGCCGGGATCCGCTGGGGACGGGCGAGGACGCGCCGCCCCAGCGGGACCGCGCCGGTGACCATCCGGACGCCCCCCTCGGTGGCACCCACCGTCTCGGCCCAGGTCGCGAGCCCCTCCGAGAACCAGCGCGGCTCCCGCAGGAGCACGTAGGACGAGACGTGGTGGGCCATCTCGTGGGCCAGCACGCGGCGCTGCTCGATCCCCATCTTCCCGGGCATGACGATCTTGGGGTCGGCGGTGCCGCGGGCGTAGTAGGCGGCCGAGCCGGCCGGGGCGAATGCCTGGTAGTCGGCGGTGGACTTGAAGGCGATCACCGTGGCCCGGATGGGCGGGTCGTGGCGACGCTGGAAGAGGGAGGAGGCCACGGCGTTGCGGACCAGGTCGAGCTCCTCGGCGAGGGCCCGGGCGTCCGACTCGTCGAGGTCGGTCACGACCACGAACGGGTCGGAGTAGACGGCGATCCAGGCGCGTCCGCCCTTCGCCTCGCAGCGGAACGACGACCGCGAGGTGGCGCAGCCGGACAGGGCCGACGCGAGAAGCAGGATGGCCGCGGCGGGGCGCATCGCCCCATTGTACGCCTGGGTGCGGGGTGCGCACCCGGGAGGGGCCGGAACTACGCGCTCGCCTCGACCTGCCCCTTCCCGGCCACCGTCCCGTGCCGGATCACCCGGCTGTAGAGGGTGATGCCGGGGTCGGTGAGGAAGCGCCAGAGCAGGGCCGACCAGGAACGGTGGGAATGCAGGGGCTCGTAGAGTTCCGGCGCCATCGCCTTCAGGGCGGGCAGCCTCGACCAGGGCACGCGCATCAGGTCGTGGTGCTCGTTGTGGTAACCCACGTTGAGCGCGAGGACGTTCATCGGGCCGTAGTAGGAGAAGGTCTCCTGGTCGCCCGGGAAGGTGAGGTAGTGCTCCTGGATCCAGCGGGCGCCCACCGGGTGGAGGCCGATGGCGAAGGCGCTCGAGAGGAAGAGGTAGCCGAGCGCCATCCAGCCCATGTAGTGGACCACCCCGACGGCGAACGCCACCTGCGCGGCCACGTTGGCCACGTACCAGGCGTCCCAGAGCTTGATGCGCTTCAGCTGGGTGGCGCGAAGCCCCTGGGCGAGGAAGTAGAAGAGGAGCCACAGCCCCTTGCGGATCCCCGAGTTGCCCACCAGGCGGGCCTCGGCCGGCGCGGCCAGGTCGGCGTCGATCTCGGGATCGCCCTGCCAGGCGTGGTGGAGCAGGTGGTAGCGCCGGAAGGCGATGGCCCCCGGGAAGACGATGGGCAGGTTGGCCACGATGGCGGCCAGCGAGTTCACCCAGGGGGTCTTGATGATCAGGTTGTGCGACGCCTCGTGGATGAGCACCCAGAGCGCGTGATCGGCCACCGCCCCCACGAGCCAGGCCACCACGAGGACGAGCCAGAAGGGCTGGCCGCGGAGCGCCCAGGCGAGCCCGATCTGGAAGGCGACCACGCCGATCAGGATCGCGCCCGACCAGGGCTCCGGTCCCTGCAGCTTCTTCGCCTCGGGGTGAGCCGCGAGCAGGCGGCGCGTCCGGTCCCGGTGCGGTTCCGGGTAGTCCACGCGTCGGAAGTCGAGCTGTTCGGCCATGGGGTGGATCTCCCGGAAGGGGGGTAAAGGGATGTTCTAAAAAAGAAACCGCCCCCGCGCCATGGTGGCACGGGGGCGGCCTGAATCGGGTCCGTCGTACCGGCTAGAAGTAGTAGTTGCCGGTGAGGGTGATCTGGTTGCCGACGAGCGGGTCGTTCGTCGTGGTGACCGTCGTGCGGGTGTAGAGCCACTCGGCGCCGAGCGCGAAGCCGCCGTCCTGGTACCGCGCCATGATGATCATGTTCTGGTTGCGGAGGCGGGTGAGGCCGGCCTGGAGGATGTTGTCGTAGACCGGGTGGTCGATACCGTAGGTGATCCAGCCGGAC
>JBAXVO010000165.1:0-7346 GCA_037129355.1 Deltaproteobacteria bacterium | reverse complement strand
GCGGGGATCGACGGCAGGAACCCGGGATTCCCCCGCACCCGGTCGATGAACACGAACCGCCCGGCATCCTTCAGCTTCCGCTGCACGGTGAGCAGGTCGAAGGTGGCCCGGAAGGCGGCCGGGTCGAGGCGCGGCCCGCCCTCGGCGGCCAGCGCCTCCAGGTAGCGGGCCAGCATCCGGTCGACGAGCGCCGGCGGCAACTCCACGTAGCTGTCCCGGAGCAGCGCCACGAGGTCGTACTGGCGCGGGGCGAGCAGCGCGTCCTGGAAGTCGATGACCGCCTGCTCCCCGCCCGGGAGCACCATGAGGTTCCGAGACTGGTAGTCACGGTGGGTGAACCCGCCGGGCTCGGCGGCGAGCGCGTCGGCGATGTCGTCGAAGGCCCTGTCCACCACCGGCCGCTCCGCCGGCGAGAGCGCGGCCCCCTTCCAGGCCTCGAGCAGCCACTCCCGGAAGTGGTCGAGCTCCCAGCGGTACAGGGTCCGGTCGAAGCTGCGGCCGAAGGCCAGGCAGGCCGGGTCGGGGGCGCGCTCGGCGCGGGCCCGCAGCCGGGCCAGCTGGTCGATGGCCCGCTCGTAGAGGGGGCCGGGTGCGTCGCCGGCGAGGAGCCTCGTCTCGAGCATCTCGTCGCCCAGGTCCTCGAGCACCATGAGCCGCTCCGGCTCGAGGAAGGCGTGGATGGCCGGGACCCGCACGCCGGTCCGCTCCAGATAGCGCTGCACGTTCACGAAGGGGTCCTCGGGCGGGGGACCCCCGCTCGTGGCCTCCTCGGGCCGGGCGTCGGCCGGCATGACCATGACCACCCGGGAGTCCGGGGGCTCGCCCACCCGCCAGTAACTCCGCATCGAGGCGTGCCCCGCCAGCCGCTTCACCGGCCAGTCCGAGGCGTCCCGGCCGGTCACCCTCGACACGGCGGCGCGCACCCTCCCCGCCACCTCCGACGCGTTCTCCGTCACCACCCGCACCTCCCCGCCGGGCTCCCTGGCGCGGCGCGTTGACACCCCTGGAATCAGGGTCCTATAAGCGCCGCATGTCCATCCACGCCGACGTCCTCTCCGCCATCGGTCGCACGCCGCTCGTGAAGCTCGGGAAGGTGGTCCCGCCGGGCGCCGCCACCATCCTCGTGAAGCTCGAGTTCATGAACCCGGGCGGGTCCATCAAGGACCGCATGGCGCTCCACATCATCGAGAAGGCCGAGAAGGCGGGGCTGCTCCGCAAGGGGGGCACCATCGTCGAGAACACGAGCGGGAACACCGGGGTGGGGCTGGCCGTCGCCGCGGCCGTGAAGGGGTACCGCTGCATCTTCACCATGCCCGACAAGATGTCGAAGGAGAAGCAGGACACGTTGAAGGCCTTCGGCGCCCACGTGGTGGTGACCCCGACGAACGTCCCGGCCGACTCGCCGGAGAGCTACTACTCGGTGGCCAAGCGCATCGCCGCCGAGACGCCCAACAGCTTCTACGTGAACCAGTACCACAACCCCGACAACGTCGAGGCCCACCACCAGCTCACCGCGCCGGAGATCTGGGAGCAGACCGGCGGGAAGTTCGACGCCTTCGTGGCCGGCATCGGCACCGGCGGCACCATGTCCGGGTGCGGCCGCTTCTTCAAGGAGAAGGACGCGCGGATCCGCAACGTGGGGGTCGACCCGATCGGCTCCGTCTACCACTCGATGTGGAAGACCGGGAAGCTCTCCGAGCCCCGGGTCTACAAGGTCGAGGGCATCGGCGAGGACATGATGTGCGGGGCCATGGACCTCGCCGTCCTCGACGACGTCCGGCAGGTCACCGACGCCCAGGCCTTCTCCATGGCCCGGCGCCTGGCCCGCGAGGAGGGCATCTTCGCCGGGGGCAGCTCGGGGGCGGCGGTGCACGTGGCCGTGCAGGTGGCCCGCGAGATGGGGCCGGGCAAGGTGATCGTGGTGCCGCTGCCCGACACCGGGCGCGCCTACATCTCCAAGTTCTTCTCCGACGAGTGGATGCGCGACAACGGCTTCCCGGTGGAGAACGGCGACTCGGTGGCCGGCGCCACCGTCTCCGACGTGCTCGGCTCCCGCCGCGGCGGCGTCATCCACGCCAAGCGGACCGACAAGGTCGAGGCGGTCGTGAAGCTCATGCGCTCGAACGACATCTCCCAGATGCCGGTCGTCGACGACGAGGGGCGCACCGTGGGGATGATCCACGAGTACGACCTGCTCAACTTCCTCATCGAGGGGAAGCACCGGCTCACCGAGATGGTCGACCCGCTCGTCCAGCCGCTCCAGGGCGTGGTCTCCCTCGACACCCCCATCGCCCGGCTCCGCGCCATCTTCAACGACGACAACGTCGCGGTGGTGAAGGAGGGCGAGAAGGTGACCGGCATCCTCACCAAGATCGACCTCATCGAGTTCCTCGGGGAGAAGCTCAAGTGAGCGGCGGGGAGAAGGCCCGCTTCGAGACCCTCGCCATCCACGCCGGCCAGCACCCCGACCCGGTCACCGGGGCGGTGATGACCCCGATCTACCTCACCTCGACCTACGTCCAGTCCTCGCCCGGGGAGCACAAGGGGTACGAGTACTCCCGCACCCACAACCTCACCCGCCACGCCCTTCAGGACTGCCTGGCGGCGCTGGAGGGGGCGGCCCACGGCCTGGCCTTCGCCTCCGGCCTCGCCGCCACCGACGCGCTCCTCCACCTGCTCGACGCGGGCGACCACGTCGTCTACTCCGACGACGTCTACGGCGGCACCTTCCGGCTCTTCGACAAGGTCTTCAAGCGCCACGGCCTCTCCTTCACGCCGGTGGACGCCTCCGACCCGGCCAACGTCGAGCGGGCCATGACGCCGCGCACCCGGATGGTCTGGCTGGAGAGCCCGACCAACCCCATGCTGAAGATCGCCGACCTCGCCGCCATCGCCGCCATCGCGCGGGCGCGGGGGGCCACGAGCGTCGTCGACAACACCTTCGCCACCCCCTTTTCCCAGCGGCCGCTCGCGCTGGGGATCGACGTGGTGTGCCACTCGACCACCAAGTACCTGAACGGCCACTCCGACGTGGTGGGCGGCGCGGTGCTCACCTCCGACGAGGCGCTCTACCAGCGCATCCAGTTCCTCCAGAACGCGGTGGGCGGCGTCCCCTCGCCGATGGACTCCTTCCTCGTCATGCGGGGGCTCAAGACCCTGCACGTCCGCATGGAGCGCCACCAGCAGAACGCCTTCCGGATCGCGCGCTTCCTCGAGGGGCACGACCAGGTGGAGAAGGTCACCTACCCGGGCCTGCCCTCCCACCCCCAGCACGCGCTCGCCGCCCGGCAGATGACCGGGTTCGGGGGCATGCTCACCTTCGTGGTGAAGGGGGGGCTGCCGGCGGCCCGGGCCTTCCTCTCCTCGTTGCGCCTCTTCGCCCTCGCCGAGTCGCTCGGCGGCGTGGAGAGCCTCATCGAGCACCCGGCCATCATGACCCACGCCAGCGTCCCGCCCGAGACCCGCGCCTCCCTCGGCATCGACGACGGTTTCATCCGGGTGTCGGTGGGCATCGAGAACGCCGACGATCTCCTCGAGGACCTCGAGCGGGGCTTCGCGGCCGCCCGCTCCCCCGGCGCCGGGACGAGGTAGGATCCCACGTCCATGAGCCTCCTCACCCCCCTCTCGCTTCGGTCGGTCACCCTTCGCAACCGGATCGGGATGTCCCCGATGTGCCAGTACTCGGCCGTCGACGGGCGGGTCGGCGACTGGCACCTCGTCCACTACGGCGCCCGCGCCGTGGGGGGCGTGGGGCTCGTCCTCGTGGAGGCCTCGGGCGTGGAGGCGCGCGGCCGGATCTCCGCCGAGGACGTGGGCATCTGGGAGGACGGGCAGGTCGAGCCGCTCGCCCGGGTGGTGCGGATCGTCGCCGGCCACGGCGCCACCGCCGGCATCCAGCTCGCCCACGCCGGGCGCAAGGCCAGCGTCCGGGCCCCCTGGGACCAGGGCGGCGCTCCCCGCCTCCCCGCCGCCGGCGGATGGACCCCGGTGGCCCCGAGCCCGCTGCCCTTCGCCGAGGGTCACGCCACGCCCGACCCGCTCGACGCGGCCGGCATCGCCGGCGTGGTCCGCGCCTTCGCCGACGGCGCGGTCCGGGCGCTCGCCGCCGGGTTCGAGGTGGTCGAGATCCACGCCGCCCACGGCTACCTCCTCCACGAGTTCCTCTCGCCGCTCTCGAACCAGCGGACGGACGGCTACGGCGGCTCGTTCGAGAACCGCACCCGCATCGTCCGGGAGGTGGTCGAGGCGGTGCGGCGCGTTTGGCCGGACCGGCTGCCGCTCCTCTTGAGGCTCTCCTGCACCGACTGGACCGAGGGGGGCTGGGACCTGGCGCAGACCATCGAGCTCTCGCGGCAGGTGCGCGGGCTCGGGGTCGACCTCGTCGACTGCTCGTCCGGCGGCAACGTCGCCACGGCCCGGATCCCGGCCGGGCCGGGCTACCAGGTGCCCTTCGCCGAGGCGGTCCGGCGCGACGCCGCCATCGCCACCGCCGCGGTGGGGCTCATCACCTCCCCGGCCCAGGCCGAGACGGTGATCCGCAGCGGCCAGGCCGACCTGGTGCTGCTCGCGCGCGAGCTGCTCCGTGACCCGCAGTTCCCCCTGCGCGCCGCGCGCGAGCTCGGGGTCGAGGGGCCGTGGCCCCGCCAGTACCTCCGCGCGAAGTGAACCGAGGCCCCGCTTGAACCCCTTCGCCGAGCCGGTCGCGGTGCTCTCCCGCAAGGGGGTGGACCGCCTGCTCCATGGCCACCCCTGGGTCTATCGCTCCGACGTGGCCACGGCGCCGCAGGCGGCCGGCGGCGACGTGGTGGCGCTCGTCGACGGGCGCGGCCGGTTCCAGGGCAAGGCCTTCTGGTCCGACCGCTCCCAGATCGCCGTCCGGCTGCTCACCCGCAACGAGGAGCCCATCGACGACGACTTCTTCGCGCGGCGCATCGCCTCGGCGGCCGCGCTGCGCCGCCGCGCCTTCGGCGAGGAGACCCTCTGGCGCGCCATTCACGGCGAGTCCGACCTGTTCCCCGGGCTGGTGGCCGACCGCTACGGCGACGTGGGGGTGATCCAGACGCTCGTTCCCGGCACCGACCGGCGCAAGGAGCTCCTCGCCACCCTGCTCGCCCGGGAGCTCGGGCTGCGGGCGGTGCTGGAGCGCAACGACGTCCGGGTCCGCGAGCTCGAGGGGCTGCCCCAGGTGAAGGGTCCCGTCCTCGGCGCCGATCCCGGTCCGGTGGAGGTCCGCGAGGGAGCGGTCCGCTTCCGGATCGACCTGCTCGCCGGCCAGAAGACCGGCTCCTTCCTCGACCAGCGCGAGAACCACCTCCGGGCCGGGGAGTACGCCCGCGGCCGCGCCCTCGACTGCTTCTCCTACGCCGGCGGCTTCGCGCTCCAGATGGCGGCGCGCGCCGACGAGGTGGTGGCGGTGGAGATGCAGCCGGGGGCCGCCGCCATGCTGCGCGTGAACGCGGAGCTGAACGGCGCCTCGAACGTGCGGGTGGAGGAGAAGAACGCCTTCGACTTCCTGCGCGACGAGTCGGACAAGGGGCGCAGCTGGGACACCATCGTGCTCGACCCTCCTGCCTTCGCGAAGAACAAGACGTCGGTGGACGCGGCGCGGCGCGGCTACAAGGAGGTGAACCTCCGGGCCTTCCAGTGCCTCAACGAGGGAGGCGTCCTCGTGACCGCCTCCTGCAGCTACCACGTGTCGGCCGAGGCCTTCGAGGAGCTGGTGCAGGACGCGGCCCGCGACGCCGGACGGGCGGTGCAGGTGCTGGAGCGGCGCGGCGCCGGACGGGATCACCCGGAGCGGCTGGGGATGCCGGAGAGCCGCTACCTCAAGTGCCTGGTGCTCCGGGTCCCGTAGCGGGATCGGCCAGGAACTCCTCGGCCGGGAAGAGCAGCACGTCCCGGAGCGCTGGCGCCCCGGTGAGCAGCATGAGCAGCCGGTCGAGCCCCAGCGCCACGCCGCCCGCGTCGGGCATGCGCCCCACCGCCTCGAGGAAGCGCTCGTCGAGGGGGTAGGCGGCTCGCCCCAGCCGGACGCGGAGCGCCCGCTCCTCGAGGAGCCGCCGCCGCTGCTCCACCGCGTCGTTCAGCTCCGCGAACCCGTTCGCCAGCTCGACCCCGGCCGCGTAGAGCTCGAAGCGCTCGGCCCAGCGCGGGTCGTCGGCGCGGATGCGGGAGAGCGCCGCCATGGAGGCGGGCCAGTCGGTCAGGTACACGGGGCGTGAAAGGCCGAGGCGGGGCTCGATGGCCTGCAGGAAGATGCGGAAGAAGGCGTCGTCGAAGCCCTCCCCGTCGGGGCCGGCGTCGATCCCGCGGAGACGGGCCGCGGCGCGCAGCCGTCCGGCGTCTCCGTCGGCGCCCTCGAGATCCACCCCGGCCGCGGCGAAGGCATCGGCCACCCGGAGCCGGTCGAAGGGGACGCTCCAGTCGACGACGTGGCCGTGCCAGGCGACGCGGGTCCCGCCGGCCGGCTGGAGCGCCCGGGCACCGGCCGCCACCGCCGTCTCCAGATCCTCCATGATCCCCGTGTGGTCGGTCCCGGCCCGGTACATCTCGAGCATGGTGAACTCGGGGTTGTGCGTGTCGGAGACCTCGCCGTTGCGGAACACGCGGGCGAGCTGGAAGATCCGCTCGAACCCCTCGGCGAGCAGCCGCTTCATGGCGTACTCGGGGCTGGAGTGGAGCCAGAGCGGCCGGGGCGCCCCGCCCGTCTCGGGGACGAAGGGGGCCTCGAAGGCGCGGATGTGCGGCTCCATCCCGGGCGCCGGCACGAGGCAGGGCGTCTCCACCTCGTCGAAGCCGCGCGACGCGAGGTGGGCGCGAAGCGCTCCCTGGAGGCGGGCCCGGGCCCGGGCCCGATCGATGCGCTTCACCGGCACACTCCGAGCTTAACCGGCCTCGCCGCGCCCCGCCCCTGCTACCATGCCGCCCGTGAAGCGACTCCTCCCCCTCGCCCTCGCGCTCGCCGCCTGCGCCCACGCCCCGGAGCTTCCCCCGGCGCCCCTGCCCGCCCCGGTGGCGCCCCCGGCCGCGCCGAGCCCCGAGGCGGTGACGCTGGCCCGCATCCGCGCCGACGTCGACGCGCTGCTCGCCGCGCAGGGGGAATCCACCTGGCAGGCCTGGACCAACGGGGCCCCGCTCGACGTCGCCGGACCCCTCCGTGGCCGGGAGTGGCTCGCCGACGGCAAGGCGCTCGCGGCGCTCGACGCGCTGCCCGCCGCGCCGGACGCCGCCGAGGGCGCGCGCCGGCGCATGCTCCGCGACTTCCTCCTCGGCGAACGGCTCGCCGCCGCCGCGGCCCCGGCCCCCGGCACGCCGGCGCCCGACCTCACCTTCCCCTACGAGGGGCG
>JBAXVO010000164.1:0-7350 GCA_037129355.1 Deltaproteobacteria bacterium | reverse complement strand
GGAGGGCTCCACGCGAGTCGCGGGCCTCCCGGAACCGCCGGCACGTCACGGAGGGCTCCCCGCGACTCCCGCGTCAGATGCTCGCCGCCCCGACCAGCTCGACGACGCGCGCGAGCGCCCGATCGATGCCCGCAGGGTCGCTGCCGCCGGCCTGGGCCATGTCGGGCTTGCCGCCGCCCGACCCGCCGATGAGGCGGGAGGCGTCCTTGACCAGGTCTCCCGCCTTCACGATGCCGGAGAGGTCCTTCGTCACCGCGACGAGCAGGACCGCCTTCCCCTCGTGCTCGCTCGCCAGCGCCACCACGCCGCGCCCGAGCTTCTCCTGCAGCTTGTCGGCGAGGTCGCGCAGCGCCTTGCCGTCCCCCTCGGCGCGCACGGCCAGCACCTTCACGCCGTTCACCTCGCGGGCCTGGGAGGCGAGGTCCCCGGACTTCGCCGCGGCCACCTTGCCCTGCGACTCGGAGAGCTGCTTCTCGAGCTCCTTCACGCGCCGCTGCAGCCCCTCCACCTTCGACGCCACCTCGAAGGCGCTGGCGCGGAGCAGCCCCGCCGTCGCCCGCAGCTCGGCGTCGGCCCGCTGGGCCAGCTCCACCGCGTCGGGACCGGCGTGGGCCACGATGCGGCGCACCCCCGCGGCGATGCTCTCCTCGCTCGCGATCTTGAAGAAGTGGATGTCGCCGGCGCGGCGCACGTGGGTGCCGCCGCAGAGCTCCTTGGACGGACCGATGCCCACCACCCGCACCGTCTCGCCGTACTTCTCCCCGAAGATCATCATGGCGCCGGTCTTGCGCGCCTCGTCGATCCCCAGCACCGAGGTGGCGGCCGGCTCGTTCTTCCGGACCAGGTCGTTCACCCGGCGCTCCACGTCCCGGAGCTCGTCGTCGGTGAGGGGCTGGAAGTGGGAGAAGTCGAAGCGCAGGTGGTCGGGCGCCACCACCGAGCCGGCCTGCTTCACGTGCTCACCGAGCCGTTCGCGGAGCGCCAGGTGGAGCAGGTGGGTGGCCGAGTGGTTGGCCCGGATCCGGTCGCGCCGCTCGTCGTCGACGTGGAGGTCGACCGTCTCGCCGATCGCGATCTCCCCCTCGACCACCTCGCCGCGGTGGACCACGAGCCCCGGCACCGGCCGCTGCGCGTCGACCACGTTCACCTTCCCGTGCGGGCCGGCGATGGTCCCCTCGTCCCCCACCTGGCCGCCCGACTCGCCGTAGAACGGGGTCTCCGCGGTGATCACCTCGACGCGGTCCCCCTTCCTGGCCCGGTCGGCCCGCTTGCCGTTCACCACGAGGGCCCGGACCGGCGACGTCGCGCCGGTGGCCTCGTACCCCACGAAGCGCACCTCGCCGAGCTCGTTGCCGATCTGCCGGTGGAGCTCGGTGACCGCCTCCTCGCCCGAGCCCTTCCACTCCGAGCGGGCCCGCTGCCCGGCCATGGCCGCCTCGAACCCGGCCTCGTCCACGCCCACCGCGTGCTCCTCGGCGATGACGCGGGTGAGGTCCATGGGGAACCCGAAGGTGTCGTAGAGCTGGAAGGCCACCTTCCCCGGGATGGTCTTCTCGCCCCGGGCGGTGATGTGCCGGATCTGCTCCTCCAGGATGGTGAGCCCCTTGTCGAGCGTGCGCCGGAAGGACTCCTCCTCCTGCTCGGCCACCTTCACGATGAAGGCGCGGTTCTCCCGGATCTCCGGGTAGACGTCCCCCATCTCGGCGATGACCGCCTCGGCGACCCGCGCCAGGAAGACCTGGTCGAGCCCGAGCCGCTTCCCGTGCCGGATGGCGCGCCGCATGATCCGGCGCAGCACGTAGCCGCGCCCCTCGTTGGACGGCAGCACGCCGTCGCCCACCAGGAAGGTGGTGGCGCGGGCGTGGTCGGCGATGACCCGCATCGACACGTCGTCGGGCGCGTCGGTGTGGCCGTACCTCTTCCCGGCCAGCTTCTCGATGGCCCGGATGATGCTCTGGAAGATGTCGGTGTCGTAGTTGGAGCGCTTGCCCTGGACCACCGCGGCGATGCGCTCGAGCCCCGCGCCGGTGTCGATGGAGGGCTTGGGCAGCGGGGCGAGGTGGCCGTCGGCGGCCCGCTCGAACTGCATGAAGACCAGGTTCCAGATCTCCAGCCAGCGGTCGCAGTCGCAGGCCACGCCCTGGCAGGTCCGCCCGGCCTTCTCCTCGGCGCAGGCGATGTCGTTGCCCTGGAAGTAGTGGATCTCCGAGCAGGGGCCGCAGGGGCCGGTGTCCCCCATGGCCCAGAAGTTGTCCTTCGCCCCCAGCTTGTGGATCCGCTCCACCGGGACGCCCGCCTTCTTCCAGAGCTCGAAGGCCTCCTCGTCCCAGGGCACGTTCCCCTCCCCGGCGAAGACCGTGGCGGCCAGGCGCGACGGGTCGATCCCCAGCCACTCCTTGCTGGTGACGAACTCCCAGCCCCAGGCCACCGCGTCGGCCTTGAAGTAGTCGCCGAAGGAGAAGTTGCCGAGCATCTCGAAGAAGGTGTGGTGACGGGCCGTGAAGCCCACGTTCTCGAGGTCGTTGTGCTTCCCGCCGGCGCGCACGCACTTCTGCGCGGTGGTGGCCCGCGTGTAGTCCCGCCGCTCCCGCCCGGTGAAGACGTCCTTGAACTGGACCATGCCGGCGTTGGTGAAGAGCAGGGTGGGGTCGTTCTGGGGCACGAGCGAGGAGCTCTTCACCCTGCGGTGGGCGCGTTCCTCGAAGAAGCGGAGGAAGGCCTCGCGGATCTCGGCGGCGTTGAGGATCTTCATGTGGTTCGTTCTCCCGTGGGAACGCCTGGATAGCAGAGGGGCCCGGGGTGCGGCTACTGGGCCGGCAGGTCGACGCGCCAGCCCCCGCGCTGGCGGAGGAGCACCACGTCGAGGGGGCCGGAGCCGGGGGCCTCCACCCGCAGCACCGCCCGCTCGGGACCGGACTGCACCACCGCGATGGACGTGGGCGGGAGCACCGCCAGCGGCGCGTCGCCGGCGAGCATGGCGCGCGCGCCGGCCGTCACCACCCCCGGCGCGGCTGCGGCGGCCGCGCTCGCCCGGTCGGTGAGCCGCTTGCGGGTGGCGTCCGAGAGCAGGTCCCAGGCCGCCTCCTCGTCCCGGTCGGCCATGGCCCGGACCAGCGCCCGGTAGGCCGCGTCAGGGGGCAGGTCCCGCTGGCAGGCGGGGAAGGTCGCCAGGACCGCGCGGAGGAGGGCGGCGAGGCCGGCCGGAACGGGTCCACGGGTCATCGGGTCTCCAGGGGTCGCGTCATGCGCAGGCGCCACACCGGCTGGCCGGTGGCGAGGTAGCGCTTCTCCCGCGTCGACGGGATCTCGTCCGGGTCGCGGTCGGCGAACCGCCCGGGGCCGGCGGCGTTCTCGAACCCGGCCTCCTCGAGCCGCACCACCGCGTCGCGGGCGTAGCGCTCCACGTCGGTCCGGAAGTCGAGCAGGCCTCCCGGACGCAGGAGCCGCAGGATGAGCGTGGACATCCCGTCGTCCACGAGCCGCCTGCGCTCGTGGCGCCGCTTCCACCACGGGTCGGGGAAGTGGACGTGGACCGCCGAGAGCGACCCCTCCGGGAAGAGGCGCGGGGCGAGCAGCCGGGCGTCTCCGGTCAGCACCACCAGGTTGCGGTGCCCGCGGGCCGACGCCCGCTCCCGCAGGTCGGCGGCGAACTTCTTCCGCTGCTCCACCGCCACGAGCACCCGTTCCGGGTGGCGCGCGCCGAAGGCCAGGGCATAGCCGCCGTGGCCGGAACCGATCTCCAGTTCCAGGCTCGTGGCCCCCGGGCCGACCAGGCCGGCCCAGTCGGGATGCAGGTCGAGCGCGATGGGCGCTTCGTCTCGGTCCGAAAAGATCATCCGCTCTTGAGGTTCCTCGCCTCGATTCGGTGATAATGGGCGCCCATGCGCCGCGCCCTGGCCGTCGCCCTCTGCTCGTCCCTGCTCCTCGCCGGATGCGGCCGAAAGCGCGAGTACCCGCCCCCGGACCGCTACGTCCCCGCCGACGCCGCCCTGGCGGTCGTCATCCCCGGGCTCGGAACGGCGGCCCGCCAGGCGGGCGCACTCTACCGCACCATCGCCCAGGCGCCGCAGGCCGTTGCGCTCACCGAGGCCCACGCCGCCCTGAAGGCCCAGCTGGGGTTCGACCCGCTCGACCCCCGGGGCATGGAGCAGGCCGGCGTCGACCCCTCCGGCGCCGCCGCCGCCTCGCTCGGTTCCTCGGCCCCGGCGGTGCTGGTGCTGCCCATCCAGGACCTGGCCAAGCTCGACGCGACCCTGGCCCGCCTGGCCCGGGACCGGATGGGGGCGACCCAGCGGGTCACCGTCCAGGTTCGCGGGGTGGAGGTGGTCACCTTCCGGCGCGACGGGAAGGGCCCCTCGGCGCTGGCCTACGCCGCCGTCGGCCCGCACGCCCTCCTCGCCGCGGGGCCGGACGCGCCCGAGGCGGTGAGCGGCGCCGCCACCCTGCCCGAGGACCGCTCCCTCTGGAAGAGCCCGGCGGCCGCCCGGGTGCGCGAGGCGCTCGGCCCGGGCTGGCTCGCCACGGTGCACGCCGCGCCCGGCTCCCCGGCCCTCGCCGACGTCCGGGTCGCCCGCGACGGGGCCGCGCTCGGGATCCGGGCCGAGGCCGGCAAGCTGGGGCTCCGTCTCGCCCTGCCCCTCTCCGCGGAGCGGGAGGGCTGGTGGAAGGCGCTCGGGGTCCAGGGTTCGGTCGACCAGGGTACCGTGGCGCTCCTTCCTCCCACGGCGGCGGTCCTCCTCCGCTGGAGCGGCGACCCGGCCGAGGCGGCCCGCCGGCTCGAGCCCTGGTATCCACCCCAGGTGAAGAAGGCCTTCGCCACCTGGAAGCTCGATCCGGCCAGCGAGCTCTCCCCCGCCTTCGGCCCGGCCGGCGCGATCTCCCTGGCGCTCGCCCCGACCTTCACCCTGACCGACTTCTCCTCCCCCCGCTTCGACCTGCGCCGCGTCGATCCCTTCTCCTTCGTGGAGCTCGACGCCGTCCTCCCGGTCCGCGACGTCGCGGTGCTGCGGAGCTTCCTCGCCCGGCTGCAGAAGGCCGGCCCCCGCCTCTCCCTGAAGGTGGTCCCGCGCGGCCCGGCCGCCGAGCCCACCGGCTGGACCCTCTCCTGGGGCAAGGCCCAGCTCGGTCTCGCCCTCTCCGAGGGGCGGCTCCTCGTCGCCGGCGGGGCGGCCCGGCTGGCCGCCGCGGAGTCCCGCGGGACCGGGGGCGGCTACACCACGGAGAGCCCTTCGGCCCGCACCGCCCTCTCCACCGGCCTGGGCGGCGCCGTGCTCGACGTCGACCACCTGGCCCGCTCGGTCGAGGCCCTCCCCGAGGAGGCCTACGGCACCGGGCCGAACGCGGTGGTGATGCGGTCGCTCGTGAACCGCTACCTCGAGCCGGCGAGCGCGCTGGCCTCCGTCGCGCTGCGCCTCGACCTCGTCCCCGGGGCGGTGATCGTCGACCTGGACGTGGAGGGGCGAGCCGAGCCCAAGCCCCGCCCGTGATCTCGCTCCGCCACATCACGAAGCGCTTCCACGACGGCGAGCGCGAGGTGGCGGTGCTCCGCGACCTCGACCTCGACGTGGCGGCGGGCGGGTTCACCGCCGTGGTCGGCCCGTCCGGTTCGGGCAAGTCGACCCTCCTCTACGTGGCCGGGGGGCTCGACGCCGACTTCGACGGCGAGGCGGTGGTGGCCGGCAAGGACCTGCGCGCCCTCTCGGCGCGGGAGCGGGCCGCCTTCCGCAACGGGTCGGTGGGGTTCGTCTTCCAGTCCTTCAACCTGCTGCCCACCCTCCCCGCGATCGAGAACACCATGCTCCCGGGGCTCTTCGTGCCGAGCGGATCCCCGGCTCCGTCGATCGGCCAGCTCCGGGGGCGCGCGCTCGAGGCGCTCGACCGGGTGGGGCTCGCCGACAAGGCCTCGCGGCTGCCGGGGCGCCTCTCGGGCGGGGAGCGGCAGCGCGTCGCCATCGCCCGCGCGCTCCTCTCCCGCCCCGCGGTGCTGCTCGCCGACGAGCCCACCGGCAACCTCGACACCGTGAGCGGCGAGGCGGTCATCCAGCTCTTCTCCGGCATGGTCCGGGACGGGGTCACCGTGCTCGTCGTCACCCACGAGGAGCGGGTCTCCGCCGCCGCCGGTCGGGTGCTCCACCTCGAGGACGGGAGGCTCCGGTGACGGCGCCATGAGAATCCGCTCCCTCGTCCACCTCGCCTCGCTCAACCTGCGCTCCGACCTGCGCGGGACCGCGGTGAACACGGTCGCGGCCTGCGTGGGCGCCGCGGCGCTGGTCTTCTTCGTGGCGCTCGGGATGGGGGTCGGCCAGGCCGCCCGCCTGATGTTCCCCGGGGACGCCCGCCTGGTCGAGGTGGTCCCCGGCGCGGTCTCGCTGGGCGCGGCGCTCGGGGGCGGGGCCCTCGACGACGCGGCGGTGGCGCGCCTCCGGGAACTCCCCGGGGTGGACGGGGCCTGGCGGCGGCTCGCGCTGCGGGTGCCCATCGCCGCGAGCCGCGCGCCCGAGGGGGTGCGGATGAACTGGCCCACCGGCTTCACGGTGCAGGTGCCGGTGGTGGGGGTGGACGCGGGGCTCGTGGCCACCGACCTCGCCCCGGGCCGGAAGTTCGACGACCCGCCCGCCGGGGAGGCCATCCCGGTGCTCGCCTCGCGCCGCCTGCTCGAGGTCTACAACAAGACCATCGCGCCGGCCTGGAACCTGCGCCGCCTCCCGCCCGGGCTCGACCTCATGGGGCTCCAGATCCCGGTCCAGGTGGGCTTCTCCATCATCCCGCTCAAGACCGAGGACCGGGTGTCCGACGCCCGGCTCGCGCTGGCCGGCCTCTCCGACCGCGTCCCCCTCTACTCCCTGGCGGTGCCGGTGGAGACCGTCCGCCGCCTTCACAAGGAGTACGGCAAGGCCGACACCGGCTACAGCTCGGTGATCCTGGAGGCGCGCCGCCCCGACGACGTCCCGGGCATCGCCGCGGCCGTCCGGCGCATGGGCTTCGCGGTCGACGAGGGGGAGCGGGCCATCGCCGAGCGGGTGGGGCTCGCCATCACCGTCACCGCCGGCGCCCTGGCGCTGCTCGCCCTCCTCATGACGGCGCTCGCCGCGCTCGCCATCGCGCAGTCCCTCTCGGCGAGCGTCCGGGCGCGCACCCGGGACATCGCCATCCTCCAGTCGCTGGGGGCGACGGCCGGCGACGTGCGGGCGCTGGTGCTCGCCGAGGCCGGGCTGGTGGGGATCGCCGGCGGCGTGCTCGGGGTGGGCGTCGCCTGGCTGGCGGCGCGCGGCGTCGACGCCAGGTGCCCGAAGAACGGCACGAAGACGCTCTGCACCTTCGTGTCCTGGTCGATGAGGATCCCGAGCGCCA
>JBAXVO010000163.1:0-7608 GCA_037129355.1 Deltaproteobacteria bacterium | reverse complement strand
GCGAAGGAGAGGGTGAGCCGCTCCGATTCCGCCTTCGACTCCCCGTACCATTCCCGGGGGGCGAACGGCTCCTCCTCGCGCCGCGGCACGGCCGACGGGCCCACCGACGCCAGCGACCCGCACAGGACGAAGCGGGCCAGGTCGGGGGCGTGAGCGGCGCAGGCCTCGAGCAAGAGCCGGGTCCCCTCGGCGTTCACCCGGAAGAAGTCCTCGCGCCGGGGGGCACGGCGGATGCCGGCCAGGTGGAAGACCACGTCCCGGTCCCGCACGGCCGCCGGCAGGCTGGCGGCGTCGGTGACGTCGCCCCGGGCCAACTCGACGTCGAGCCCGGCGAGGGGGCCGGGCTCGCTGCCCGGCCGCACCAGGGCCCGGACGGAATGGCCCTCGGCCAGGAGCCGCCGGACCAGCCACGCACCCAGGAATCCATTCGCGCCGGTGACGAGCGCCCGCATGAGGGAAGCTTTATCATGCCGTCGATGAAGACCGTCCGGGCCACCTGTCCCTTCGACTGCCCCGACGCCTGCGGACTCCTCGTCGACGTGGCGGGCGACCGGGTCCTGAAGGTGCGGGGCGATCCCGACCACCCCTACAGCCAGGGCACGCTCTGCCCGAAGGTGAACGGCTACGAGCGGAGCGTCCACTCCGAGGGGCGGCTCACCGCGCCGCTGGTCCGGGACGGGCGCAAGGGGGAGGGGAGGTTCCGCCCCGTCTCCTGGGACGAGGCCATCGGCCGGATCGCCGCCCGCCTGAAGGACGTGGCCGCCACGCACGGGCCCGAGTCCATCCTGCCCTACTCCTACGCCGGCACCATGGGGCTCGTGCAGCGCAACGCCGGCCACGCCTTCTTCCACGCCCTCGGCGCGTCGCGGCTCGACCGCACCATCTGCTCCCCCGCCAAGGGAGCGGGCTGGAAGGCGGTGATGGCCGACACCCTGGCGCCGCATCCCGACGAGGTGCTGGAGAGCGACCTCGCCATCGTCTGGGGGCTGAACGCCGTCGCCACCAGCATCCACTTCGTGCAGCGACTGAAGGAGGCACGCCGGCGGGGCGCCGAGGTCTGGGTGGTCGAGGCCTACCGGACCCCCACCGCCGACCTTGCCGACCGGGTCTTCCTGGTCCGGCCCGGGAGCGACGGCGCGCTCGCGCTGGGGATGGCCCACGTCCTCTTCCGGGACGGACTGGTCGACGCCGCCTTCCTGCAGGAGCGGGTCCAGGGCTGGGAGCGGTTCCGCGACCAGGTCCTCCCGGAGTGCACCCCCTCCTGGACGGCGGCCAAGACCGGGCTCGACGCCGCCACCGTCGAGGAGGTGGCCCGGCGCTACGCCGCGGCGCGCGCCCCCTTCATCCGGCTGGGCAGCGGCCTCTCCCGCTACGGAAACGGCGCCATGAACGTGCGCTGCATCACCTGCCTGCCGGCGCTGGTCGGGGCCTGGACGAAGCCCGGCGGCGGCCTGCTCGGCTCGACCGGTGGCAGCCAGGCCTTCGACGCCGCGATCGTCACCCGCGAGGACCTCCAGCCCCGCCCCACACGGCTCGTGAACATGAACCGGCTCGGCCACGCCCTCACCGAGCTCGACTCCCCCCGGGTGATGGCCATGGTGGTCTACGCCGCCAACCCGGCGGCGGTGACTCCCGACCAGGAGGCGGTGCTCCGCGGCCTGGCCCGCGAGGACCTCTTCACGGTGGTGCACGAGCGCTACCTCACCGACACCGCCCGCTACGCCGACGTGCTGCTCCCCGCCACGACGGCGCTCGAGCACGACGACCTCTACTGTTCCTACGGCCAGTACGTCGTCCAGCGCGCCGCCCCGGCGGTCGCTCCGGTGGGGCTCTCCTGGTCGAACTGGGATCTCTTCCGGCGCCTGGCCGCCGAGATGGGGCTCGAGCACCCCTTCTTCCGCCAGACCTCCCGCGACCTCGTGGACGCGCTGCTGGCGAAGCCGGCCGCGCTGCGGGCCGGGATCGACGAGGCGGCGCTGGCCGACGGGAAGGGGGTCGAGCTCTCCCTGCGCCCCGGGTACAAGCTCGCCATCCGCACCCCCTCCGGGAAGATCGAGATCGAGAACCCCCGGCAACGCCACCCGCTCCCGCGCTGGCTGCCCAGCCACGAGGAGGACGGCGAGCTCCCCTTCCGGCTCCTGACCGGCGCCACGGTCTGGGCGCTCAACTCGTCGTTCCGGGAGCGCCCCGAGCTGCGCGACCGCGAGGGGGAGCCTGCACTCATGGTGAATCCCGCCGACGCCGCCGCGCGCGGCCTCGCCGGCCCCCGGGTGGTGGCGTGGAACGGCCTGGGGGAGGCCACCTTCGCGCTCCTCGTCACCGATCGCGCGCCGCCCGGCGTGGTGGTGGCCGAGGGGGTGCCCTGGCTCTCCCACGTCCACGGTGGACGGACGGTGAACGCGCTGACGTCGCAGCGGCTCACCGACGAGGGAGCGGGAAGCACCTTCTACGACAACCGGGTCGACCTGCGCCCCGAGCCCTGATCCGGCGCGGCCGCGCCGTCTTCAAGGCCGGGTGTTTGCTCGGGGAATCGTCGTTTCGCCGACGCTTCTCGGCGCGGCTGACAGGTGTGCGCCCATGGGGTATAAGCGGACCCCCCAACCCTTCCAAGGAGCCTCGCGTGGCCAACCCCGTGATCGACGCGTACCTGAAGCATGTGGAGGAGCGGAAGGGGCAGGGCATCCCCCCCCGCCAGCTCGACCCGGAGCAGACCCGTGAGGTCGTGAAGCTCCTCCAGAAGCCGCCCAAGGGGCAGGAGGCCTTCCTCCTCGAGCTCCTGCGCGACCGCGTCTCCCCCGGCGTGGATCCCGCCGCCGAGGTGAAGGCCGCCTTCCTGGCCGAGGTGGTCACCGGCAAGAAGAAGTCCCCGGTCATCACCAAGAAGGACGCCGTCTTCATGCTCGGCACCATGGGCGGCGGCTACAACGTCCCGCCGCTGGTCGCCACGCTCAAGGTGAAGGGGCTGGCCGAGGACGCCGCCAAGGCCCTCTCCGGCCTCACCTACGTCTACGACGCCTTCGACGACGTGGCCGCGCTGGCCAAGGCCAAGAACGCCGCCGCCAAGGTGGTGCTCGAGTCCTGGGCCGCCGCCGAGTGGTTCACCTCCCGGCCGGGCATCCCCGACTCGGTCAAGGTGAAGGTCTTCAAGGTCGACGGCGAGATCAACACCGACGACTTCTCGCCGGCCGGCGACGCCTCGACCCGCCCCGACATCCCGCTCCACGCGCTCGCCATGGGCAAGACCCGCTTCCCGGGCGGCCTGAAGACCATCGCCGAGTTCCGCAAGGACGGCTTCCAGGTGGCCTTCGTGGGCGACGTGGTGGGCACCGGCTCCTCCCGCAAGTCGGCCATCAACTCGGTGCTCTGGGCCATCGGCGAGGACATCCCCTACGTGCCCAACAAGCGGCGCAACGGGGTCATCATCGGCGGCGTCATCGCCCCCATCTTCTTCAACACCGCCGAGGACTCGGGCGCGCTGCCCATCAAGGCCGACGTCGCGAAGCTCAAGACCGGCGACGTCGTCACCATCGACTTCAAGAAGGGGGAGGTCCGCGGCGAGTCGGGCGAGGTCCTCACCACCTTCAAGCTCCAGCCGGACAACCTCGGCGACGAATACCGCGCCGGCGGCCGCATCCCCCTCATCATCGGGCGCGCCATCACCGACCGGGCCCGCAAGCTGCTCAAGAAGGGGCCGGCCGGCACCTTCATGGTGAAGAAGAACCCCGAGCCCAGGAAGGGGCAGGGCTACACGCTGGCCCAGAAGATGGTGGGCAAGGCCTGCGGCATCCCCGGCGCGCTGCCGGGCTGGTACGTCGAGCCCCGCATGACCACCGTGGGCAGCCAGGACACCACCGGCCCCATGACCGCCGACGAGCTGAAGGAGCTCGCCTGCCTGCGCTTCCAGGCGCCCGTGGTGATGCAGTCCTTCTGCCACACCGCGGCCTACCCCAAGGCGGCCGACGTCAAGATGCACAAGACGCTGCCGGCCTTCGTCGTCGAGCGCGGGGGCGTCTCCCTGCGTCCGGGCGACGGCGTCATCCACTCCTGGTTGAACCGCCTCCTGCTCCCCGACACCGTCGGGACCGGCGGCGACAGCCACACCCGCTTCCCCATCGGGATCAGCTTCCCGGCCGGGTCGGGGCTGGTGGCCTTCGCCGGGGCGCTCGGCTTCATGCCGCTCGACATGCCGGAGAGCGTGCTGGTCCGCTTCAAGGGCAAGCTCAACGCCGGCATCACGCTGCGTGACGTGGTGAACGCCATCCCCTACTGGGCCATCCAGCAGGGGATGCTCACCGTGCCCAAGAAGGGCAAGAAGAACATCTTCAACGGCCGGATCCTCGAGATGGAGGGGCTGCCCGACCTCACCGTGGAGCAGGCCTTCGAGCTCACCGACGCCGCCGCCGAGCGCAGCGCCGCCGCCGCCGCGGTGAAGCTCTCGGAGAAGACCGTCGCCGCCTACCTCCGCTCCAACGTGGCGCTCATGAAGAAGATGATCGCCACCGGATACCAGGACGCGAAGACGCTGGCGGCCCGCATCGCCGCCGCGGAGAAGTGGCTGAAGAAGCCCGAGCTGCTCTCCGCCGACAAGAACGCCGAGTACGCGGCGGTCATCGAGATCGACCTGGCGCAGATCACCGAGCCGATCCTGGCCTGCCCGAACGACCCGGACGACGTGAAGCTCCTCTCCGACGTCGCCAACACCAAGATCGACGACGTCTTCCTGGGCTCGTGCATGACCAACATCGGCCACTTCCGCGCGGCCGGCGAGATCTGGAAGGGGCAGAAGTTCAACCCGGCCGTCCGCACCTGGATCTGCCCGCCCACGCGGATGGACCAGCAGGAGCTGCGCGACGAGGCCTACTTCACGGTGTTCAGCCAGATCGGCGCGCGCATCGAGATGGCCGGATGCTCGCTCTGCATGGGCAACCAGGCCCGGGTCCCCGGCAAGACCAACGTCTTCTCCACGTCGACCCGCAACTTCGACGACCGGATGGGCGACGGCGCCCAGGTGTACCTGGGCTCGGCCGAGCTGGGCGCGGTGGCCTCCACCCTGGGGCGGCTGCCCACCAAGGAGGAGTACTTCGCGGCCTACGCCGAGAAGATCGCTCCCCGGTTCGAGAAGGTCTACCGGTACCTCCAGTTCGACGAGCTGGCCGACTACCAGCCGGCCGACAAGAAGGGGCTCCGCGTCGCCTGATCGGAACGCATCCTGACGTTCCGGCGGGCCGTTCCCGAGGAGGGGACGGCCCGTCGTGCATCCGGCAGGGCTTGCGGGGGACCGGGCCGTCGCGTATCAGCCATGCATGCCCCGCGTGGACGCCATCGAGATCGTCGAGGACTTCACCGCATCTGCCCGCTGCGACGAGGGATTCCTGCACGTGCGCCGGTACCGGGCCCGGAACCGGCGCGCCGACGGATCGCCTTCCGGCACCTACCGGATCGACGTCCTGGATCGCCCCTCCCTCGACGCCGTGGCGGTCTGCCTCTGGGCCCGCACGCCCCGGGGGGTGGAAGTCCTGCTCCGCCGCCAGCTGCGGCCGGCGGTCCTCTTCCGGCGCGGGAAGGTGCGGGCGCTCCCCGAGGCGGAGCCGCTCCTGTACGAGGAGATCGTGGCCGGGCTGGTCGAGCCGGGGGAGACGGGTCTCGACGCGCTCCGGCGGCGCGGCGCCGACGAGGCGCGCGAGGAGGCCGGCATCGCGGTGGAGCCATCGCGCCTCTCGCCGCTGGGGGCGGCCTTCTACATGCTCCCGGGGATCATCTCGGAGAAGATCCACCTGCTCGAGGCCGAGGTACCCCGCGGCGACGCCTCCGGCGTGCACGACGCCCCGCTCGAGGGGGACGGCTCGCCCCTCGAGGAGGGAGCGACGCTCCTCTGGAGGGGGATCGACGAGGCCATCACCGCCTGCGAGTCGGGCGAGATCGAGGACGCGAAGTCGGAGCTGGCCTTCCGGCGGCTGCGGGACAGGCTGCGCGGCGACGCGCCGGTGGGGAGGTAGGACATGGCGAGGACCCGGATCGAGCGGGACACGATGGGCGAGGTGAAGGTCCCGGCGTCGGCGCTCTGGGGGGCCCAGACCGCCCGGGCGGTGGAGAATTTCCCCATCTCCGGGCTGCGCGAGCCGAAGGCGCTGGTCGACGCGGTGGTGCGGATCAAGCTGGCCGCGGCCCGCGTGAACGGGCGGCTCGGCCTCCTTCCCCGCAAGAAGGCGAGGGCCATCGAGGCGGCCTGCCGCGAGGTGCTGGCCGGGCGCTGGGACGGGCAGTTCGTGGTGGACGCCTACCAGGCCGGGGCGGGGACCTCGTTCCACATGAACGTGAACGAGGTGCTGGCCAACCGCGCTGCCGAGATCCTGGGCGGCCGCCGCGGAGACCGGTCGGTCGACCCCAACGACGACGTCAACATGGCGCAGTCGACGAACGACGTGATCCCCACCGCGATGCGCCTCGCCGCGCTCGCGACGGCGCCCGACGTGGTCGAGGCCCTCGACGCCCTGGCCGCGACCTTCGCCCGGAAGGCGCGGGCCTGGGACGGGATCGTCAAGTCGGGGCGGACGCACCTCATGGACGCCACCCCCATCCGGCTGGGGCAGGAGGTCTCGGGCTGGGCGGCGGCCCTCTCGGCGGCGGCCGCGCGGGTGAACGACGCGCTCCCCGAGCTGGCGGCGCTCGGCATCGGCGGGACCGCGGTGGGGACCGGCGTGAACGCCCCCCCGCGCTACCGGGAGCTCGTGGTGAAGGAGCTGTCGCGCCTCTGCGCCATCCCGCTCCTTCCCGCGCCGAACCCCTTCTACGCCATGCAGTCGCTGGCCCCCTTCGCGGCGCTCTCCGGCGCGATGCGCCTGGCCGCGATCGAGCTCACCCGCATCGGGGGCGACATCCGGCTGCTCGCCTCCGGCCCGGCCACCGGGCTCGCCGAGCTCCGGCTTCCGGCGGTGCAGCCCGGGTCGTCGATCATGCCCGGCAAGGTGAACCCGTCCATGGCGGAGATGCTCGCCATGGTGAGCCACCAGGTCATCGGCCTCGACGAGGCGATCGCCTGGGCCACCGCCGCGGGGCAGCTCGAGCTCAACGTGACCATGCCGCTCGTGGCCTGGGACCTCCTGCACCAGATCGAGATCCTCGGGAACGGCATCCGCGCCTTCGACCGGCGGCTGGCCCGCGGGCTCCAGGCCGACACCGGGCGGGGGAAGTTCTACGCCGAGCGGACCGTGAGCCTGGCCACCGCGCTCGCCCCCCGCATCGGCTACGCGGCCGCCGCGGCCATCGTGAAGGAGTCGATCCGGACGGGGCGCTCCATCGCCGACCTGGCCGTGGAGCGGGCCGGGATCCCCGCCCGGGAGGCCCGCCGCCTCCTCGATCCGGCCCGGTTGACGCGCCCCGGTCGAGGGTGAGGGGGCCGCTCGCCCCGCCGCCGGTATAGGATGTTTCGCCCGATGCTCCCCGCCCGCGCCTCCACGATCCTGCTGCTCGCCGCGATGGCCCTCCCGGCCCTGGCGGGGCCGAAGGGGTCGGTGACCGGCATCCTCCGATACAAGGGATGCCTGACCGGCGTTCCCGGCGCCAAGGTGATGGTCACGTCCCACCTCGGCCGCCCGACCGAAGGCGAAT
>JBAXVO010000162.1:0-7640 GCA_037129355.1 Deltaproteobacteria bacterium | reverse complement strand
GGCGGGCAGATTCATGGCGGGAACTCGATGCCTCCGATGTGCGGAAAGCCCCCGAAAACCCTTCGGGAGGCGCGGCATACTACTGAACCGGTACCTCCCCCGCAAGGCGCAGGTTGCCGGCCCCTCGGGCCGCGGTGTACGGTCCCCGGTCCGTGCTGCCGACACCCTTCGCCCCCTTCCGGATCCGCCCCGGCGACCACGTCCCGGAGGCGGAGGCCCTGGCCGCCCGGACGCTCGGGGCGCCCCTGGTGGTGGACCCGGCCGAGCCCACCTCGCCCCGCCTCGCCCCGACCGCCCTGGCGCGCGTGGCGGCGGGCAGTGCGGCCGGTCACGAGGAGGCCTGCCGGGACGCCGACGGCCGGGTCTCCGGCACGGTGGGGCACGAGCGGGCCTGCCTGCACAACGCCACCCACCGGGCCCGGATCGTGGCCGCCTGCCGCGCGGCGCTCGCGGCGGGCTATGCCGGGGTCGCGCTCGACCGGCCCGACCTGGTGCTCGGCCTGGGGCTCTTCGGCGCCGGCTTCTGCGAGTCCTGCCAGGCGGTCTTCCAGGACCTGCTGCGGCACGAGTACGGGGATCAGCTCGAGCCCTTCGACTACCGGCGGGTCGCCTCCGACGAGCTGGCCTCGGCCCCCGGCGCGGTGAGCTTCCGCAAGCTCCACTTCGGGCGGGACTTCTGGAAGTTCCGGCTCGACTCCCTCGCCGACGCGATCGCCGCCTACGTGCTCCCGGTCCGCGACGCGGCGCGGGAGGCCGGGAGGCCGTTCCCGATCGTGGGGCGCTTCGATCAGGTGGGGCCGGCCCAGTTCCAGGCGGCGCGCCTCCTCGATGGCGCGGTGCTGCCGCTCAGCCCGATGCCGCACCACACCGGCGTCGCCGAGGCCCGGCTCTGGCGTGCCGCCATCGGGCGCCGGCTGGTGGCCGCGCAGCTCCCGGCCAACGCGACCTCGGAGCAGGTGGCCCGCCAGGCGGCGGCGCTCGCCTCCACCGGGGTCTCGGTGGGGCTGGAGGAGGGGGAGCGGGCCCCCGCCGTGGCGCCGATCCGCGCGCTCCTCGCCGATCACGCCGCGCGCCGGGAAGGTCGCCCCTTCGAGCACCCGGTCGCCGAGTGCCTGGTCTTCTACTCGCCCGAGGCCGACATGTGGTCGAGCGGCCTCCACCGCCTCGAGGCCGAGGAGGTCGGGGAGATCCTCTCCCGCCTCCACGTGCAATGGGACGTGGCCACCGGCGGCAGCCCGCTGCGCCCCGGGACGGTCCTGGTCCTGCCCCAGGCGCTGGGGATCACCCCGGTCGAGGCCACCGCGGTGACGCGCTTCCTCGAGGCGGGCGGCAAGCTCCTCGTCCTCGGCGAGGCCCGCGCCTCGGGACCGGGAGGGCGCATGCTCCCTCCCTTCCTCCCCGAGGCCAAGGTGGGCCGCCAGAAGGCCGCCCGGGCCGGGCAAGGGGCGCTCGTGGCGCTCCCGCCGCTCGTCCCGTTCCCGTCCGGCGGATCGGTCGCCTCGGCGCCCTCGTCCGAACCGGTCGAACGCGGTCTCTCCGCGCTGGCCGGCCGGGGGAGGCGCGCCGTCCAGGTGGTCTCCCCCACCCCGCTCGCCGTCTCGGCATGGCGCCCCCCGAAGCGGCTCGACATCCACGTCTCCTCGCTCATCGACGGCCCGGTGCGCGGGGCGACGCTCGTCATCTCGAACGAGTTCTCGGGTTCGGCCCGGCGCGCTCGCTTCCGGGGCGCCGGCGGGGTCGACGAGAAGATCCCGCTCGTGCCGTCCGCGGGCGAGGTCGCGGCCGTGCTGCCCGAGTTCCTGGGCTACGGCGTGCTGTCGCTCGTGCCCTGATCCGGATCCGGCCAGGGGGCCGGGGCGCAGAGCGGGAGCCGGACCTCGAAGGTGGTCCCCTTCCCCGGCTCGCTCGTGACGTCGATGGTCCCGCCGTGGCGGGCCACGATGCCCTGGACGATGGAGAGCCCGAGCCCCACGCCGCGCCCGCCCTCCTTGGTGCTGAAGAAGGGCTCGAAGATCCGCCCCCTCACCTCGGGGGCCATCCCCTTGCCGTCGTCGGTGATCCGGGCCACCACCGCCTCGCCCCGGCTCGAGAGCGAGAGGGTGACCGTCCCGCCCTCCGGCGGGAGGGCATGGGCCGCGTTCGTGATCAGGTTCACGAAGACCTGGAGCAGTCCGGCCCGACCGCCCAGGATGGTGGGCGCGGGGGCCACGTCGAGCCGGACCCGGGCCCGGGCATCGCGGAGCGCCGGGTCGCACATGCGGGCGGCCTGGTCGAGGAGGATGCCCAGGTCGAGCGTCTCGGGCCGGTCGGCGCTGGGGCGGGCGTAGGTGATGAGGTCGCGGGCGAGCCGCTGGATGCGCTCCCCGGCGTCCCGGATGCGGCGCAGCTTCTCGGCGTCGCCGGGGTCGAGCTCGCGGCCGCGCCGGCGCTCGAGCAGGTGATCGGAGTAGGTGACGACGGCCACGAGCGGGTTGTTGAGCTCGTGGACGATGCCGGCGGCGATCCGGCCCACCGCGGCCAGGCGCTGGAAGTGCTCGGCCCGCTGCTCCATGGCGCGGAGCGCGGTCTGGTCCTGCCCGATGGCGATGACGCCTTCCACCTCGCCCCCGTGCCCGACGATGGGCGCGGTGTGGAAGGTGACGAGCGCCTCCCCGCCGCCGCGCAGCGCGACGCGCGTCTCGAAACCGGTCACCGCCTCCCCCGCGATGCTCCGCTCGAGGACGTCCCGGGTGCGCTCCCGCTCCCCGGCGGGCAGGAGCGCGAGCAGGTCGGACCCGAGCGCCTCCTCGCCGCCCCGGCCGGTGAGGCGAGCCATGGCCCGGTTGAAGAGGAGGACGTGGTGCTGCCGGTTGGTGACCAGGATGAGCGCGTTGGCGTTCTCGAGCAGCTCCTCCAGGTAGTTCTTGAGGAAGGTGACCTCGGCCACCGAGCGCAGGTTGCGGAGCCCGAGCGCCGCGGGGTTCGTGACCTGGACGAGCAGCGGCTCGTCCTCGGCGGGGAAGGACGGGGCGCCGGGCGGGTACTCGAGGCTGACGATGCCGAAGAGCTGGCTGCCGACGGCCAGCGGGACCGCCACCGCGCGTTCGCTCCCGGCGCAGCAGGGGGCGTCCTCGTCGACGAGCCGCAGGCCGCCCGACTCGAGCGCGGCCTCGGAGAGGCCGGCCTGCTGCACCGCGACCCGGCGCAGCGCGGGCGGGGGCAGCGTCCCCGGCAGGAGCGGCACGGAGGAGAGGGTCGCCACCTTCGCGAGGGTCTTCGGATCGAGCAGCCGGATGCAGTGGACCCGCCCCGGGAAGAGGGAGGCGAGGGCCCGGGCCAGCGCCGCGGCGACGTCCTCCTGCGCGTGGGACTGGGCGAGCCCGCGGGTCAGGTCGAGGAGCGCCCGGGTCGTGCCGGCGCCGGGCGGAGGGGGCTCGATCACGGCGAGCCACGGGCCATCCCCGTCCCCGCGCCCCCTCGGCTCCTTCCCCGGCGGGAGCAGCGACGCGAGCAGCACGCCGGCGCAGGCGTCGGGATCGCGCCCCACCGCGCGCGCGAAGGCGGGGTTCGCCCGGAGCACGCGCCCTCCCGCGACGAGCGCGGTGGGGAGCGGACTTCCCTCGAAGGCCTCCGAGAGCGGGTCGTGCACGCGGCTCACCCTCGGGAGCGGAAGGAGGTGATCGCCGCGGCGAGCACCTCCCGGACCGGGACACCGTGCTCGCGCGCCCGGGCCAGGCAGTCGTCGTACTCGGGGTGGGCGCCGACGGCGGTGCCGTCCCGGAGCGCCACCTTCACCCGCACCTCCCCGTAGGGCGTCGCCACCGGCACGAGCTCCCGGTCGAGCTCGATGCGCTCGACCGGGTGGAGCCGCACGCCCAGGGTCGTGGTCTCGTCGAGGAGCACCCGGGCCACCGCGTCGCGCCGGTCCGCGTCGGCGAGCGCACCGAGCAGGATGCCCGGCCGCCCCTTCTTCATGGTGAGCGGCGCGGCCCAGGCGTCCCTCGCCCCGGCGGCGAGCGCCGCCTCGATGGCCCGGGCCACGAGCTGACCGGGGCAGTCGTCGAGGTTGGCCTCGACGACCCAGAGGCCGCCGCGCCGGACCTCCTCGCCGAGGGTCAGGCGCAGGACGTTGGGCCGGTCGCTCCAGCGCGCCGTTCCCACGCCGTACCCGACCTGCTCGGCCACGATGGCCGGGAAGGTGGACGGGTCGGCCACCTCGGCCAGCACGGCGAGGATGGCCGCGCCGGTGGGCGTCACCGCCTCCCCCGGCGGGCCTCCCGGCCTCACCGGGACTCCCTTCAGGATCTCCACCACCGCCGGCGGCGGCACCGGGAGGCGGCCGTGGGCGGTGTGGACGAAGCCCTGCCCCAGCTCGGGCGGGGCGCAGAGGACGCGCGGCCACCCCAGGATCTCGAGCACCGCGGCGGCGGCGCAGACGTCGACGATCGAGTCGACCGCACCGACCTCGTGGAAGTGGACCCGCTCGATGGGGACGCCGTGCACCCTGGCCTCGGCCCGTCCGATCCGCTCGAAGACGGCGCGCGCAGCGGCACGGGCTCGGGGGGTGAGGGTGCTCCCGTCGACGATCGCCAGGATCTCGGGGAGCCCGCGCGCCTCCGGCTCTTTCCCGTCGATCCACACCTCGACGTGGGTGCCGGAGACCCCGCCCGCCTCGGCCCGCGTGGCGACGATCCGGAAGCCGGGAAGGCGAAGCCCCGAGAGCGCCTCGTCGAGGGCCGCGCGCGACACGCCGAGGTCGAGGGCCGCGGCGACGAACATGTCGCCGGCGATCCCGCCCACCGGCTCGAGCAAGAGGAGCTTCCCCATCGTCCCCTACCCTACTTCCGGGCGATGAGCCCTGCCACGAACCCGGCGCCGAAGCCGTTGTCCACGTTCACCACGGTCACGTTGGGCGCGCAGGAGTTGAGCATGGTGAAGAGCGGCGCCAGGCCGCCCAGGCTGGCCCCGTAGCCGACCGAGGTGGGAAGGCCGATCACGGGCTTGCCCACGAGCCCGCCGACCACGCTGGGCAGCGCCCCTTCCATGCCGGCGGCCACGATCACCGCCACCGCGCGGTCGAGGTCGCCGCGCCGGGCCAGCAGCCGGTGCAGGCCGGCCACGCCCACGTCGTAGATGCGCAGCACCGGGACGCCCATCACGTCGAGCGTCACCGCCGCCTCCTCGCAGACCGGGACGTCGCTCGTCCCGGCGCAGCAGATCGCCACCGGCCCGCGCACCGGGAGGTCCATCCGGCCGCGGGAGAGGGTGCGCGAGACCGGGTCGTAGCGGGACCCCCGCACCGCGCGGCGCGCCGGCACCGCCTTGGCCGGTGCGAGCCGGGTGACGAGGAGCGGGCCGCGGGCCGCGAGCTTCCGCGCGATGGCCGCCACCTGGGCCGCGGTCTTCCGCTCGGCCAGCACCACCTCGGGCATGCCCACCCGGAGCATCCGGTGGTGGTCGATGGCGGCGTAGCCCCCCACCTCCTCGTAGGGGGCGCCCTTCAGCGCTCCCACGACCTCGTCGACGCCGGTGTCGCCCCGGCGGAGGCGCCCGAGCAGCCGCCGCAGTTCCTTCTCGTCCATCAGGGGATCTCCAGGATCCGGGCCAGGGCGTCGAGGCGCTCCGGGTCGGGCAGCAGCAGCAGGGTCCCGACGGCGTCGGGCCACCCGAAGCGGACGCCGAGCGCCGGCCCGGCGGCTCCGGGCGCCAGGGTGTCGAGGCAGGTGCGCGCGCTGCCGCGGGTGAGGCGCGGGACGCCGTGCAGCAGCCGCGACTGGATGCGCTCGGCCAGCGCCGAGACGAAGGCGGAGCCGGCGATGTTGCCCATCTCGGTGAGCGCGCTCTCCCCGACCGTGTCGAGGGACCCGGCCGCCGCGTCGGGGACGAGCCGCTGGGCGACCCGCTCCGCCTCGTCGGCGGTGAGGAGGAGGAGGAGCCGCCCGCCGAGCGGCTCCTGCAGCTCCATGGCGATGGCGACGAGATCCAGGTCGGGACGCCCCACCATCCGGGCGACCCCCGCGGCGTCCGGCCCCTCGTGGAGCCGGGCCTCGTCCACCTCGGTGGGGCGATCGAGCAGCCGCCCGATGGCCGCGGCCGCCTCGCGCCCTCCCTCCGAGGCGAGGCGGCGCAGCGTCTCCAGGGTCTCCCCCCGCCGCAGCAGGCGATCCCTCATGCCGCCACCAGCCGGGGGACGTCGAGGACGAAGACGGGGCGCCCGTTGCCGAGCACCGTGACCGCCGACAGGCCGGGAACCAGGGAGAGCGGGCTGTGGAGCGGCTTCAGCACCGCCTCATGCTGCCCGAGGAGCTGATCCACCGCGAGGCCGACCCGGCCGGTGTCGCTCTCGGTGATGACGATCGACCGGCGCACCCCCGGCGGCGCCGCGCCGGCCCCGAGGAGCTCCCCCAGGTCGCGCACCGGGACGTGCCCGCCGGCGAAGGCCAGCTGGGGAGCGCCCCCGGCCCGGTCGAGCCCCTCCATGGTCGCCTGGGCCGCCCCGTACACCTTGGAGACCGGAATGGCCACCACCTCCTGGCCGACCCGGACGAGGAGGACGGGCTGCATCGCCACCGTGAGGGGCAGCCGCAGCGTGAATCGGGTTCCCTTCCCGCGGCTGCTCTGGATGGAGATGGTGCCGGAGAGGGCCTCGACGCTCCGCTTCACGGCGTCCATCCCCACGCCGCGTCCGGAGACGTCGGTGACCCGCCCGGCGGTGGACACACCGGGCAGGCAGGCGAGGAGCAGCGCCTCCGGGTCGGGAAGCGCGGCCGCCGCCTCGGCGGTGATGGCCCCTCTCGCCACGGCCGAGCGGCGCAGGGCATCGGGGTCCATCCCGCGCCCATCGTCGGAGACCTCCACGATGACCCGGTCGCGCTCCCGGCGCGCCGACACCTCGACCCGCCCGGTGGGGCGCTTGCCGGCGGCGATGCGGTCCGCGGCGGTCTCGAGCCCGTGGTCGACGGCGTTGCGGAGGAGGTGGAGCACCGGGTCGGAGATCTCGTCGAGCAGCGCCCGGTCGACCTCGATCTCGGTGCCGGTCACGACCACGTCGACCTGCTTCCCGGTGCGGCGGGCCAGGTCGCGCGCCGCCCGGGGAAGGCGGTCGAAGAGGGCGGTGAGCGGGGTCATGCGGGCCGTCATCACCCGGCCGTACAGGTCCTTGGCGATGGCCTGGAGCCGGTCGACCCCCTCCTCGTGGGCGCGGCGGCTGGCCTCGGGCATGGCCCGTCCGAGCTCGCGCAGGCGGGCCGTGGCGAGCAGCAGCTCCCCCGACACGTCGAGGAACTCGTCGAGCATCTCGGCGCGCACGCGCACGGTCCGGGCCGGCTCCGCGGCTGCCTCCGGGCGGGAGGGCGCGGGCGCCGGGGAGGCCTCCTCCACCTCCCGGACCTCGATGCGCGCCAGGTCGGCGATCTGGGCGAGCGTCCGCTCCACCTCCGGGATCGCCAGGTCGGTCTCGATCTCGACCGCGAGGGTCCGCCCCGGCATCCGGCCCGCCCGCAGCTCCTCGGCGGCGGGGATCGAGGAGGCGATCGGCCCGGCCCCCTCCAGCCGCTTCAGCACCAGGAATCCGCGGACCGCCGGCACCGGGCTCGACTCGGCGACCTCCACCTCCACCCGGACGCGGCGGGTCCTTCCGCGGGTCGCGGAGGGCTGCCGCG
>JBAXVO010000161.1:0-7790 GCA_037129355.1 Deltaproteobacteria bacterium | reverse complement strand
GTCGGGTTCCGGTCGAGCAGGGCCCGCACCGCCCGGAGAAGTTCCTCCTGCGAGAACGGCTTGGCGATGAAGTTCACGCCCGGCTCGAGGATCCCCTGCCTTCCGATGGCGTCGTCGGTGTAGCCCGACATGAAGAGGATCCGGGCGCCGGGCCGCACCTCGGCCAATCGCTCGCCGAAGGCGCGGCCGCTCATCTGCGGCATCACGACGTCGCTGAGGACGATCTGGATGTCCCCTGGGTGGTTCTTGCAGAGAGTCAGGGCGGCAAATCCGTCCTCGGCGACGAGCGCCGTGTAGCCGGCGCTCACGAGCATCCGCCTGCAAAGGGAGCGCACCGATGCATCGTCCTCGACCACGAGGACCGTCTCGGTTCCGGTCAGCTTTGCCGCCGGGAGGGGCCGGGGGGCGTCGGTTGCCGGAGAGGAGCACGGCGGGAGGAAGACCGACACGACGGTGCCCTTCCCCGGCTCGCTCCACACGCGGATGTTCCCGCCACTCTGCGTCACGATGCCGTACACGGTCGGAAGCCCCAGGCCCGTGCCCTTCCCCCTCTCCTTGGTGGTGAAGAACGGCTCGAAGAGCATTGCCTTGGTGGGGCCGTCCATCCCCACGCCGGTATCGACCACCTCCAGGAGCACGCGAGGAGCGGTCGCGGGGGCATCGTCCAGTACCCCGGCCTCCGCCTCCAGCTTCACGTTTCGGGTGCGGATGGTGAGGGTACCGCCTTCGGGCATGGCATCGCGGGCGTTCACCGCCAGGTTCATGATCACTTGCTCGATCTGGCCGGGATCGGCGCGAACGACACCCAGGTCCGGGGCGAGGTCCTTCACCAGGTCGATGTCCTCGCCGATCACCCGCTTCAGCATCTTCTCGAGCCCGTCGATGAGCGAGTTGAGCGCGATGGGCTCGACCTTCATGATCTGCTTGCGACTGAAGGCGAGAAGTTGTCGCGTCAGGGCCGCCGCACGCTCCCCGGCCTCCTGGATCTCGAGGATGTCGTTGCGGAGGCTGCCCTCCTCCTTCACGGTCTCGAGCGCGAACGCGGTGCTGGTCAGGATGACCGCCAGGATGTTGTTGAAGTCGTGGGCCACGCCCCCGGCCAGGCGCCCGATGCTCTCCATCTTCTGGGACTGGAGCAGCTGCGCCTCGAGCATGAGGTCGCGGGTGATGTCGCGCTTCACCGCCACGTAGCTGGTGATCGCACCGGCAGAATTCCGGACCGGCGAGATGGTCGCCTCCTCGGTGAACAGTCGACCGTCCTTCCGCCGGTTGACGATCTGCCCCTTCCAGATCCTCCCGGCGGCGATGGTCTCCCAGAGGACACTGTAGAACTCGTCACCCTGGACTCCGCTCTTCACGATCCTTGGGTTCTGGCCGATCGCCTCGGCTCGCGTGTAGCCGGACGCCGCCTCGAAGGCCGGGTTGGCGTAGACGATGAACCCCTGGGGGTCGGTGACGACGATCGTCTCGGCCGCCTGCTCGATGGCCATGGCGAGCCGCTCCCGGTCCACCTCCGCCCTCCGGCGCTCGTCCAGTTCCTGGGCCAGCTGCTGCGTCCGCTGCTGGACGCGGGCCTCCAGCTCTTCCTTCTCCAGGCGCTGCATCCGGGCTCCGGCCTTGAGCCTCGCCATGGCCCGGATCTGGGCGGTGAGCTCCTGCTCGTCGGGAGGCTTGGAAAGGAACCCCTCGGCGCCGACGTCGAGCGCCTCGATCCGGGCCGTCCTGTCGGTATGCAGCGCGGTCAGGAAGACGACCGGGATGTCGCGAAGCCGGGCGTCCGCCTTGAGCTGCCGGCAGACGGCGAACCCGTCCATGACCGGCATGACGATGTCGAGGAGCACCACGTCGGGGTCCTGGGCACGGGCCAGTTCCACTCCCCTCCGGCCATCGTGGGCGGTGAAGAGCGTGGCCCCTGGCAGCGCCTCGGCGAGGACCGCCCTCAGCGCCACGAGATTGTCGGGCGTGTCGTCGATGGCCAGGATCTTGAGCCCGCTCGGTTCCACCGCTCCCTCAGCCCCCCATCGCGCCAGCCACCACGGTCATCAGGACGGCGCCGTCGATGGGCTTCGAGACATACCCGTCGAACCCGTGCGCCAGGATCGCCTCTCGATCCCCTGCCATGGCGCTCGCAGTGAGTGCGTAGACCGGGATGTCGCGCAGTGCGTGGTCCTTGCGAAGCTCGGCCAGCGCCCGGATGCCGTCCATCACCGGCATGGCGATGTCCATCAGGATCAGGTCGGGCAGGTTGCGCCGGGCGATCTCCACTCCCTCGCGGCCGTCCCGCGCCTCGAGCACCTCGTAGCGCTCCTGCAGGATGGCCCTGGCGGTGCGCAGGCTGTCCGGGTTGTCCTCCACCACCAGCACGACGGGCCTTCCCGACCGCCCCGGGCGACGCCGCCCCGAAGGGCGGACGCTGTCCTCCGGGTCGGCCAGCATCGCCGCGACCGCGTCGAGGAGCGCGCCCCTGTCGACGTCTCCCTTCTGGATGAGCTGGTGAACGTGGTTCGTCTCGAGGACGGCCAGTTCCTCGAGGGTCACATGCTTCGCGGTGAGGATGATCACCGGGAGCGCACGGGTCGTCGGGTCGCGGCGGAGGGCCTCGAGTACCTGGAATCCGTCCACCTCGGGCATCATGAGATCCAGGATCACCCCGTCGGGGGGCTCCCGCGAGACCACCTCCAGCGCCAGCCTTCCGGTGCGCGCCACCTCCACGAGGTGCCCTTCGGCCCGGAGGATCTCGGTCATCTGAACGATGGCTGGTTCGCTGTCCTCGACGAGGAGGATGCGTCGCCCGCGCCCGGGAGGCGCCGAGCGGCGGGGTTCGGTGTGCCCGACGACGCGCGGCGTGTCCACGGCCGTGGTCGCCTTCCCCGCGTCGAGCGCGAGCGGAAGGGAGAGCGTGAAGGTCGATCCCTCGCCCACGGCGCTCTCCACGGTCACGTCGCCCCCGAGGAGCCGCGCGTACTTCCTGGCGATGGAGAGCCCGAGTCCGGTGCCGCCGAATCTGCGAGAGGTGGTCTCGTCGGCTTGCCGGAACTCCTCGAAGATCACCCCGAGCTTGTCGGCCGGGATGCCGATCCCGGTGTCTCGTACCGACAGCCTGGCTCGATTGCCCTCGACGGCCGCGGAGATCTCCACCCCACCCCTCTCGGTGAACTTGACCGCGTTCGCGACCAGGTTCTGGAGGATGTGACGACACTTGTCGGCGTCGCTCACGAGGAGAGGCAACTCCGCGTCCACCAGGTTCCGGAGCGCGATGTCCTTCCCGTTCGCCTGCACCTCCAGCATGGACAGGACGTCGCTGGCCAGGTCACGCAAGGACAGCCGGGACAGCCGGAGCTCCTCCCGCCCGCTCTCGATGCGCGACAGGTCCAGGATGTCGTTGATGAGCGCGAGCAGGTTCTTCCCGTTCCGCTGGATGATCTCGAGGTATCCGCGCTCCTCCTCGCCGATGGTCCGGGCCAGCCGCCGCTCCAGCACGCCGGAGAGCGCGATCACCGAGTTGAGGGGAGTCCGGAGCTCGTGGCTCATGTTGGAGAGGAAGACGGTCTTGAGCCGGTTCGCGTCGTCGAGCTGGCGCTTCTGCATCTCCAGCTCGGTGTTGTGCTGGGTCAGCTCGTCGGCCTGCACGATGAGCTCACGCTTCTGGGCGTCGAGCTCCCGGTTCTGCTCCTCGAGCCGTGCGGCCAGCTCCTGCGTCTTCCCGGCGATGAGCACGCCACTCACACGGGCCGTCAGCGTGCCGCTGATCGCCTCCAGCAGGCCGAGGGCCTCGGGCCGGTACGGGCGGACGCTGGCGAGCGAGATCACCGCGACCACGTCGCTTCCGGCCACCACCGGGATGGTCACGATCTCCCGGGGCAGGATGTCACCGGTCACCGCGGAGAAGGCGAAGCGCGTGTCGGGAGGGATGTCGGTCACGCGCTGGATCGCACGGGAGGCGAGAACGGGTCCCAGTTCCCCTTCCATCCCGGCCGAGGAGAAGCTGCGCCGTGCGTCGGACGAGAGCCCGATCGACTCGAAGAGCAGGAACTCCGTCCCGGATGGGGCCCGGAGGTAGGCGGCCCCCACCTGCGAGTCGGAGTCCTGCATCAACGCGCGGATGAGGTGGAGGAAGAAGGCGCGCGGGTCGCCGTGACGGACCATGACGTCGGAGATCCTGGCCACGCGTTCTCGCAGATCCGTGACCGCCTGGATCTCGCCGGCCATGTCGTTGAACACCGAGCCGAGCACTCCCAGCTCGCTGCCCGAGACCCCGGTCACCCGACCATCCATCCTCCCCTGCTTGAACTCCCGGGCGACATCGGTGAGCTTCTGGATCGGCCGCCGGATGCTCGCCGTCAGCAGCCAGGCGATGAGCAGGGACAGCCCGAGGATGGTCGCCGAAACGATCCCGAGACGGCGCTCCAGGGAGGCCCGTTGCTCCTGGGCCTCGCGGTAGAACGCGTCTCCCCTGGCCAGCGCGAAGCGGTCGATCCGGTCGAACCCTTCCTGGAGTGCGACGAGGCTGGCGTGTTCGGCCCCACTCGGCCCGTCCATGGCGATCGCATCGGGGCGTCGGCCCTCGCGGAGCAGCCGGAAGACTTCCCGGCTCTGGGAGGACCACCTCGAGAACGCCTCGCCGACCTGGACGACGTCCTCCTTCGGCCCGAGGTAGCGCTCCTCGATCACGGCGAGGTGGCGCAGCGAGTCGTCGCGTCGGGCTTCGATGCTCGCCTGGGCCTCCAGGGACCGGGCCGGGGAGTCGGCGAGGAGAGCGCCCTTGGTATCCAGCTGGATTCCGGCGATGTCGGCCTGCAGGTCGGCGAGCGCCCGCCGCACGAGGAGGGGATGGTCGTGAAGCCCTGCCGTCTGCTGCCAGAGCGCCTGGGCGCCAGCCCAGGCCGTTGCAGCGAGAAGCGCCGAGAGCAGCACGATGAGGCCCATTCCCAGCCACAGCCGCGTCCCGACCTTGAGGTCTGCGAGGCTCACGGGTTCACCTCCGCCTGGTGAACAACGGCACTCCATGAGCCATGGCCTGGAACCCGCCAGACTCCAGGACAGGCTCGCGCTCGGCCTCTCCTGTCGCGAGGATTCCGTCAACGGAGAGGGAGGCCCGAAGCCTGTCGAGGATCCGATGCTGGACGTCGGGTCGGTAGTAGTAGAGGACGTTGCTGCAGAGCACGAGGTCGAACCACCCGAAGATGCTCGCCGGTGGGTTCGCGCTGCGGGGGTCGAGCAGGTCGTGCACCGAGAAGTCCACGAGGGCGCGCAGGCCGGCATTCACGGTCCAGCCAGAACCGCCCGTCTCGAACCACCGACGCAGGTGGCAAAGCCTGACGTTTCGCATCGACAGCTCACTGTACGAGCCGGCGCGGGCCAGCTCGACCTGGGCCATCGAGGTGTCGGTGGCGATGACCCGGAACCGGATCGGCGTCGCCGATGCCTCGGCGAGCTCGGCGAGGAGGATCGCGACCGAGTAGGCCTCCTGCCCGGCGGCACAGCCCGCCGACCACACCCGGATCTCGGCCCCGCCCGTTGACTCCGCCCGCCTCACGAGACCGGGAAGGATCCGTTCCTCGAGAAGCGCGAAGACCAGGGGGGCGCGGAACAGCTCGCTGTGGTGGATGTCGAGCGACGAGAAGAAGGCTTCAGCCTCGATGCCGTCGCGCTCCAGGCGCGCGACGTACGCTTCCAGGGTCGGCGTGGCCGTGACCTCCCGCCGCCGGTCCAGGCACCGGGCCAGGAAGGCGCCATCGAGCTGGGCGACGTCTCGGCCGTGCTCGCGCGTCGCGGCAGCGACCCTCGCCACCCACGCATCCGACAGGCCGGCTTCACCCGGCGCGAAAGGATGGGCAGGTGTAGATGCCATCCACCGATTCTAGCGGATTGCCTCGTGAGGGGGGCCGGGCTCCGAGGCCCCGGACGGGACCGTACGGAATGGGGAGGTGCTCGTAGCGAGGGGGGGAGGCATGGCAAGCGCCGTGGTTCGCCAAGACACGATCCGTGAAGAAGGCGGCGTGCGAAGCGGGGTGGGGCAGGGTGCTGCCGACGGAAGCGGGGCCTGGGCTCGCGATGCCGGAGCGTCGCAATCCGTCTTCGCCCCCCAACTTCACTCGCTATCACCGCGTGTACCACCACGCGGCCAGGGCAAGACAGGCGACCCCGAGGACGAGGCCTACGGCCTGACCCACGCGGAGCGCCGTGCAGGCGCCGCGCCTTGCCTTCACCCGCGTCAGCACGCCGGACGGGACCATCGTCCGCTGCAGCACCACCAGCGAGAGCGCGTAGGCGCCGAAACTGGCCGTGAAGAGCCAGCTGAGCTTCAGCACCGCGGCAACGACGGGGAGGCCGACCGCGAAGACCGCGATGGAGGCCTGCGAGAACCGGCCGTACCGGCGCACTGCGCGCCGCTCGTCTTCGCCCTCGGCGCACTCGAGGAAGAGGCGGGTCTCGCCGCCCATGGCCAGCGACGCCAGAAGCCCGGCGCCGCCCACCACCGCCGCCGTGCCGGCCACCGCTCCGGCGGTAGCCGACGCCCCTACGCCCGAGGCGGTGGCCGCCCCCGCAGCGACCGGTGCCGCCGTACCGAGCGCCGCCAGCACCGCCGTGGCGAAGGCCGCACCGGGCGCGGAGCGCTCGAAGAGATCGCCCGCGCGCGACAGGAGATCCTCGCGGAGCGCAGTCCGGGCCCGCGAGAGCCGCTGCCAGACCGCCTCCTCGGAGAGGCCGAGGAGGTGGGCCACCTGCGCCGCCGAGCGCCCTTCGCGGTAGTAGAGGACGACTGTCTCGCGCGCGTCATCCGGCAGGGCGTCGAGCGCCTGCTGGAGGAGGCGCCGCTCCTCGGCATGGAGCATCCGCTCGGCGGCCCCCGGCGCCGCGTCCACCGCCGCCGCCAGCGCCTCCTCGGCCGGCACCCCGGTCACCAGCGCTCCGGCTCGCCCGCGCGCCTCGCGTGCCCGCCGCCGCGCCAGTTCCCGCAGCCAGGGCAGGAAGGACTGCAAGTTCCGAAGCGACGGCAGGTCGCGCCAGGCGTGAAGGTAGGCCTCCTGCGCTGCGTCGCGCGAGGCCTCCAGGTCGCGCGACTCCACGGCGGTGATGGCTGTGACCAGCCCGGTGGTGGCCCGGACCAGGCGGGCGAAGGCCTCCCGGTCGCCACGGGCGGCCTGGGCGACGTCGGCGTTCAGGGTATCGGATGCGAGGCTGCTCATGGGCTCCTCCGGAGTCTGGCGAGTGGTGTCTCGCAGGACAAGGGAGGCGGGGGCTTCGGTTCCTGACAACTTCCGGGCGATGGTTACCCTAACCCAGAGATGGTGTTGATTTCGTGGTCGCCGCTCCGCCTTCTCGAGGAGTTGTTTGTCGGAGGGAATGCCGCTCCGTAGCTCTTGCCAACGACTGAGAGGTACGCCCCGGTGTCGCTGCGGACGAGCGCCTTCTTGTCGGGGACGGGGGGATTGAACGGCGGTCTTCAGCCGCTCGGCGCGGACCTGCTCGACGTAGGCGAGGGTGACGGCGTCGAGCGGGGGAGGGGAGGACGGCCGTGCGGGCCATGATTCAGGCCGCCTGGGGGTAGGTGGGGGACGCGGCCGGTTGGGCGGCGCCAGGCTCGCGCTCGAGGGCGTGCTCTCCGGTGGTCAAGTACCTCTCGACGAGGGTGACATCCAGGTCTCGCAGGATGATCTCTACGTGGACCGGGCCACCCCGGCGGTGGGTGCTGGGGAGGGAAGGGTAGCCGTCGGCATAACTGAACATCCGTGTAGTCTACTGGGTGGACTGACACGGGGGAAGTGCGGCCAAAATGCGGCCAAAAC
>JBAXVO010000160.1:0-7840 GCA_037129355.1 Deltaproteobacteria bacterium | reverse complement strand
CCGCCCCCGCGCCCCCGGCCGGTGCCGCCCGCGGCGACGCCCCGTCCGCGGCCGACGATGACCCCGACGCCTGGGCCGCTCCCCGCGCCGCCGCCTGCGCCGGCTGCTTCCGCCGCCGGCGATGCGCAGTTCGACGCCATCTTCGAGGACGAGGCCGCGGCCGACGCCGCGACGCCCCCGCCCGAGCCGGTGCCGGTCCCGGAGCCCACTCCGCCACCCACCGCCCCGTCCTCCGTCTGGCCCGGGACGGTCCTCTCCGCGACCGACGGGCTCGCCGTCGTCCGTGCCGCCCTCTCCGGGCTCTGGCCGGAGCAGCGGCTGCGCCCCGTCACCGAGAGGCTCGTCGCCTCCCTGTCCACCGCCGAGAAGGCCGCTGCCGTGGGGCAGAAGCTCCCCTTCGACGCCGCCCCGGTGCGGCGGGCCATCGGGCTCCGCTGGCAGGTCGCCGCGGCCATCGACACCTTGCCGGCGCTCGGCGCCCAGATCGACCAGATCGCGGTGCAGGACATCCTGGTCGGCATCGACGACGTCCTCGCCGAGATGAAGATCGAGAGCGAGGACGTCGCGCCCGAGGTCCTCCGCGCGCTCGAGGGGATCCGGCACGCGCTGGTCAAGGAGGCCATCGACCTGACCGAGGCGCTCCAGCAGGTGGCTCCCGCCGAGGTGGTGGAGGAGATCACCACCAGCCGGAGGGCCCGGCGCACCGTGGCCGCTCCGGTCACCCGCGTGGTGCGGGCCCAGGCGGAGCCCGAGCGCGAGCCGAGCCACGTGCCCTGGGGCATGGTGGCGCTGCTCGCGCTGGCGGTGATCGGCGCCGCGGCCTACCACGGTTACCGCTACGTCAACCGCCCGAACACCACGATCCCGTCGGTCGCCGGCGCGCCCGCGGGGACCGTGGGCGCGGTGACCCCGAAGGGGAAGATCGTGGTGGCGCCCTCGGGCGCGGCCGTCGATCCCCAGGAGATCGAGCGGTTCAAGAATTTGGAGAAGGCGAAGGGAAACCAGATCCGGGAGGTCGCTCCCGGGACGTTCGTGGTGACCCCCGCCGGTTCCCAGCAGCAGGGTGAAGGAGCGAAGCCATGAAGAAGCCGACAAGCGGTTCGTCTCGCGGGTTCACGCTGATCGAGCTCATGATCGTGGTGGCGATCATCGGGATCCTGGCCAGCATCGCCATCCCCGAGTTCCGGACGATGATGCTGCGCTCGAAGATCGCGGAGCGCGACCCCATCATGCGGGCCATCGCCAAGAGCGTCGGCGACCTCGTCATCAACTCGAGCTCGCCGGTCGGGCTCCTGGCCAGCGCCCGGAACCCGGTGGACATCCCCGACGCCGACCGGCACGGCTGGCGCCTCGACAAGGCGGGCTTCCAGAGCCTCTCCCTCCAGATCGACGGGTCCACCTACTGCACCTACAGCTACGCCTACGAGCCCGGGACCATGCTGATGTGGGTGACGGGGCAGTGCGACATCGACGGCGACGGCGTCCAGAACACCCTCCTCCAAGTTTACCAGGGGTACGGCAACGGCTTCGTCCTCATCGACCCCGGCGCCGCCCCCACCAACGTCTTCTGATCGCCGCGAAGGTTGCCCCGCCGACCGGCGCCGCGTAACACTTCGCGCATGGCCGGTCAGGCGGCGAGGCGCATCGACGAGCTCAAGGCACGGATCCGCGAGGCGGATCACGCCTACTACGTCCTCGACAACCCGGTTCTCTCCGACGCCGAGTACGACCGGCTGATGCGGGAACTCCTCGCGCTCGAGGAGGCCCACCCGGGGCTCGCCACCGCCGACTCCCCCACCCGGCGCGTCTCCGGCGAGCCCGGCGAGAAGTTCGCCAAGGTCGCCCACCGCGAGCCGATGCTCTCCCTCGGCAACGTGGTGAGCGACGAGGACCTCGACGAGTTCGACGCCCGGGTCCACCGGCTGCTCGACCTTCCGGCCGACGCGCCGGTCGACTACGTCTGCGAGCCGAAGCTGGACGGGCTGGCGGTCGAGCTCGTCTACCTCGAGGGCGAGCTCGCCGAGGGCTCGACCCGCGGCGACGGCGCGGTCGGCGAGGACGTGATCCGGAACCTGCGCACCATCGGGTCCCTGGGGGCGAACGCCGGCGTCCTGCCCCGGCTCGCCGGGCATGCGCCGGCGCGGCTCGAGGTCCGGGGCGAGGTGCTGCTCCAGAAGGAGCACTTCGAGGCGATGAACCGGGTGCTGCTGCGCCAGGGGGCGGAGCCCTTCGCCAATCCCCGCAACGCCGCGGCCGGGTCCCTGCGCCAGCTCGACTGGCGCGTCACCGCCACCCGCCCGCTCTCCTTCGTGGCGTACGAGGCGCTGCTGCCCGGCGAGCCCGGCTGGCCCACCCACTGGGAGAAGCTCGCGGCCCTCGCCGCCTGGGGCTTCGCCGTGAACCCCGAGAACCGGCTCTGCCGCGGCATCGCCGAGGTGAAGCGGCGCAAGGAGGAGATGGCCGAGCGCCGCTTCGTGCTCCCCTGGGACACCGACGGGCTGGTGGTGAAGGTGAACGGGCTGGACGAGCAGCGCCGGCTCGGGGCGGCGAGCAAGTTCCCGCGATGGGCCGTGGCCTTCAAGTTCCCGCCGCAGGAGGAGACCACGCGGGTCGAGCGCATCTGGGCCTCGGTCGGTCGCACCGGCGTCCTCACCCCGGTCGTCGAGGTGACGCCGGTCCGGCTCGGCGGCGCCACCGTGTCCCGCGCCACGCTCCACAACGAGGACGAGATGCGGCGCAAGGACGTCCGCATCGGCGACGTGGTCCTCATCCGGCGCGCCGGGGAGGTCATCCCCGAGGTGGTGAAGCCGATCCCGGAGCGGCGCGACGGGACCGAGCGCCCCTTCGTCTTCCCCGACCGGTGCCCGGAGTGCGGCGCCCGGGTGGTGCGCGAGGAGGGGGAGAAGGTCTACCGCTGCACCGGGGCGGCCTGCCCGGCCCAGCTGGTGGGGCGGCTCACCCACTTCGCGCAGCGACGGGCCCTCGACGTCGACGGGCTGGGCGAGGCGGTGGCGGCGGCGCTGGTGGCGAAGGGGCACGTCCGCGACTTCGCCGACCTCTACGCGCTCCCCACGGCGACCTGGGAGGCGATGGAGATCGCCGAGACCAAGACCGGCTCCACCGTGAAGCTGGGGGTCCCGCGAACCCGGCGCATCCAGGAGGCGCTCGACAGGTCCAGGACGCTCGGCCTGCGCCGGTTGCTCTTCGGGCTCGGGATCCCGCAGGTCGGGGACGCCACGGCGGCCACGCTGGCGCGCCACTTCGGCACGCTCGAGCGCTTCCTCTCCGCGAGCGAGGAGGACCTGCTCGGCGTGCGCGACGTCGGTCCGGAGACGGCCCGGGCGATCCGGGCCTGGATCGACGAGCCGCAGAACCGGCGCGTGGTGGACCGGCTCGTCGAGGCCGGCGTCCGTCCCGCGCCGGAGGAGGCGCCTCGCGGCGGCGTCTTCGCCGGCAAGACCGTGGTCCTCACCGGCGGCCTGGTCAGGCTCTCCCGCGACGAGGCCAAGGCGGAGATCGAGCGGCGCGGCGGGAAGGTGTCGGGCAGCGTCTCCCGCAAGACCGACCTGGTCGTCGAGGGGGAGGACGCCGGGTCGAAGGCGGAGAAGGCCCGTGAACTCGGAGTGAAGATCGTCGACGAGGCGGGGTTCCTGCGCCTGCTGGAGGGGGAGGGGTGAGCGCGGCGGCGCGGGCGCGCCTGCGCGTCACCGGCCTCGTCCAGGGGGTCTTCTACCGGCAGTCGACGGCCGGGGAGGGCGCCCGGCTCGGCCTCTCCGGGACCGTCCGCAACCTGCCCGACGGATCGGTGGAGGTGGTGGCGGAGGGGGCGCGCGAGGCGGTGCTGGCGCTCGTCGCCTTCTGCCGGCGCGGCCCGCCGTCGGCCCGGGTCGAGGGGCTCGAGGTGACCTGGGAGCCTCCCCGGGGAGACGCCGGCCCGTTCTCGGTCACGCGCTGAGCAAGTCCCCGTTTTCACGGGGCTCCCTTGCCCCCGCGCCGGGTGCCGTGCTAGGTCCCGATCCCCCCGGCGACCGCAGGCGCGGCCGCGGATACGGGCAACCGGCGGTTCGAACCCGCCGCCCGGCGACATGACGACCCTCCTCTCCCTCGACGAGATCATCCTCGCGGTCCAGAAGCCGTCCCGCTACGTGGGATGCGAGTTCGGGAGCGTCCGCAAGGATCCGGCCCAGGTCCGCCTCCGCTTCGCGCTGGCCTTCCCCGACACCTACGAGGTCGGGATGTCCAACCTGGGGTTCCGCCTCCTCTACCACGCGCTGAACGACCGGACCGACGTGGCCTGCGAGCGGGTCTTCCTGCCCTGGCCCGACATGGAGGCGATGCTGCGCCAGAACGGGCACCCCCTCTTCACGCTGGAGTCGCGCGCGCCGGTCCGGGAACTCGACGTGCTCGGCGTGACGCTCCAGTCCGAGCTCGCCTACACGAGCGCGCTCGCGCTCCTCGACCTCGCCGGCATCCCGGTGCTCACGCGGGAGCGCACGGCGGCCGATCCGGTGGTCATCGGGGGCGGGCCGTGCGCCTTCAACCCCGAGCCGGTGGCCGACTTCTTCGACGCGCTGGCGGTGGGCGACGGCGAGGACGTGGTCCACGAGATCGCCGACGCCGTGCTGGCCTGGAAGGGGAGCGGCGAGGACCGGGCCGGCCTGCACCGGCGGCTGGCGGCCATTCCCGGCGTCTACGTCCCGTCGCTCTTCGCTCCCCGCTTCGACCCGGCCACCCACGCGCTGCTGGCGATGGACCCGCTCCTGCCCGGCTACGAGAAGGTGGTCCGCCGCGTGGTGCCGGACATCGACACGCTCTCCACGTCGGCCTACGAGCACCCGGTCGTCCCCTTCATGCAGACCGTGCACGACCGGCTGCCCATCGAGCTGCAGCGGGGCTGCACGCGCGGCTGCCGCTTCTGCCAGGTGGGGATGATCACCCGCCCCACCCGGCAGCGCAGCCCGGAGACGGTGCTGCGGGTGGCCGAGCAGGGGCTGCGCGCCTCCGGCTACGAGGAGGTCGGGCTGCTCTCGCTCTCGTCGGGCGACTACGCCTGCCTGAACCCGCTGCTCGACGACTTCCTCGACCGGTACGAGACCGAGAAGATCTCGCTGTCGCTCCCGTCCCTGCGCACCGAGACCATGAACGACGCGCTGGCCGAGAAGATCGCCCGCGTCCGCAAGACCGGCTTCACGCTGGCGCCCGAGGCGGCCACCGAGCGCATGCGCGCGGTCATCAACAAGGGCAACCGCGAGGAGGACCTGCTCGCCGCGGTCGAGTCGATCTTCAAGAACGGGTGGTCGCTGCTCAAGCTCTACTTCATGATCGGCCTGCCCGAGGAGCGGGACGAGGACGTGGTGGCCATCGCCCGGCTGGCCCGGCGCTGCCTGGGCGCGGCCCGCCGCGCCCTGCCCCCCGGCAAGAGCTCGGCGGCCATCAACCTGGGCGCGAGCACCTTCGTCCCCAAGCCCTTCACCCCGTTCCAGTGGGAGCCGATGATCACGCCCGAGGAGACGCGGCGCCGCCAGGCGCTCGTGACCTCGGAGCTGGGCGGGAAGAGCGGCGCCATCTCCTTCAAGCCGCACGACTCGCGGCAGGCCTCGGTCGAGGGCGTGCTGGCGCTCGGCGACCGGCGCGTGGGGACGGCGATCCTCCACGCCTTCCGGGCCGGGCAGCGGCTCGACGGCTGGTCGGAGTGGTTCGACGAGGGGCGCTGGATGACCGCCTTCGCCGAGATGGAGCGGGTCCACGGCGTCGGAATGGACTGGTTCGTCTACCGGCGGCGCCGGATGGACGAGGTGCTGCCCTGGGACCGGATCGACTGCGGCGTCGAGAAGGCCTACCTCCAGAAGCAGCTCGCGGCGGCGCGCAACCTGTCCGAGCTCACCGACTGCGTGCTCGCGCCCTGCAGCGTCTGCGGCGCCTGCGACTACGACGCCGTGAAGAACCGGGTCTACCTCCCGGAGGACTACAAGAAGGCCCCGCCACCCCCTCCGGCGCCCCGGGAGACCCCGGTCCGGACCCACGTCCGGGTCCGCTACGCCAAGGAGGGAAGGCTGGTCGCCCTGTCCCATCTGGAGGTCATGCACGCCGTCCTCCGGTCGGTCCGGCGCGCCGGCCTCCCGGTGGCCTTCTCCCAGGGATATCACCCGAAACCGCGCATCTCCTTCGGGCCGGCCCTGCCGGTCGGAGTGGCCAGTACCGCGGAATTCCTCGACTTGGAGCTCGTCGGACGGCACGAGGCGGCCGCCGCGGGGCGGGCGCTCGCCGGCGCTTTGCCGAGCGGACTGACCTTCCTCGAGGCCCGTGAAATCGATTCCCGGGCCCCCTCGTTGTCAGAGTCCGTGCGCGCGGTCCATTATCGGGTAGAATTCCCGCAGGGTTGGAGCGCGGAGACGCTCTCCCGGAGAATTGAAGATTTTCATTCGGCGGACCGGTCGGTGGTGCGAAGAGCAGCCCCACCCAAGGCCCGCGAGAAGAAGAGAAGCCAGAGATCGGCGGCACCGAAGTCGCGTGAGATCGATTTGAAGGAGATGGTGACCCACCTGTCGGTCGATGGACCGGGGCGGGTCGCATTCAGCTTGAAGGCGGACCCATCGGGAAGCGCCAAGCCAGCCGAGGTGCTGGCTGCCGTGTTCGGCGACGGGTCATGGCCAAGAGGAGTCAAGGTCTTGAAGGAAGGGGTCAGCTTTGCGCGGGCGGCGGATGAGCCGCGCGGCTTCCAGCCGCGATCGCCGCGCTACGCCGACGCCTGAGGCAACGAATTCTAGAGCTCGGCAGTGGGTCGCGAACTCCGCGACCTCCCCGGGCGCAGGGAATGCGAACGTGAGCAATAGCTCGACAGGCGATCCGCGGGCCCCGGCACCACCGGGGCGTGCGCGCTCGCGGCCCGAAGCGGGCCTCGCCTTCCTTGTGTCTGGACCGGGCAGGCGAGGTCCGACATGGCAGGCAACAGCATCCTGGTGATCAACGCGGCCGGCGCGGAAACGCGCGTGGCCCTGATCGAGAGCGGCACGATCCACGAGTACTATCTCGAGCGAAAGCGCGAGAAGGGGATCGTCGGCAACATCTACAAGGGGCGCGTGGTCCGGGTTCTCCCCGGCATGCAGGCCGCCTTCGTGGACATCGGCCTCGAGAAGGCCGCGTTCCTCTACGTGGGGGACGTCACCGGCGACCCCGACTTCTCCGAGGAGTTCGAGCTCACCGAGGGCGAGCACTCCGAGCAGGTGCCCGAGGTGCCCTCCGAGCAGGAGGCCGAGGAGCAGGAGGTGAAGGCGCTGGCGGGCGAGCCTGCCGCCGCGGACCCCGGCGCCGCCGGCGCTGGCGGCGAGACCCCGGTGGAGGAGGCTCCCGCCACCGAGACCCCAGCGTCCGAGACGACGCCCGCCGAGGCGCTCGCCGCCGAGCCCTCCACCGACGTGCCCGGCTCGTCCGACGTTCCCGCGACCGAGCTCGCGGCCGACGTCGCCGAACCCGTCGCCGAACCCGTCGCCCCGCCTCCTGCCGTCGCGGAGGCGCCCATCCCCCTCACGCAGGTCATCGAGGTCGGCGACCCGGCCGCCCCCGTTCCTGCCGCCGCTGCGGAGGAGCCCGCGGCGCCTGGCTCGATCGACGTGCCCGGCGCGTCCGACGTCCCCGCCGCCGAGCTGGCGGCGCCCACCCCGGCATCGGGCGAGGGCCCGGCCGTGACCCCGTCGCCGGAGAGCGGCCAGATCTCCGTCCGTCCCGAGGCCGCGCCCCGCGAGGCGCGCGGTGAACGGGGCGAGCGCGGGGAACGCGGCGACCGCGGTCGCCGCGACCGGGAAGGGAACAAGGACCGGGAAGGCCACAAGGACCGGGCAGG
>JBAXVO010000016.1:0-25119 GCA_037129355.1 Deltaproteobacteria bacterium | reverse complement strand
CAGCCGGGAGTCGTAGTAGACGAGCATCAGCTTGCCCTGCGAGAAGGTGAGCGAGGGCATGAACTGATGCCCCAGCGCGAACTCGAGGTTGCCGTTCATCGGGAACTTGAGGGGCTCGCCGTCGGCGGTGACCGGCCGGTTGTCGGCGGCGCGAGGAGCGTCGAGGCGCTGGCAGGTGGTGTCGTCCTCGTCGGGCTCGTACTCGGTGACCGGCGGCGGCGAGAGCCGCTTGGTGGCCACCATCACGCGGGCATTGCCGTAGGCTGTTCCGTCAGCGCGCTCGGACCAGGCGACGTGGAGGCGGCGAACGCCTGTCGGGTCCATCGAGATGGCCGAGCTGGGGAAGAGGGTCACGCGGAAGCTGGCCTGGAACGGGAAGTCCGTCGTCGGCGCGGTGGTGGGCTGGTCGAAGGGCTTGACGACGGCCACCTGGCGCGGCCTGGTGAACCGGTTTCCATGGCTGAAGGTGCGGGAAAGCATGATCGCATCGCTCTGGCCGGGATTCAGGCCGCCCACGCGGCGCCACGTCACGTAGACGTGCCCCTTCACGGGGTCGATGGCGAGGGACGGGCCCTCGTTGGCGAGGCTGGTGCCGTCGCTCACCTTCACGGCGGAGCTCCAGCTGTTGCCGCAGTCGTCCGAGTGCCGGACCATGACGTCGCTCTGGGTGCCGGAGACGATGCGGAGGTAGGTCACGTAGACGGTGTGGGCCGCGACGGTGCGGGTGGTCTTCGCCGCATCCGGGAGGACGATCTTGCAGGTGTTGGTGTTGCGCGGGATGTCGATGGCGACCCAGGGCTTGTCGACGAAGTCGTCAGGGCCGCCCAGCGCGACCTCCTTCTGATCGACGTAGCGGATCGGGTCGGTGGCGGCCGAGGCCGAGAGCGCCGCGTTCCCGTCCTCCTTGTTGTTGAGGTCGATGTAGCGGGTCAGGAAGACCTTGCCGTAGTTGCCCTTGGCCGTGGCCGGGATGGCGCTCCGGTTGAACACGATGCCGCCGAAGTAGAACATCCCGTCCGGACCGGCGCGGACGATCGGATCAGCCGCGGAGGTGCAGGGGACGGCCTTCCCCAGCTTGTCGGTGCCGCAGACGTAGAGCTTCGAGTTCGCGGTCCTGGGCGTCTCCAGCGCGAACCCGGGCAGCAGGTAGCTCTTCCAGGTCTGGCCGCCGTCGAGCGACTTGAAGACGCCGAGCCAGGCGTCACCGGCCATCTTCTCGCCGGGGTTCCAGGAGTTGGGGACGTCCACGGACCGGTAGTCGTTCGCGCCGGCGAGCAGGTGCTGCGGGTTCGCGGAGGACACCGCGATCGACGGCTCGTTCTGCCGCTGCAGGAACGGATCGCCGCCGGGCCAGCCGGTTCCGGTGACCATGTTGACGTTCTCGCCGGCTACCTGTGCGCGGACGGAACTGGGCCCTGCGAGAATGAGTGCCGCGGCCGAGATCATGGCCAGCGCGCAAGTGCGCGTGTGTCGGTGCATGTGGTTCCCCCCCTGAAAGGAATCTAACCCGTTGGTTTGAACAAATTTTGCGCCCGCTGGTCAATCGACAGGCATCAAATCGTTATCTGACCGTGCTTCCGTCGATTTACGCATTTCGTGCACGCGGTGCGTCAAAGGGACTAGTCCTTGAGGTGGGTCAATTACCGCTCCAAGCCTTTGTCCATCCTCAGGGTTGCGGCGTTCCTCCCGCTCCAGGGGAGCCCGATCAGCGCCGGCCGTGATAGACGGATACCGTCCTGGATGCGCCCGGGGATCCCCTGACCGCCACGTCCGACCCCTCCGCTGCGAAGCCCGCCCTGGTCCTGATCGGCGGCTCCGGCTTCCTCGGGCGCCACATCATCGCCGCGCTCCGGGATCGCTACGACATCCACGTGCTGGCCCGCCGGACCGAGCTCGCGGTGGGCGTCGAGCCGCACCGTGACGTCCACTGGACCCAGGTGGACATCGCCGACCGCCCCTGGCTCACCCACGCCTTCGAGAAGCTCGCCAGGCTGCCCCGCCCCATCCACGTCATCCACCTCGCCGCCCACTACGACTTCACCGGGCTCGATCACCCCGAGTACCAGCGCACCAACGTCGACGGCCTGCGCAACGTGCTCGAGCTCTGCAAGGAGCTCCGCCCCGACACCTTCGTCTTCGCGAGCTCGCTGGCGGCCTGCGCCTTCCCGCCGCCGGGCAAGCCCCTCACCGAGGACAGCCCGCCCGACGGCGACCACATCTACGCCGCCACCAAGCGCATCGGCGAGGCGATGGTGAAGGAGTACGAGCAGTCGTTCCCCTCGGTCATCGTGCGCATGGCCGCGCTCTTCTCCGACTGGTGCGAGTACCCGCCGCTCTACTTCTTCCTGCGCACGTGGCTGTCGAAGGCCTGGAACCGGCGCGTGCTGGGCGGAAACGGAGACTCGGCCATCCCGTACCTCCACGTCCGCTGCGCGGCCCGCTTCTACGAGCGGATCCTGGAGGTGGCCCCGCGCCTCGGCCCCGGCGAGGTGGTGATCTGCTCTCCCGACGGATCGGTCTCCCACATCGAGACCTTCGAGGTCGCCACCGGGGTGTGGTTCGGACGCCACATCCATCCGCTCGGGACGCCCAGGCCGATCGCGCGGCTCGGCCTCTGGATCCTGCAGCAGACGGGGCGCTTCCGGGCCGAGCCCCCCTTCGAGCGCTCCTGGATGGGGCGCTACATCGACCTCCGGCTCGACACCGACGGGCACCGCACCCGGGAGCGGATCGGCTGGGCCCCCAACCCGCGCCTCTTCCTCCTGAAGCGCATCCCCTTCCTGCTCGAGAACCTCCGCGCCAACCCGCTCGAGTGGCACGCCCGCAACCTGGCCGCCATCGACTCCATGCGCGTCGAGCCCAACCTGGCGCTCTACCACCTGCTGCAGGAGCACGACGAGGAGATGCTCCGGGTCTCCACCGAGCGCTTCCTCGACCCGAAGGACGGCGCGATCCTCCGCCACTACCGGGAGATGGACCGCGAGGAGCTCCGCTGGGCCAAGCGGCAGCTCTTCCTCCAGTTCCGCAACTCCATCCGCACCGCCGACCGGACCGTCTTCCGCTCCTACTGCCGGGAACTGGCGGCGCGCCGCCACGGGCAGGGCTTCACCTGCGACGAGGTCTGCGCCGCCATGGCGCTGGAGCGCCACGTGGTGCTCTCCACCCTGAGGAAGGACCCGCGGACCGCCAGGCTCGTCCACGACGTGAACGATCGGGTGGCCTCCACCTTCGCGGCCGGGATCGACGAGATCCAGGACGTCTTCGAGGAGTTCGACGGGTTCCGCCCCGCCGGGATCAGCGACGGGCCGCCGACCTGGCCAGCCACGCCGCCGCCACGCCCATGAGGGCGTCGCCGGCCGCCGAGAAGGGGACCGACCATCCCTGCACGCCGGAGATCCAGGCCAGGGAGAGGAAGACCGCCGCGACCGCCTTTGCGGTGACGAGGAGCCGCACGCTGCCGCGCCGCGCCTCGAGCAGGTAGCCCGCCGCCAGGACCAGGTGGAAGACCCCGGCCTGCCGGGCGAAGAAGAGCGGGCGCACCGGGCCGAACCCGGCGAAGGCGGTGCTCCACTCCGGGAAGACGGCGAGCGCGATCCCCACCGCCGCGCTGTGCGCGGCGACGAGGATCACGACGAGCCGGAGGAGGGGTGGGAGCGGCGCGCTCAGAGCGCCTTGACCTTGGCGATCTCGTTCCCGCTGGCGTCGTGGACGTGGACGGCGCAGGCGAGGCACGGGTCGAAGGAGTGGATGGTGCGCAGCGCCTCGAGGGGCTTCTCGGACTGGGCGATGGGGTTGCCCACCAGCGAGGCCTCGTACGGTCCGGGCTGGTCCTTGGCGTCGCGGGGGCCGGCGTTCCAGGTGGAGGGCACCACCGCCTGGTAGTTCTTGATCTTGCCGTTCTCGATGACCACCCAGTGGGAGAGCACGCCGCGCGGCGCCTCGTGGACGCCGTAGCCGCGGATCGTCCCGGAGGGGAACTTGGGCTCGACGTAGACCGCCGTGTCGCCCTTGCCGATGTTGGCGGCGAGCAGTCCCCAGTGCTTCACCGCGATCTCGGAGAGCGCCGCGGCCCGGATGGCCCGGGCGGCGATGCGCCCCAGCGTGGAGTGGAGCACGGCCGGCGTGAGCTTGGCTCCGGCCACCTTGCCGGCGATCTCCAGGCACTTGTTGGACCAGCGCTGGATGCGCTCGTCCCCCAGCGCGTAGCCGACCAGCACCTGGGCGAGCGGCCCCACCTGCATGGGCTTGCCGTCGAAGCGCGGCGCCTTCACCCACGAGTACTTCTTGTCCGGGTCCCAGGCGTTGAACTTGGGGTCGGTGGTCTCCTCGTAGGGGTGCTTCTGCCAGTCGCCGTCGTACCAGGAGCGCGCGATGCTCTCGGTGACGTTCTTCTCGAAGTACTCGTCCTTCCAGGACTTGATGGCCCGGACGGTCGAGAGGTCGCCGTTCATGATGGTGCCGCCGGGCAGGTCGAACTGGGTGGCCGCCGCGTCGGTGGGCAGGTCGGGCACCGCCAGGTAGTTCTTCACGCCGGCGCCGTAGCCCAGCCACTCCGCGTACATGCCGCCGATGGCGGCCACGTCCGGGAAGTAGACCTGCTGGACGAAGCGAACCACGTTCTCGAGCTGGCTCTTGATCTCGAAGAGCTTGTTCATGTTGAGCGGCGAGGCGGCGTCCAGGTTGATGGCGTTGGCCACGCCGCCCACCGCCAGGTTCTGGATGTTGGGCGTCTTCGATCCCAGGATGGCCACCGCCTTGAGGGCGAAGCGCTGGAAGTCGAGGGCCTGGAGGTAGTGCGCCACCGCCAGCAGATTCACCTCCGGCGAGAGCTTCATGGCCGGGTGGCCCCAGTAGCCGTTGGCGAAGATGCCCATCTGGCCACGGGCCACGAACTGCTTGAGCCGCTCCTGCACGCCCCGGAACTCCTGCACGCTGTTGCCCGGCCACTCGGAGAGCGACTGGGCGATGGCCGCCGACTTGGCCGGGTCGGCCTTGAGCGCCGAGACCACGTCCACCCAGTCGAGGGCGCACAGCTGGTAGAAGTGGACGATGTGGTCGTGCAGCGCGTGGGCCACGATGACCAGGTTCCGGATGAGCTGGGCGTTGAGCGGAATTTCCAGGTTGAGCGCGTTCTCCACCGCGCGCACCGAGGCCACCGAGTGGACGGTGGTGCAGACGCCGCAGATGCGCTGGGTGAAGATCCAGGCCTCCCGGGGGTCGCGCCCCTGGAGGATGGTCTCGATGCCCCGCCACATGGTCCCGCTGGACCAGGCCTTGCCGATCTTGCCGCCGTCGACCTCGAAGTCGACGCGGAGGTGCCCCTCGATGCGGGTGACGGGGTCGATGGTGATTCGCTTGCTCATGGGAGACCTCTAGCGGCTTTCGGCCGGGGTGGCGCTGGAGAGGACGGGGAACCGCCGGACGACCCACAGGTAGATCATCACCTGCGCGGCCGCGAAGCCGGCCGTGATGAGGATCTCGAGCGCGGACGGGAAGTAGCTCCAGCCCGGGCCCGGGTCGTAGGCGAGGATGTAGGTGTTGAAGCGGTAGAGGATGCCGCCCGCCAGGACGGAGAGCGCGGCGCCGAACTGGGTCGAGGCCCGGGTCCGGGCCTTCTTGCCGAGGAGCACCACGGCGGGCGCGAGGAGGAGCAGGGTCTCCACCCAGAACCAGGCGGCGTACTTCCCGGCCACGAAGGCGGCGCCCAGGTTCCCGCGCAGCGCCAGCTCGCCGAAGCGGAGGCCGAGGAAGAGGAGGAGCAGCCACCCCATGATCGGGGCCAGCGAGCCGAGCAGCCCGGTGTCCCGGCGGGTGCCGAGGCCATTGGAGGAGAGCGTCGACTCGGCGACCACCATCGCGTAGCCGAGGAAGAGGCAGTTCACCAGGAAGAGCAGTGGCAGGAGCGGCGAGAACCAGAGCGCGTGCATCTTGGAGTACGGCAGCATCATCACCGTGCCCAGCGACGACTGGTGCATGGTGGGGAGCAGCAGGCCGAGCGCGATGATCCAGGGAAGGGCCCGGTCGAGCCGGGGGCCGGCCGACTCGGCGAAGGAGCGCTGGCCGGGGGTCCCGGAGGCGCGCCAGCGCTCGAGGATCGACGGCGAGAACTCGATCCAGAGCACCAGCACGTAGGTCATCACGCAGAGCGCGACCTCGAGCAGCGCCGAGTCGAAGTTCCACCAGCTCACGTAGGTGGGGATCTTCCAGATGCCCCAGTACCGGCCCACGTCCACGACGATGGAGGTGGCGGCGAAGGAGTAGCCGAGGGCGCCGGTGAGCATGGCCGGGCGCACCAGCGGGTGGTACTTCCCGCGGTTCGCCACGTAGACCATGAGCGCCATGGCGTAGCCGCCGCAGCCGAGCGCGGTGCCCACCACCACGTCGAGGGCGATCCAGATGCCCCAGGCGTAGCCGTCGGTCATGCCGCTGGCCGCGCCCAGCCCCTGGGCGAAGCGGATTCCCAGCGCCACCGCGCCGGCCAGCGCGACGAGCGCCAGGAGGTTGAAGAACGGGGTGGCGAGCTTGCCGCCCACCGGGGTCGCCGGGGCGTGGCTCATGGCTTCTTCTCCTGGTCGCCCTTGCGGGTGTTGCGCCAGACGGCGAACCCGATGGCGGCGTAGAGGGCCACCGGCGCGATCATCCCCCGGTAGATGCCGTGCTGGATGGAGGTGGAGAGGTGGGGCTGCGGCGTCCCGTCGACCTTGGGGAGCCCCAGCGTCTCGAAGGGCATGTCGGCGGCGGTGAGGTAGAGGCACTGCGTGCCGCCCACCTCGTGCTCGCCGTAGATGCGGGCCAGGTACTTGCCCGGCGAGGCGGCCTGGCGCCGCTTCGCCTCGACGAGGAGGTCGGGCACCTTTCCGAAGACCACCGCCTTGCGCGGACAGACCTCCGAGCAGGCCGGCCCCTCCTTGCGGTGGCGGCACATCTCGCACTTCACCATCACCGGGACGGCCTTCGACCACTGGAACTTGGGGACGTTGAAGGGGCAGGCGATCTGGCAGTAGCGGTCGCCCAGGCATCGGCTCTGGTCGTAGCCGATGACGCCGTCCGGCCCCTTCTGGTAGGCCTTGATCATGCAGGCGCTGACGCAGGCCGGATCGAGGCACTGCATGCACTGCCGCTTCACGAAGGCGAAGCGATCCCCCTGGGTGGCCACCTGGATGACGGTCTTGGTGGTGGCGTTCAGGTCGTCCGGGGCGTCGTAGGGGACGCCGTTGATGTTCATCGGGTCGGTGGGGAGGTTGTTGGCGCTCTTGCACTTGGTGACGCAGGCGCGGCAGCCGATGCAGAGCGTGGAATCGTAGAGGAGGCCGACGTCGCCCGGCTGGCGGGCCCGCGCCTGGGCGGCCTCGGCGGTCGAGGGGACGGCCACGGCAGCGGCACCGGCGGCGCCCGCGACGGCGGCGCCCTGGAGCAGCTGGCGGCGGGTGAGGGTGGTCATCGTCACTCCTCCTCTCCGCCGTCCTTCTCCACGGGCTCCTGGCCGAGCTTGCGGGTCATGGCGATGCCCGCACCCACCGCGGCCCCCACCGCCACGCCCGCCAGGCCGGTGGCGAGCGGGCTCACCTCGCCGTGCTTGGCATTCACCGACGGATACATGCCCGGAGGTCCGAGCTGCTCCGGCTCCACCGTCTGGAAGAACGGGACGCGGAAGGCCAGCTCCTTCTCGGTGCAGCCGAAGCACTGCGCGCCGATGCCGATGGGCCAGGCGCCGATCACCTCGCCGAAATTGAGCAGCGAGCAGTTGGCGTGGGTGCGCGGCCCCTTGCAGCCCATCTTGTAGAGGCACCACCCCTGGCGCGAACCCTCGTCGCCGTAGCGCTGCGCGAAGCGGCCGGCGTCGAAGTGGGCGCGGCGCGGGCAGTCGTCGTGGATCACCCGGCCGTAGGCGAACTTGGGGCGGAGCTTGGCGTCGAGCTCGGGCAGCGTGCCGAAGGTCGCGTACTGCAGCACCACGCCGAGCAGGTTGTACGGATTGGCAGGGCAGCCGGGGATGGTGACGACGGACTTCCCCTTCAAGATGTCCGGCACGCCGGAGGCGCCGGTGGGGTTGGGGTCGGCCGAGGGGATGCCGCCCCAGGAGGCGCAGGAGCCGATGGCGATGACCGCGCCGGCGTGGCTCGCCACGTCCTTCACGATGTCGAGGGCGGTGCGGTCGCCGATCTTGCAGAAGATGCCGTCCTCCTTCACCGGGATGGCGCCCTCGACGATCAGGATGAACTTGCCGTCGTTCTCCTTCACGGCCTGTGCGAGCGTGGCCTCGGCCTGGTGCCCGGCAGCGGCCATCAGGGTCTCGCTGTAGTCGAGCGAGATGAGATCGAGGATGAGATCGCCCGCGCCAGGATGGCTCGTGCGGAGCAGGGTCTCGGTGCAGCCGGTGCACTCCTGGAACTGGAGCCAGATCACCGAGGGCTTCCTCGGCAGCGCCACGCGCGCGGCCATCTTCTCGGCGGCCGAGGCCGGGAGCCCGACGGCGGCGGCGGCCAGCGAGCAGATCTTCAGGAAGTCGCGACGACCGACTCCCGAGGCGATCGCGGCAGCGGCGCCTTTGAGGTTGGAGACTTGAAGAGCATCGCGGTCCATGTGGACACCTCCGGAAGGTGCCCCAGGGTGCCGGACGAGCCACCCCCATTTCCTTGCGCCCGGTCACTTATCCGAAAAAAGTGCGCGCAAACGGTGCAAAAAGAAGCCCCCTGGGGGGGGCACTTGCGCTTCGCGCCGGGGAGGCACATGCTCTTTCTGTAGGACTCACCGTGGTACCCACCATGAGGAGGCTGAGATAGCGGAACCGTCGAAAAACATGACTGATTCGCAGTCTCCACCGGCGTGAGCCGGACAGGTGCCCCCCCGAGGGTGCCGAACAGAAGCGAAGGTTCGAAGAGGCCCCGAGGGGCCTCTTCCCAATTCTCGCCTACAATCTCCCGATGCCCAGGCTATCCCCCGTCGTCGCGCTCGCCGCGGCCCTCCTCGGATGCGCCACGGCCGCGAAGCCCGTGCTGCCACCGGTGCCCATGTCCCCGCCCCCGGCGGGGGGACCGGCCGAGTTCAGCCCCAAGGGGGAGGTCGTCTGGAAGGACCTGACCGGCGTGAGCCCCCCGCGCCGCGCCACCTTCGACGACTGGCGCGTGAAGGGGCCGTCGGTGTCGCTCACCCGGGCCTCCGAGAGCCGGTGGGTCGGCCGGGCGCGCGGGCTCGACGTCGTGCTCACCACCGCCCCGGGGAAGATCTCCGGCGGGGACGTCGACCTGGCGCTCACCTTCGACGACGCGGGCGCCATCGTCGTCGAGGGGCTCTGGGGCGGCAAGCGGGTGAAGCTCACGCTCGCCAAGACCAAGGTGAGCGGGTCCATCCCGGGCGGCCCCGTCGACCTCACCGACATGGGGACGGGGATGTTCAACAGCTACCAGGGGCTCCTCCAGATCTCCGGCCCCCCCGACATGCCGCAGGTGGCGATCGCCCTGCTCGACGCGATGGTGCCGTGATCGGATGAGCGCGCCCCGCCCCACCGCCCGCGCCGCCGCCCGGGGTCGCCCCGCGACCGATCCGGGATGCGCCGGGTGCGCCCACCTCGTGACCCTGCGCGCGCTCCGCCGCGCCGGGGTGGAGGTGCAGGGTGGGCTGGGTTGCGAGGAGCACGCGGACGCGAACTTCGCCCCGGCCTGGGGCCGATGGGCCGCCGTGACCGGGGTGGAACGGCTCCGCCGGCGTGGGGCCGGCGAACTCCTCGCCGAGGCCTCCCGAGCGGGGGCGGCGCTGGTCGTCGTCGCCGACCGGGTCGCGCCCGTCCGGTCCCTCCGGATGGAGGAGGAACTGGCCCGGGCCGGCGCCACCTTCGACTGGCTCGACCTCGACGACGTGGCCGGGGTCGAGGCCCGGGTCCGCGAGGCCCTCGAGCGGCCCGGCACGGTGCTGCTCGCGCTCGCGCGCTGCGTGAACGGAACGGCGCACCAGGCGCCCTACGAGGTCGACGGGGCCCTCTGCAACCGCTGCGGTTCCTGCCTGACGCTCGCCTGTCCCGCCCTCCACGACGCCGGGGACGCGAGCGCGGTGGACGCCGACGCCTGCACCGGCTGCGGCCGCTGCGCGCCCCTGTGCCGGTCGGAAGCGCTCGCGCCCACCGGTCCGGTGTAGTCTCGCCGGCCATGCCCTCGCCCGCGCGCCCCCGCTTCGCCGCCTTCACCGACGGCTCCTCGATCGTGAACCCGGGCGGCCCGGGTGGCACGGGCTTCGTGGTCCTCGACCGGGAGGCGATGGCGATCCGCTTCGGCGGCACGCGCTGGGTCGACGACGGCCCGGCGGGGGTGACCAACAACCGGATGGAGCTCCGCTCGGTCCTCGACGCGCTCCACGGCATCCCCGGCGGGGAGGCGGTCGAGATCACCTCCGATTCCCGGTACGTGATCGACGCGCTGACCCGCTGGATCGGCGGCTGGCGCCGCAAGGGCTGGCGCACCTCCACCGGCGGCCCGGTGATGAACCGCGACCTCATCGAGGAGATCTCGGCGCGGGAGGCGGAGCTCCGGGTCCGCTGGTCCTGGGTGCGGGGGCACGTGGGCCACCCGGTGAACGAGATCTGCGACTCGCTGGCCTCCTCGGCGGCGCGCCGGACCGACGGGCCCGCCGCCGCCGATGTGGTCGATGCGCTGCGGCTCCAGGGGCTCCTCGGTGCCGGGGACGAGCCTCGGGTGGTGTCCGGCGGCTTCGAGGCGCCGCGCCCGGCCGGGGCGCGCCGGGGTCAGCTGTCGCTGGACCTCTGACCGCCCGCGCTCCAGCTGGCCGGGACCTCCACCGCGACCACCTCGGCACGCACCACCTCGCGCCCGCCCGAGCGGACCGTGCAGTCGACGATCCGCTTTCGCCCGCGGGTCTCCCGCACCCGGGCCCGCAGCTCCATGGGCTGGTCGATGGGGGTGGGGGCGAGGTAGTCGACCTTCAGGGAGGCGGTCACGCACCAGCGGTGCGGCTCGGTCCCGATGGCCTGCCCGGCGGCGCGGTAGGCGTCGGCGATGGCGGTGCAGACGGTGTGGCAGTCGATGACCGCCGCGATGATCCCGCCGTAGAGCACGTGGGTCGGGCCGGCCATGTGGTCGGGGGAGGGCTGGAACGTGCAGACCGCCTCGTCCCCCTCCACGTGGCTCTTGATCCGGAGCCCGCGCGGGTTGAGCGTCCCGCAGCCCCAGCAGTGGTTGTGCGGGATCTGGTCCTGGATCGCCTTCGAGGGGTCCATGGGGAGTTCACCCGCCCCGGAGCCGCCGCCGGACGGGTTCGATCACGGCCTCGCGGAAGCTCCGGAAGAGCCGGGAGGCGGCGGACCGGGGACGTTCCGGATCCCGCGCGGGAGCGGGGCGCGCCCCGGGGGGATCGAGGGCGTCGAGCACGTCCTGCTCGCCGGGGGCGAGCTCGGTCCGGAGCAGCACGGGCGCGTTCCAGGGGTCGAACGGCTCCAGCCGCCGCGCCGGGAGCACCGGGCGCACGAAGCGGCTGGCCCGCTCGTTCAGGAGCGACGCGATGAACGAGAAGCTGCTGTTGGAGATGGCGAGGGCGTCGGCCTGCGCCATCACCTGGACGTCGAGGAAGGCGCCGGCGGCGTCGGTCCGCCCGGGGGCGTCCTCGCGGCTCATGGGGCGGTAGGCCCGGAAGGCCCGGAGCGACGTCGCGAGGTCGTCGCTCGCCACGTAGAGGACCGGCGCGTCGAGCCTGGGCCAGATCTCCTCGAGCCAGGGCAGGTACCAGGCGGCCGGGGCCCGGAAGAAGTAGCCGTAGCCGTAGGCCCGGCGGCGCAGGTGGACGGCGACCAGGGTGCGGCCGCGCGCGCGGATCCGTTCGAGCAGCGGCTCCGCGGCGGCGCGGATCGCCGGGGCCGGCGTGAACACCCTCCGGAAGAGGTCCCGGTCCTGGACCAGCCGTCCGGTGTGCGACTGGTAGAAGCCCCAGAGATCGACCTCCGGCCCCGGGGGGGCGGGGGCGTCGAGGAGCGCCCCCTGGCTGTCGGGGTCCTCGTCGCGGTGCTGCGGGTAGTCGAGCACCGGCGCCGGGTCGTCGAGGCCGAAGAGGGCCTGCCCCTCCCAGGGAGGGGTCTGGACCACGGCGCCCCACCGCGCCGCGTGGCGCCGCAGCGCGAAGTACTGGAAGACCTGGTTGGCGAGCTTGCCGTTCTCGCCCAGCGTGCGCATCGAGACCGCCGGCCGGCGGACGTAGATGGCGTCGCCCCAGGTCGGGTGGAAGGGCGTGGTCATCGCCGTGCGGTGGAATCCGCGATCGGCCAGGTGGCGCTCCAGTTCCGGGAGCAGGGCACAGCCCCGGTAGAGCTCGGCCAGGTTGATCTCGGTCTCGACGAGCTCGATCCCGCGCAGCGCCTCGTCTCCGCCCCGGAGCGCCAGGAGCTCGGCTCCCTGGATGTCGAGGTGGAGGACGTTGAAGTCCTCGGCGGAGAGCCCGTTCTCGGCGAGGAGCGTGTCGAGGCGGCGGGCCGGGACCTTCTCCCGGCGCTCCACCGTGATGCGCGGGTAGACCTTCGCGTGCTCGCCCAGGTCCAGGATGGAGCTGGACTGGTCCTTGTTGGTGACGTTGAGCTCGACCTCGCCGTCGTGGTCGGTGACGGCGGCGTGGAGGACCGTGATGCCGGGACGTCCGACGAGCCGATCCCGGAGCCGCTCGAAGAGCGCGCGGTTCGCCTCGACGAAGACCACCTGCTTGAAGCCCAGCCGCTCGTAGCTCCCGAGCTCCTCCCCCTCGTGGGCGCCCACGTGGATGACGCCGCGCGGCTCGACGGCGTGACGGGCGAGGTGCTCGCCCAGGTCGAGCATGGAAGGCGGCGGTCGCTTCCTGCGTCGGGGCCAGGCCAAGCCCGACCTGTCTATCACCCCGGCGGCGCTGCAGGAAGGTCCATCCGGAAGGTGGATCCCTTGCCCACGGCGCTGGAGACGGTGAGGGTGCCTCCGTGGGCGGTCACGATGGCGTGGCAGATGGCCAGGCCGAGACCCATCCCCCGTCCCTCCCCGACCGGCCGGGTCGTGAAGAACGGATCGAAGATCCGATCGAGCAGGGTCGGCTCGATCCCCCTGCCGTCGTCCACCACCTCCATCCGGGAGGTTCCCCCCTCGCCCGGGCCCAGCCGGACCAGCACCAGTCCGCGTCGCCCGGGGGCGATGGCCCTGCCGGCGTTGGTCACCAAATTCACCACCACCTGCTCGATCTGGCCGACCGAGGCGACCACCTCGGGCGCGCCCCCGTCCTCGATCTGGACGGTGGCCGTCCGGGCCACCGTGGCCGGCAGCCAGCGCATCGCCTCGGTCACCACGTCCCCCAGCCGGAAGCGCGTGCGGCGCGTGTCGGGCCGGCCGAAGGTCGACAGGTTCTTCACGATCCGTGCGATGCGCTGCCCACCCTCCTGGGCCTCCTCGAGCGCCTCGATGGCCTCGCCCAGCGCATGGGCCTCGGCGGCCCGGTCGATCGGCGCGCTCCCCTGGAGCCGTCCCTGGACCTCCCGCGCGATCTCCAGGGCGACGCCCTGATCGGCGAGCTCGGCCGCGAGCGGGTTGTTGATCTCGTGGGCCACGCCGGCCACGAGCGTCCCCATGGCCGCGAGGCGGGAGGCGAGCGCCAGCTGCGCCTGCAGGGCGTGGGACTCGGTGACGTCCCGGACCACCGACACCGACCCGATGATCCGGCCGCCCCGGTCCCGGACCGGCGTGGCCGTGACCTGGCGATGGCGGAGCTCCCCGGTGGCCGGGGTCCGGACGATCTCCTCCTGCTTCGCCACCACCTCGCCGCGGAGCGCGCGCAGGGGAGGGGCCTCCCCGGCAGGCCGCGGCGTGCCGTCCGGGCACAGCACCTCGAGCGATCGGGCCATCTCCTCGACGGACGCGCCGTCCGCCGCGTCCATCCTGAACTGGGCGAGTGCTGCCCGGTTCGCGAGGGTGAAGCGCCCCTCGGTGTCGCAGAACCAGACCTCGTCCCCGATGCTCTCCAGGAGGGCGGCGAGGAGGTCCTTCTCGGCCTGCACCTGCTCGTGCAGGTACCGGGTCGCGATCTCGGCCTGCCTGCGGTCGGTGACGTCCCGCACGATGGCCCACATCGCCGCCGGGCGGTCGCCCTCCCGGAGGAGGAAGGTCCGGAGCTCGACGGGGAAGGTCGACCCGTCCTTCCGCTGGTACTCCTTCTCGTACACGTCGGAGTAGCCGCGGGGGAGGACCTGCTCGGCGACGATGCGCGCCTCCACCGCGTGCCATCGCTCCGGGGTGAGCTCGACGTAGGTCCGGGAGGCGAGCTCCGCGGCGGTGAGGCCGAGCATCCCCCGGTAGGTCTCGTTCGACTCGAGGACGTTCCCTTCCATGTCCACCACGACGAGGCCGTCCATCATCGTGTCGAACAGCCCCCGGAACTTGGCCTCGGACCGGGCCAGCGCCTCCTCGGCCCGCTTGCGCGCGGCGATGTCCCAGGCCAGGTCGGCGAGCGCCGACACGTCGGTGACGTCCTGCTCGTCGTAGTCCGCCGGCTTGTTCCCCACCCCGAGCACGGCGCAGATCCGCCCGTCGCGGAGGACCGGCACGGTGAGCTCGCGGACCACCACGGCGTGCCCGGGCGGCATGCCCTTCTTTTCCGGCAGGGAGGCGTAGTCGTTGTGGACGACGGGCTTGCCCGTCCGGACGCAGTCGGCCCAGACGCCCGCCATGGGCAGGGGATAGTGGGATCCCGCACCCTCGGCGGTGCACATCCGCGCGGTCGTGTTGGTGGACCAGGCCTGCAGCCAGAGCGTCGCCTGATCGTCCTCGACGAAGTGGAAGAAGCCGATCCGGCTCCCGGTGAGCTCCTCGGCGCGGTCGAGCGTGGCGGTGAGCAGTTCCTTCAGCGTCGACGTGGCCGCCTGCTCGAGGAGGCGCAGGCGAGCCCCATCCACGCGCTCCCTGCGCTGGCGCAGACCGTCCTCAGTTTGGGTCGAGGTCACCGGGTGGCGCTCCTGGGTTCCCCCTCCCTAGGACACCGGCCCGATCGTACCAGGGGTGGGGGGCGATCCCTAATCATGGACCGCGCCGGTCCAGGTCGTGCCCCGCCCGATGTCCCCTCCGCGGGGTGTTGCAGATGCCGGTGGACGATGCGACGGTTCGGAGGTCTGCACCGGGGGTCAAATCGGATGTCCGAAAACGTCCCTGCCTCGACCGCGCCACCCGTCGGTTTCGCGTCCTACGCGATCGCGGTGGGCGCCGTCGCGCTCGCGGCGGCGCTGACGGGCGCGATCGAGAACCGGTTCGGCTCCACCTACCTCTTCTTCTATCCCGCGGTGGTGATCTCCGCGGCCATGGGCGGGATCGGTCCGGGCATCCTGGCCACGGTGGCGCCGCCCGTCCTCGTGCTGTTCTGGATCCTCCCCGCCAGGGGAATCGGCCCGGCCATCCCGCCGGACCAGGCCGCCCGGGCCGCGCTCTTCGTGGGGATGGGTGCGGTGGTCAGCCTGGGCTTCGAGTTCTACCGGCGCGCCGTCCATCGCGCGGCGGAGCTCGAGAAGCAGGCCGCGCTCCGGGCGAGCGAGGGGAAGGTGGCCGAGCGCGACCGCCACCTCCGCACCGTGCTCGACACCGCCCAGGACGGGTTCTGGATGATCGACGGGGAGGGGCGGCTCGTCGACGCCAACCCGGCCGCCTGCGCGATGACGGGATACGGCCGCGACGAGCTCCTCCGGAAGAACGTCGCGGAGCTCAAGGTGGGCGAGATCCCGGCGGCGGAACGGATCCGGCAGGTCCAGGAACAGGGATCCGCCCGGTTCGACTCCTGGCTGCGGCGAAAGGACGGGGCCCTCCTCCGGGTCGCGGTCAGCATGAGCGCCACCGGCCTCGCGGGCGGCTTGATGGTCAGCTTCTTCCGCGACGTCACCCGCCGCCGGGAGATCGAGGAGGAGCTCCGGCGCGCTCGCCGCACGCTGCTCATGATCACCCGGTGCGACGAGGCCATCCTCCGGGCCTCGGGGGAGGAGGAGCTGCTCGCCGAGATCTGCCGGGTGATCGTGGAGACCGGCGGCTACCGGATGTGCTGGGTCGGCATCGCCGAGAACGACGAGCGGCGATCCATCCGGCCGGTGGCCCATGCGGGCCACGAGGACGGATACCTCGCCCAGGTGGACGCCGTCTGGTCCGACGCGCCCAGGGGGCGTGGGCCGATCGGGGTCGCCGTCCGGGAGGGGCGAATCGTGGTCGGGCGGGACTTCGCGAAGGACCCGACGCTGGCGCCGTGGAAGGAGGCGGCCCTGCGAAGGGGCTATGCGTCGGCGACCGCGGTGCCCATCGCCCACGGCGGGGAGAAGGTGGGCGTCCTCGTCCTGTACTCCGCCGACGTGGCCGCCTTCAGCGAGGAGGAGCTTCGCCTCCTCGCCCAGCTGGCGGATGACCTGGGCTTCGGCGTCCACGCGCTGCGGGATCGGGCCGCGCGGGCCCGGGCCGCCGCCGCCCTCTCCGAGGAGCAGGACCGGTTCCGGGCGCTGATCGAGCGTTCCAGCGACCTCACCCTGATCCTGGACGGGGACGGCACCGTCCTCTTCGCGAGCCCGGCCTCGATCGACGTGCTGGGGATGGAGCCCCGGCAGGGAGTGGGAAAGCTCGGCCTGGACTTCGTCCACCCCGACGACCTGCCGAGGGCCGCCGAGGAACTGGAGGCCCTCCGGAAGGATCCAGCGACGACGCGGCGGATGGAGCTGCGTGTGCTCCGCGCCGACGGTTCCTACGCGCTCGTCGAGGTGGAGGGTCGGAACCTGGCCGACGTGCCCGGGGTCCGCGGGATCGTGGTGAACGGCCGCGACATCAGCGAGCGCAACCGCCTCCGCGATCAGCTCCAGCACACGCAGAAGCTGGACAGCATCGGGCGGCTCGCCGGCGGGGTGGCCCACGACTTCAACAACCTGCTCACCGTCATGCTCTCCTGCGGCGACGACCTGCGACGGGCGGCCGCCGAGGGCACCCCCCCGGCCCAGGAGACCATCGAGGACCTGGTCGGCGCCGGCCAGCGCGCGCGCGACCTCACCGGGCAGCTCCTCGCCTTCGCCCGGAGGCAGCCCATCGCCCCGCTGCCCCTCGACCTGGACGGTGAGATCCGGGACGGGGCCAGGATGCTCAGGCGCGCCATCGGGAACCAGGTCGAGCTGGTGGAGGACCTCCAGGCGGTCGGATGGCGGGTTCGCTTCGACCCCGGGCTCCTCGGCCAGGTCCTCATGAACCTCGCGCTGAACGCCCGCGACGCCATGCCCGGGGGCGGGAGGCTGGTGCTGTCCACCCGCAACGTCACCCTCGCGCCCGGGATCCCGCCGCCGGTCCCGGAGATCCCCCCGGGGGACTACGTGAGGCTCGGCGTGAAGGATTCCGGCACCGGGATGACTCCCGCGGTCCTGGAGCACCTCTTCGAGCCCTTCTTCACCACCAAGCCCCCCGGCGCCGGCACCGGGCTCGGCCTCTCCACCGTCTACGGCATCGTGAAGCAGGGCGGGGCCTGGCTCGGCGTCCGATCCAGTCCCGGTGAAGGAAGCGAGTTCCGCATCTGGTTCCCGCGCGACGTCGGGGACTGAGGGGCGGCGCCGCCCGGCGGCGCTAGCGGTCCTGCCCCAGGATCTCCAGCATCGCCGCCACGTCGACCACCTTGTCGCGCGGCGCCCCGCGCCGTTCCCCTCGGGCCACCTCGACGTCGTCGAGCCTCCGCCAGTCGTCGAAGGAGACCAGCTGGACGCCGCGCTCGCGAAGCAGGGCGTCGATGGCGTCGCGGCGGGGCAGGGGGCGGGCCTCGAGCCCCGCGCCGTCGGCGACCATGTGCGCGACCACCTGCGCCGACGCCCGCTTGTGCTCGCCGATGAGCCCCTGCGGGCCGGAGCGCGCCCAGCCCACCACGTACTCGTTCGGGATCACCGTCCGGGTGGCTGCGTCGACGACGCGCCCGTCCTGGTTGGCGACGACGCGCGCCTTCTCGTCGAAGGGCACGCCGGGGATGGGCTTGGCGGCGAACCCCACCGCGGGGAGAACCATCCCCACGTCGAGGAGCTCCGACAGCCCCGTCCCTCGGGCCTGGAGCGTGCCGTCGGGTCGGGGCTCGAGCCGGTTGCGCTCCAGGCAAAGGCCGCCCACCTGGCCCGACGCGTCGGCCACCACCTCGGTGGGCGAGAGCAGGAAGCGCAGGTGGAGCTTCCGCGCGTCCGGCCGCGGGGGGCGCGACGCGTAGGCCCGCAGGAGCTCGAGGGTCCCCTTGCGGGACTCCTCGCCGACCAGCGCGCCCTCGGCCAGGTCGGCCGGGTCGACCACGGGATCGGCCGACTCCAGCTCGCCCAGCTCCTCCAGTTCACCGGCCGTGAATGACGCCTGGGCCGGCCCCCGGCGTCCCAGGACGAAGACCTCGCGAACCTGGCTCCCCACCAGCGCCTCGAGCGCGTGCGCGGCGATGTCGGTCTTCTCCAGCTCGGCGCGGGTGCGCAGCAGGATCCGGGCGGCGTCGAGGGCCACGTTGCCGTTCCCCACCACCGCCACGCGCGGGACCGAGAGGTCGATCTTCGCGTTCCGGTAGTCCGGGTGGCCGTTGTACCAGCCGACGAAGACCGAGGCGGGGGTGCAGCGGCCGATGCCCTCGCCCGGGATGCCCAGGCGGCGGTCGCCCTCGTTGCCCGTGGCGTAGACGATCTGGTGGTAGTGGCGGCGGAGCTCGTCGACCGAGACGTCGCGCCCGAGCCGTACGTTGCCGAGGAACCGGAAGCTGGGGCGGGCCGCCGTGGCCGCGAAGACCCGCGAGACGGCCTTGATCTTCTGGTGGTCGGGGGCGACCCCGCCACGGACCAGCCCGTAGGGCGTGGGCAGCCGGTCGAAGAGGTCGACCTCGACCACGGTGTCGGCGCGCTTGAGGAGCGCCTCCGCGGCGTAGAAGCCTCCTGGACCGGAACCGATGATGGCGATGCGCATGAGATTTTTCCAAGCTGGAGTGGAAGGCCAGCACCCATTCTAGCGCGGCGTGTCGAGCCAGCGCCCGAGCATCTCGGCCGCCAGGGGATCGGTCACCGGCACCCCCGCGGCGACCGCCGCAACGGCCCGGGCCTCGTCCATCCGCCCGGCCCCGGCGAGCGCGATCGCGAGCGACTTCCGCATCTCCGGATCTTCAGGGTGGTCGCGGCAGAACGCCCCGAGCACCTCGATCGCCTCGGCCTTCCGTCCCTCCCGCCAGAGGGCGTTGGCGTAGAGGTAGGCGTACCGCGGGCTTCCGGGGGCCGCCGCCAGGAGCCGTCGAAGGACCGGAAGGGCGTCGGCGCTCCCGCCGGATCGGAGGAGGATCTCCGCGGCATCGAGGCGGACCTCCGGGTCGGAGCTGGCCGCGATGGCCGCCCGCGCCTCCTCCGCGGCCTCGGGAACCTGGCCGGTGGCGAGGAGCCAGGAGGCGCGGTGGACGTGCCGCCTCGGGGCGTCCCTCTCGACCTCGACGGCCGCGGCCAGTTCCCTCCGTGCATCCTCGTGGGCCCCCTGCTTCCAGAGGAGGGATCCCAGCTGCGCCCGGGCGAAGGCGTTTCCCGGCGCGTCCCGTGCGGCGGCGCTCCAGAGCCGGACGTCGTCGTGGAACTCGGCCGATCGCTGGAAGGTGGCGAGCCCCAGGGCCAGGACGGCGGCAGCCGAGACCGGGAGCGCGAGGCGCGAGGACCGGGCGGCCGTCGTCGCGGCGGCCGCCACCAGGGACACCGGCCCCATGAGCGCGAGGTACTGGAGGTGGTTGGAGACCGGCCCCACCCGGAAGTACGCCATGTCGAGGAGCCCCAGGACCGGCAGGAGCATCACCGCCTGGTATCCGATCCCGGCGAGCAGCGCCCCGGCCCAGGCCGCCCGATCGCGGAGCGCGACGAGGAGCCCCGTTCCCAGGACGATGCCGATCGACGGCAGGAAGAAGACCGGCGAACCGGGCCCGGCGGGCCAGGGCTCGTGGACGAATCCGAGCCCGATCGGAAGGAACGCCGTGCGCACGTAGAAGAGGAAGGCCCACCCGGCGCCTCCCAGCCGCTCCAGCGCGCCGCGCGGGGGGCCGAAGCCCTGGGAGAGGGCGTTGTGCCACTGGAACCAGAGGTTCGCCACCCCGGCCAGCAGGGCCACCGCGAGCAGGGGGGAGAGCGCCGAGAGATCGCGCCGGTCGAGGCGGCGACGCCGGAGGAGGACCCCGCCGGCGAGCACCACCGGCAGCATCACCACCGATCCCTTGGCGAGGCAGGCGAGGGCGAAGAGCACGGTCGAGAGCACGAGCCTCCCCGGCCGCCGTGTCTCGTCGTACCCGAGCCAGGCCAGCGCCGCGGAGAGGAACAGGACGCCGGAGAGGACGTTCTTCAGCTCGGAGATCCAGGCCACCGACTCGACGCAGACGGGGTGGACGGCGAAGAGCAGCCCGGCGAGCCAGGCGCCGGGCACCCGGAGCTTGCGGAGGACGCGCCAGAGCAGGATGGCCACCCCCGCGTGGAGCGCCACGTTCACGGCGTGATGGCCGAGCGGCGACGCGCCCCAGAGCCGGTGCTCGATCCCCAGGACCGTCCAGGTGAGCGGCCAGTAGTCGGGATTGGCCGTGCTCGTCCAGGAAGCCCAGAGGGAGCCGGCGAGGGCCCGGTTGCCCGCCACCAGCGCGTGGTCGTCGAAGACGAAGCCCGCGCCCAGCGCGGGGAGGTAGGCCAGGAAGGCCGCGACGGCGATGCCCGCGGCGCCGGCAAGCGTTCGCGCGCGTGGCGTCAGGTCGTCCGCCCCGGGGTGGGCGTCGGGCCCGAGCCGCCAGAGCGCCCGGAGGCAGAGCCCCCAGGCGCCCAGGAGGAGGAGGATCCGGGTCGCCACCACCGCGACGGCCAGGGGCTCGAGCGCCACGTACTGCCAGTAGAGTCCGGGAAACTCCACCTGGGTGAGCGCCACCGTCGCGATCGTCAGGATCCCGATCGCGGGGAAGGAGGGTACGAGCAGGGCCGCCGCGGGCAGGAGCCACACCAGGAACTGCGGCGAGAGCACCTTTCCGAAGGCCACGAAGGAGAGGAGGACGGCGAGCGCCGCGAGCGGCAGCCGGTCCCCCGCGAGCTCCCTCCGGCGCCGCCAGGAGGCCCCGAAGGCGAGCGCCAGGGCGACCGCCTGGAGCGGGCCGGAGAGGGCCGCCGCCGCCGCCGTGCCCGCGCCCAGGATGGCCTGGGAGTTGTGCGAGTCCACGATTCGAAGACGGGTGAGCCCCAGGACGTGGCCGACCACGAACGGCGTCGCGAGGACGCTCTCGACCTGGAGCGGGCGCCCCGCGTGATACCCCAGGATGCCGAGGAGGTGCGGGGCCCCCACGTAGGGAAGGAAGGGGACGGCGGCCGCGCCCGCGAAGGCGGCCAGGGCCATCCCGCGGCGAGGGGTGACGAGGAGGACGAGGGGCAGGAGCAGCGCCGGCGTGAGCTTGAGGGCGAAGCCCGCGCCCAGGACGGCGGCCGCCGCCACGTGCCGTCCGGCGACGAGGAGGAGGATGGCCGCCCCGATCACCAGGGCCACCAGGGCGTCGAGCCGGTTGGCGAGGATGGCGCCGGCGGCGAGGCAGCCCAGGGCGAAGGCGCCACAGGCGACCAGGCGGCGTCCGTCGTCCCAGATCCGCGCCGCTGCCAGGGCCACCACGACGGCGCACGCCCCCGCGCTGGCGAGCATGAGGCCGGCGAAGGCGAGCGGGTAGGGGATGCCGGGGATCTCGGCAGCCAGGATGACCGCGACCGCGAGCGGCGGATACTCCACGGCGAAGTCGAAGTAGGGGCGCGCGCCGGCTGCGATCCGCTGGGCGAGGAGCTGGTAGTAGCCGATGTCGGAGGCGGCGAAGAATCCGAGCGTCGCGCTGGACAGCGCCACCCCGATCGCCACGGCCACCAGGTAGAAGCCGACGGCGGCGAGGACGGTGGTCCCCGGGCGTCCCGGTCCGGTGAACTTCACGCCCCAGCTCATCCGCGGTCCGTCTCCACCGGGGAGACTCTACCGGAATCGAACCGGGACCGGTGCGGACCTCAGCACGTCCCGGCGGACGCGCCTATGTCCCCGGGCGCAACCCCGGAACGGGCTCGTTTGGGTCCCCCCGCACTTCCTCGATGGCGAGGAGGATCATCCGCGTCCTCCCGTCCTTTCCCCGGACGCGGCGGGCATTCAGGATCAGGCTGCGCCGGCCGATGCGGGGGAAGTCGTGGTCGATCCGGTAGCCATCGAACGCCTGGTCGCGGGTCAGGACGGTCTCGAGCAACTCGCGCAGCGCCGGGACGTCCCACTGGCGGTCCCCCACCTCGTAGATCGGCCGGCCCACGGTCTCCGGCGGCGACACCTGGAAGTACCGGTAGAAGGAGCGGCTCGCCGAGGTGATGGCCAGCCTGCCGTCGAGCAGCACGAGCGGCTCGCGCACCGTGTCCACGATGCTCTCGGCCAGGTCGCGGGCCTCCTGCACCGCGAGCTCCGCGGTCGCACGGGCGGTGATGTCGGTGAAGGTCATGACCACGCCGTCGATCACGTTCTCCAGCGTCCGGTAGGGCTGGATGCGGACCAGGTACGATCCCCCTCCGGCGGACCGGACTTCCCGCTCCCAGGACAGGAGGGTGTCGAGGACGCCCCGGGCGGCGAGGGAGAGGTCGACCCCCTCGAGGTCGCTCTTGATGTCGGCCAGGGGACGGCCGAGATCGGTCGGGATGAGCCGGAAGACCTTCGTCGCCTCCCTCGTGAAGCGCCGGACGGCGAGGGCCGTGTCGAGGAAGACGGTGCCCACGTTGACGTTGTCGAGCAGGTTGCGCATGTCGCTCTGCATCCCCGCCAGCTGCTCGATCTTGGCCTCGAGCTCGGAGTTGACCGTCACCAGTTCCTCGTTCACCGACTGCAGTTCCTCCTTCGAGGTCTCCAGCTCCTCGTTGGTGGACTGGAGCTCCTCGTTGGTGGACTGGAGCTCCTCGTTCATCGACTTCTGCTCCTCCGCCGAGGCCTGCTGCTCCTCGGCGGTCGTCCGGAGAAGCTCCCGGGAGGAGGCGAGCGCGCGCTCCAGCTCCGCGACCTTGCCGAGATCCACCGGGCCGGTCGCGCGCCTTCCCCGGGCCCCGGGCGCCGGAGTCCCCGACGGGACGTCCTGGAAGCTGAGGAGGAGCAGCCCCCGGCCCGCCCCCTCGCGTACCAGCGGGCGAACCTCCACGGCCACGCCCTGGAGCTTGCCGCCCACCTTCAGCGAGCCACCCCGGGACGGCGCCGGTGCATCCCCGGCGGCCGCACGGTGGAAGGCGGTGCGAAGCTCCGCCTGGATCCCGGGTCGGGCCAGCTCGATCACGTTCAGGGTGGCGTGGCCGGGCGCGGGGCGCAGGTACTTCCCGGTGTCGCCGTGGACGTAGACGATGTTTCCCTCCATGTCGGTCACCACCGACGGCGGGGCGAAGGACTGGGCGAGGACCCGCCCGGTGAGCTCGGCCAGGTCGACCTTCTTCGCCTTCCGCGGCGGCTCGTCCTCGGTGGCCGACTCCTCGGTCGTGGAGCGACGTGGGATGCCGGCCACCCCGGTACGGAACAGCCCCGAGGAGGGGACGACGCGGAAGAGCTTCCACTTCCGGTCGATGGGCTTGAAGCGCTCCAGGTCCGTCCCGATCCCCTCCGAGGGCGACAGGAAGAGGACGCCGCCCGGGCGCAGGGCGTAGTGGAAGCTGGAGACGAGCCGCGCCTGGAGCTCCGGCTCCAGGTAGATCATCAGGTTTCGGCAGGAGAGCAGGTCGAGCCGCGTGAAGGGCGGGTCCTTGATCACGTCCTGGATGGCGAAGACCACCATCTCCCGGATCTCCTTCTTCACCCGGTAGCCCGCCTCGTCCTTCACGAAGAAGCGGCGCAGCCTCTCCGGGGTCACGTCCTGGACGATGCTCTGCGGGAAGGTGCCGGCCCGCGCCACGGCGATGGCGTCGTCGTCGAGGTCGGTGGCGTAGACCTGGACCTTGAAGTCGAGGTGCCCCTCGTCCATCACCTCCCGGAGGAGCATGGCGATGGAGTAGGCCTCCTCGCCGGTGGCGCACCCGGCGATCCAGGCCCGGAACGCCCACCCCTCCGGTTTCCCGGCGAAGAGCCCGGGGAGGACGCTCGTGCGAAGCGTCTCGAACGCCTCCGGATCCCGGAAGAAGCTGGTCACGTTGATGAGCAGCTCCTTGAAGAGGAGCTGGACCTCGGCGGGGTGCTCCTTCAGGTACCGGGCGTAGACGCCCATGTCCTGGATCTCGTGCTGGGTCATCCGTCGCTCGATCCGCCGGAAGACCGTGCTCTTCTTGTACTGGGAGAAGTCGTGGCCGGTCCGGGAGCGCAGGGTGGCCAGGATCTGCGTCAGCCCCGGCGACGAGGCGGGCGTCGGCGGGAGGCTCGGCCGGGGCAGCGGGTTCCGGGATGCGGTGCGGAAGGCCTCGGGCATCTTCTCGACGGGGAGGACGTGGGTGACGAAGCCGGCGCGGATCGCGCTCGACGGCATCCCGTCGTACTTCGCCGTGGCGGGGTCCTGGACCAAGGTGACGCCGCCTGCCCCCAGGATGGCCCGGAGCCCCAGGGTGCCGTCGGCGCCGGTGCCGGAGAGCACCACGCCGATGGCCCGCTCCCCGCGGTCCTCGGCCAGGGACCGGAAGAAGGCGTCGATGGGCATCCGCTGCCCGCGGGGCATCTCCGGAACACCGAGCTGGAGGACGCCGTGGAAGATGCTCATGTCGCGGTTGGGCGGGATGACGTAGACGTGATCCGGCTTCACCGCCACCTGGTCCCGCGCCTCCACCACCGGCAGCGAGGTGGCGCGCTGGAGGATCTCGGTGAGGATGCTCTCGTGGCTGGGGTCGAGGTGCGAGACCAGCACGAAGGCCATGCCCAGGTCGGGCGGGATGCTGTGGCAGAGCTGCTCGAAGGCCTCCAGGCCGCCGGCCGACGCGCCCACGCCCACGATGGGGAAGTCGGGCTTCGGGGCGGCCTTCGGGGCGGCCTTCTGGACGGCCTTCGCGGGACGCCTGGACGGGGGTCGACCCTTGCGCTTGGCGGGCATGTCCGATGCTCGCACGTTGGCGCGGGAAGGGACACCCGGAGCGTCCGGGCCGGGCCGTCCTCCTAGGCCGGCGCAGGGGCGCGGGCGTCGTCGCCTACGTCCACCACGAAGAGCGTG
>JBAXVO010000159.1:0-7866 GCA_037129355.1 Deltaproteobacteria bacterium | reverse complement strand
CGAAGCGCCAGCCGTGGAACGGGCAGGCCAGGCAGCCGTCGTCCTCCACCCGTCCCAGCGAGAGGGCCACGCCCCGGTGCGGGCAGCGATCGACGAGCGCGCCGGGCACGCCGTCCCGTCCGCGGAACACGACCACCTTCTCCCCGGCGACCCGGAGGCCGACCGGATCACGCTTCACCTTCCGTGACAAAAGGACGGGCGTCCAGACGCCGGCGAAGCCCCGGAAGAGCATGCCCGAGGCTAGCACCGGCGCCCCGCCCGCACCGGGACTCTCCCGGGGCGTCGAGGAAGGGGCGAACCGGCGCGGCATGTGAGAAAATCCCCGACCTGGTGACCGCCTCGACCGCCGCCGACCGCCGCAGCGCCAAGCCGACCCTCTCGGCGGTCGTCCCCATGTTCGACGAGGGGAAGAACGCGGCGGCCTTCCTCGCCATCCTGCGCGACCAGCTCGCCGCCCTCGCCACCGGGTTCGAGATCGTGGTGGTGAACGACGGGAGCCGGGACGACACCCGCCAGCGCGTCCTCGAGGTCGCGGGCGCCTGCGCCGTCCACTACGTCGAGCTCTCCCGGAACTTCGGCAAGGAGGCGGCGCTCTCCGCCGGGCTCGAGGCGGCGCGCGGCGACGTGGTCGTGATCCTCGACGGCGACGGGCAGCACCCGCCCTCGATGATCCCGGTCATGCTCGAGCGCTGGCGCGAGGGGGCCGACATGGTCTACGCGGTGCGGGCCCACCGGCGCGACGAGTCCTGGCTCAAGCGCACCGGCACCGCCGCCTTCTACGCGGGGATGGCGCGCGCCGCCCAGGTCGACATCCCGCCCGACGCCGGGGACTTCCGCCTGCTCGACCGGCGCGTGGTGGACGCGCTGAACCGGCTGCCCGAGCGGGCCCGCTTCATGAAGGGGCTCTACGCCTGGGTGGGCTTCCACGCCGTCCCGGTGGAGTACGAGCCCGGCCCGCGCGCCGGCGGCCGGAGCTCCTTCGGGTTCGGGAACCTCTTCCGCCTGGCGATGGCCGGGCTCACCTCCTTCTCCACGCTCCCGCTCCGGGCGGTGGCCGTGGCCGGAGCGCTGGTCTCGGTGGTGGCGCTCGGCTACGGCGCCTGGGTCATCGTCGAGGAGATGGTCTTCGGGACGAAGGTGCCCGGGTACCCCACCATCGTGGTGAGCATCATGTTCTTCTCCGGCGTGCAGCTCCTCTCGCTCGGCGTGATCGGGGAGTACCTGGGCCGGGTCTTCGAGGAGGTGAAGCGCCGCCCCAACTTCCTCGTGGCCGAGGAGGTGGACCACGGGCGCGTCCCGCCGCGCGAGGGGCCGCCCGCCCGATGAGCCCGCCGGCCGGTCCCGCGCCGCGCAGGGTGGTGCTCTGCGCCGACGACTTCGGGATGGAACCCTCGGTGAACGACGGGATCCTGCGCCTCGCCGCCATGGGGCGGGTCACCGCGGTGACCTGCATGGTCGACATGCCCGCCTGGCGCGAGGGGGCGCGGGCCCTGCCCGGCGTGGCTGGCCGGGCCGACGCCGGCCTCCACCTCGACCTCGGGACCCGCTCCGCCGGCCAGCTCCTGGCCTTCGCCGCCCGCGGGGCGCTCGGGCTCGTCGACCCGGCCCGGGTGGCCGACCGGGTCTCCGCCCAGCTCGACCGGTTCGAGGCGGAGATGGGCGCCCCGCCGGCCTTCGTCGACGGCCACCACCACGTCCACCAGCTCCGCCCGGTGCGCGAGGCGCTCCTCGGCGTGCTCCGGCGCCGCTACGGCGATCGCATCCCGGCCGTCCGCAGCGTGGTCCCGCTCCGGCCCCGCGGGACCAAGGCGGCCATCGTCGCCGGCCTGGGCGCGCGCCCCCTGCTGCGGCGGCTCGAGGCCGAGGGGATCGCCCACAACCCCGACTTCGCGGGGGTCTACGACCTCTCGGCCCGCTCCGACTTCCCCGGGCTCCTGCGCGGCTGGCTCGCCGACCTGTCCGACGGCGGGCTGGTCATGTGCCACCCCGGACTCCCCGGCGAGGGGCCGGCCGCCACGGCTCGCGGCGCCGAGCTCCGCCACCTGGAATCGGACCGCTTCGGCGGGGACTGCGCGGCCGCCGGGGTCCGGCTGGTCCGCCCCTCGGAGGCCTGGGCGTGAGCGCGCTGCGGCGCCGGCTCGCGGCCTTCTTCCTCGACCCGCGCGTGGCGCTCGCCGCCCCGTTCCTCGTCGCCACGATCGCGGCGCTGCAGATGCTGGCGCAGACCGTCCGCAATCCCCTGCCGGGCGGCTACACCCACTACAACAACTTCATCATCTTCCGGCAGGCCTTCGTCCACCTCGTCGCGGGGAAGGACCTCTACCTCTTCTTCCCCGCCGAGCACTTCGACAACTTCCTCTACAGCCCCACCTTCGCCGCCCTCATGGCGCCCTTCGCGGTGCTCCCGGTGTGGCTGGGGCTCGTCCTCTGGGACCTGGCCTGCGCCGCGGTGATGGTGGCCGGGATCCGCGCGGTGCCCGGGATCGACGCGCGCTCCCGGGCGCTCTTCGTCTGGTTCGTGCTCCCCGAGTACATCGGGGCCGCGCAGCACTCCCAGACCAACCCGGCCATCGTCGGGCTCCTCCTGCTCACGCTGGCGATGGCCGAGGAGCGGCGCGCCTGGGCGGCCGGCCTCTTCCTGGCGCTGGCGGGCTACGTGAAGATCTTCCCGCTGGCGGCCGGGCTCCTCTTCCTCGCCTACCCGCAGCGGGTCCGGCTCGTCGCCTGGACGGCCGGATGGATCGTGCTGCTGGCCGCGGCGCCGCTCCTCCTCGTCTCGCCGTCGAGCCTGGCCTGGCAGTACGCCAACTGGTGGCGCCTCCACACCACGAGCCAGCACGCCGCCGGGGTGGGGCTCTCGGCGGCCACCATCCTCCAGTCCTGGTTCGGCCTCGACCCGCCGCGGATCGGGCTGCTCGCGGTGGCCGGCCTGGCGACGGCGTTGCCGCTCACGAACCCCGCCGCCTTCGCCCGGCAGGGTTTCCGCGCCGTCTTCCTGGGGGCGCTCCTCATGTGGATGATCGCCTTCAACCACCTGAGCGAATCGCCCACCTACGTCATCGCCATGGCCGGGGTCGCGCTCTGGTACTTCTCCCAGGAGCGCACGCCGGTCCACCGCGCCCTCCTCTGGTTCGCCTTCCTGCTCGTCTCGGTGAGCTACTCCGACCTCGTCCCGCCCGGCCTCCGCGACCGGTTCATCGCCCCCTACGCCCTGAAGGCGCTCCCGGTGGTGGTGATCTGGGGCGTGGCGGTGGCCGAGCTCACCCTCCGGCGGGGGCGTGACCCGGAGCCCCGCTCCGCTTGAGCCGGATCCCCGGGCGCCGATCCGGGCTACGCTTTCCCCATGCAGTCCCCCAGCTTCCGGGTCCAGGACGGATCCGTCCGGATCTACCGGATCCTCGACGTCGCCGACGGGATCGACCTGGCCCGGGCCGAGGCGCTCGCCCAGACGCCGAAGTCCCGCGTCCGGCTGGCCAGTCCCCGCTCGGCCATCGAGATCCCGCACCCTCCGCTCCGGCTCGGGCTGGGGGCGCGCGACGTGCGCATCGCCGGGCAGCCCAGGCGGGTGGAGGTGCAGGTCAGCCTCTTCGACTACGGGGTGGCGAGCTTCCTGTTCGACCTCCCGCTCCCGCCCGGCGAATCCCTCGAGGAGCTCGTGCCCCTCTCCGAGGCGCTGCTCGAGCGCCCCACGCCGGAGCTCGACGAGGTGGCCCGCACCCTCGCCAACGAGCTCTCGGCGACGCTCGCGCCCGCGCTCCTGCGCCCGCACAAGTGGGACGGCATCGAGACCTACACCGTCTTCTTCGTCCGCTCCTTCGACCGGCGCGTCACCGGCGCCGAGCTGCTCGAGCGGGCGCCGCTCGACCGGCTGCTCCTCGGCGAGACCGATCCGGTGCCGCTCTCCCCGGGGGAGCGGGCCGACGTGCTCAAGCACCGCTTCGCCTACCTCGAGACCGATCTCGCGGTGGTGGACTGGAACAGCGCCTTCGTCCACGAGCCCTCCGGGTCCACCGACGTGCCCGACCTGCTCGAGCTCGCCACCGCGCAGCTCCTCGAGCTGCGCTGGTACGACGCCTTCCTCGACCGGGAGCTGGCCGGCATCCGGGGCGAGGTGGAGCGGGCCGGCAACGCCGGGATGTTCACCCGCCGTTACAGCCGCCTGATGCGCAGGACGGCCGCGCTGCTCGTCGACATGTCGGAGACGGTGGACCGGGTCGACAACGCGGTGAAGATCGTGGGCGACTTCTACCTGGCCCGCCTCTACCAGGCGGCGCTGCGCCGCTTCCGGCTGCCGGCCTGGCAGGATTCGGTCCTGCGCAAGCACCGGATGCTCGCCGAGGTGAACCGGGTGCTCTCCGACGGCGCCGACACGCGCCGGGCCGAACTCCTCGAGATCACCATCATCGCCCTCATCGCCTGGGAGATCCTCTGGGCCTTCTGGCGCCCCTGAGGGGCGCCGGGAGGGGCCCACATCCCCCGGAAGGGCCTGTTCTTGGGGCTATTTTGATCTCTTCTGAGGGTTGATCATCGGATCAGGCCCATTTGACGGGCAAAAACGCTCAGTCCTCAGTTGACTCGGGGATCCGAAAGCGATATCCCGGACGCCTGATTCGCCGGCCCGGCGCGGGTTTCGCGGCGGTTTCCCGGCGGTGCCCCAAGGAGGGATGCACATGAGCATGACGCAGGCTCAGTTCTTCACCGCCGTTGCCGAGAAGGCCGGGATCTCGAAGGCCCAGGCGAAGGCCGTCTTCGGCGCGGTCGAGGAAGTGGTCATGAAGAGCCTCAAGTCGGCCGGCAAGATTCCGCTGGGCGGCCTGGGCGCAGTGAAGCTCCAGCAGCGCAAGGCGCGCATGGGCCGCAACCCGGCCACGGGCGAGGCCATCAAGATCGCCGCCAAGACGGTGGTCAAGATCGCCCCGGCGAAGGCGCTCAAGGACGCGTTCAACAAGAAGAGCAAGTAGCGTTCGACGTCGACGTCACCGAGGGCCTGTCGGACGCGATCCGGCGGGCCCTCGCGCTTTTTCGGGGCCCGGCGGCGACCCGGATCTTCCTTGACAACCCCAGACTCGATCCGTAGCCTGCGAGGACTTTTTTCGAGGCATCTCCTACCTTTATGTCCCATCACGACCACTCGACCGCGGACCGCGGCCCGCAGGAGATCGCGGAGCTGCCGAAGGACAAGGTGGCCCGGTTCGACGCCGCGCTCCCCGAGCTCCTGAGGCGGGTTCCGCCCGATCACAAGGAGGCGGCGATGCTCGCCGCCCTCCGTCGGGCCCAGGAGATCTTCGGCTGGCTCTCGCCGGCGGCCCAGAAGCTCGTCGCCGACCGGCTGGGCGCTCCGGCCACCCGCGCCGAGGAGGTCGCCACCTTCTACGTGATGTACCACACACGTCCGGTGGGCCGTCACGTGGTCGAGGTCTGCACCAACGTCTCCTGCTCGCTGGCCGGCGGCTTCGATCTCTTCGAGGATCTGAAGGCGAAGCTCGCCGTCGACAACGGCGGCACCACCGCCGACGGGCGCATCACGCTCCGTCAGGTCGAGTGCCTCGGTTCCTGCGGCACCGCCCCCGCCATGCTGGTCGACGAGGAGATGTACGAGGGGCTCACTCCCCAGTCGGTCTCCCAGATCCTGGGAGGGCTCAAGTGAGCGACACCCTGATCCTCACCAAGCGCTGGCCGAAGAAGGACCCCTCGCTGGCCGGTTACAAGGCCGACGGCGGGTACGCGGGGCTCACGAAGGCCCTCGGGATGGAGCCCGCGGCCATCGTCGAGCAGGTGAAGGCCTCCAACCTGCGCGGACGCGGCGGCGCCGGTTTCCCCACCGGCCTCAAGTGGACCTTCCTCCCCAAGGACGTCCGCCCCCGCTACCTCTGCATCAACGCCGACGAGTCGGAACCGGGGACCTTCAAGGACCGGTACATCTGCGAGTACGACCCGCACATGCTCCTCGAGGGCATCGCCATCACCTGCTTCGCCCTCGACATCCACCTCGCCTACATCTACATCCGCGGCGAGTTCGCCAGGCAGGCCCGGTGCCTCGAGAAGGCCATCGAGGAGGCGGTCGCTGCGGGAATCTTCGGAGGCCCGAAGCTCTCCGGCAAGGCCGACTTCCCCCTCGAGATCCACGTGGTCCGCGGCGCCGGCGCCTACATCTGCGGCGAGGAGAGCGCGCTGATGGAGTCGGTGGAGGGCAAGAAGGGCTACCCGCGCTTCAAGCCCCCCTTCCCGGCCATCATCGGCCTCTGGGGCAAGCCCACCATCATCAACAACGTCGAGACGCTCGCCAACGTGCCCTGGATCGTCGAGCACGGGGCGGCCGCCTTCGCCGCGCTCGGCGCCGGCAAGACCGGCGGCACGCGCCTCTTCGGGGTCTCCGGCAACGTGAAGCGCCCCGGGGTCTACGAGAAGCCGGCCGGCTACAACTTGAAGAAGCTCATCATGGAGGACTGCGGCGGGACGGCCAGCGGTCGCCCCGTCAAGGCGGTCATCCCCGGCGGCTCGTCGTCGCCGGTGCTCCGCGGCGACGAGATCGACGTCTCCCTCGAGCCCGACGCCATCAAGGTCGCCGGCACCATGTCCGGCTCGGGCGGCGTGATCGTGATGGACGAGTCGGTGTGCATGGTCCGCGCGCTGGCCCGCATCGCCATGTTCTACGCCGAGGAGAGCTGCGGCCAGTGCACGCCGTGCCGCCAGGGCACCCCCTGGATGTGGAAGATCCTCGAGAAGATCGAGCGGGGCGAGGGGACCATGAAGGACCTCGCGCTCATCGAGCAGCTGCCCGGCAACATCATGGGGCAGACCATCTGCGCGCTGGGCGACGCCGCCGCCATGCCGGTCCAGAGCTTCGTGAAGAAGTTCCGCCAGGAGTTCGTCGAGCACATCGAGGGGCGCGGCTGCAAGCACGGCCAGACCGCCTGGGGCGTCTCCCGGCAAGCCCGCGAGGCGCTGGTCGGCGGCAACCGTCACTAGGTCGAGGTAAGCGATGGGCACCACAGCCGAGATGGTCCTGTTCTGGATCTTCGCCGTCCCGCTCATCGCCTCGGCGGCCGGGGTGGTCGCGGCCCGCAGCCCGGTCTACGCCGCCATGAGCCTGGTCTCGGCCTTCTTCTGGCTGGCCGGCATCTACGTCCTCCTCACCGCCCACCTGCTCGCCTTCGTCCAGATCATCGTCTACGCGGGCGCCATCATGGTGCTCTTCCTCTTCGTGGTCATGCTGCTCTCCCTCACCGACGCCGAGCTGGGGCTGGAGAAGCTCACGGCCCTCAAGTGGGTGGGCATCACCGGCTCGGCCGGGCTCCTCGTCCTGGTGGTGAGCGCCATCACCCAGTCCGGTCCCCGCGCCATGAAGGCCGTGGGGGAGGATTTCGGGACGGTGAAGGCCGTGGGGCGCGTCCTCTTCACCCAGTACCTGCTGCCCTTCGAGGCCACGAGCGTGCTTCTCCTCGTGGCCATCGTGGGCGCGGTGGTGGTGGCCAAGGAGAAGATCTAGCCATGGTCCCCGTCACCCACTTCCTCGCGCTCGCCGCCTTCCTCTTCGCCATCGGCTTCGCCGGCGTGCTGGTGAAGAAGAACGCCATCATCGTCTTCATGTGCATCGAGCTCATGCTCAACGCGGCGAACCTCACCTTCCTGGCCTTCGCCCGCCAGCAGGGCTCCATGTCGGGGCAGGCCATCGCCTTCTTCGTCATCGCCGTCGCCGCGGCCGAGGCCGCCGTCGGCCTGGCCATCGTCATCGCCGTCTACCGCAGCCGCGGGACGGTGTCGGTCGACGAGGTCGAGGTCCTGCGGGACCGGTAGGCAGCGCCGGGCCGCGCTACTCGCCGACGTCGAACCGGTGCACCGGGTGGGGCAGGTCGGTGGAGGTCC
>JBAXVO010000158.1:0-7923 GCA_037129355.1 Deltaproteobacteria bacterium | reverse complement strand
CCCCACGGGCAGCCCGGGTTGTCGGCCTCGGCCGCGAGCCAGGCGCCGAGGAGCACCTTCACCGGGAGCCCCTCGCGCCGGATCACCTCCAGGACCAGCTCGGCGTGCCGGGTGCAGTCGTAGAGCCGGAGGAAGCGCCAGCGCGGGGCGAGCAGGAGCAGGTCCTCCCGGACCTGCTCGTAGGAGGGGAAGGCTCCCGCGTCGGGGCTCTGCCCCTCGCGGTACCCGGAGTAGCAGATGGCGTCCCCCGGCTGGAAGCCGAGCAGCCCGGCGATCGTCACCTCGAAAGCTCCTCCCGCCCACGCCCCGGCGCCCGGCTCCTCGCCTTGACAGTTCCCGGGGCCGACGCTTAGTTTGTTGTCCCGTCGAACAAAGCTACGCCCGAACCGGCAACGGGGGCAAGCCCTCGCAGGAGCGACATGGGGATCGGACCAGTCATTCACCTCGGAGGAAGTCCCCTTCCCCGCCGGGCGCCGCCCGTCACCGGGCATTTCGCGGAGGCCCCGGGCGACGAGTTCTACGTCATCGAGAACGCCCAGGGGATGCGCCCGTTCCTGGTGAGCGTGGTGAGCGATTCCGACCACTGGCTCTTCGTGGCCAGCAACGGGGGGCTCACCGCCGGCCGGAAGAACCCCGGTCTCGCCCTCTTCCCCTACGTCACCGAGGACAAGCTCGTAGATGCCGCGGGGGTCACGGGACCGGTCACCTCGCTGCTCGTGACCCGGGGCGGGCGGCGCTCCCTCTGGCATCCCTTCCGGGAGAGCGACCTGCTGGCCTACCGGGTCACCCGCCGCCTTCTCAAGAACGTGATCGGCAGCCGGCTCGTCTTCGAGGAGGAGAACCACGACCTCGGGCTCGCCTTCCGCTACGAGTGGACCACGAGCGCCCGCCACGGCTTCGTCCGGGAGTGCGCCCTGGAGAACCGGGGACGGACCGCGGCCACCGTGCAGGTCCTCGACGGCCTGCTGAACCTCCTGCCGGCCAACGTCGACGAGGCCCTGCAGCAGGGATACAGCTGCCTGCTCGACGCCTACAAGCGGGCCGAGGTCGTCCCGGGGAGCTCTCTCGCCCTCTTCTCCCTGGCGGCCCAGCCGGTCGACCGGGCCGAGCCGAGCGAGTCGCTCCGGGCCACCACGGTCTGGAGCCACGGCCTCCCCTCGGCCCGGGTCCACCTCTCGGCCGGGCGTCTCGCCACCTTCGACTCGGGCGGCACGGAACGGCCGGCCGCCGACGTGCGCGGCGGACGCGGGGCCTACCTGCTCGAGGCGCGCTGCACGCTCCGCCCGGGCGCGGCGCGGACCTGGACGATGGTCGCCGACGTCGACCGCACCCAGCGGCAGGTCGTCGAGCTCCGGTCCCACCTCCGGGAGCCCGCGCGGCTCCTCGCCGACGTGCGCCGGGACGTGGTGGCCGGCCGGGACAACCTGCTCGCCATCGTCGCAGCGACCGACGGCCTGCAGCTCACCGCCGACCGGATCTCGTCGGCCCACCACCTGGGAAACGTCCTCTTCAACGACCTGCGCGGCGGGGTCTACGTCCACGGCAACGACGTCCCGGGCCCCGACTTCGAGGCCTTCGTCCGCCGCACCAACCGTGCGACCTGGGAGCGCCACCGGGCCTTCCTCGCCGGGCTCGCCCCCCTCGTGCCGGGGCGCGAGCTCATGGCCCGGGTGACCGCCCTCGGCGACCCCGACCTCGAGCGCCACGCCCTCGAGTACCTTCCCCTCACCTTCAGCCGGCGGCACGGCGATCCCAGTCGCCCCTGGAACCGCTTCGACATCCAGGTGCGCGACGCCGAGGGCAACCGGGTCCTCTACTTCGAGGGGAACTGGCGGGACATCTTCCAGAACTGGGAGGCCCTGTCGCTCAGCCACCCCGAGTTCGTCGAGAACGTCATCGCCAAGTTCGTGAACGCCTCGACGGTCGACGGGCACAACCCCTACCGGCTCACCAAGGACGGGATCGACTGGGAGGTCCCCGACCCCGGCCACCCCTGGTCGACCATCGGCTACTGGGGCGATCACCAGATCGTCTATCTCCTGAAGCTCCTCGAGCTCTCCCTCGACCACCACCCGGAGCGGCTGCGGGGGCTCCTCGAGCGGGACCTCTTCTCCTACGCCGACGTCCCCTACGAGATCGTCCCCTTCGCCGAGCTGGTCGCGAACCCGCGCTCCACCATCCGCTTCGACGCGGCCAAGGACGGGCGGATCCGCGAACGGTGCGGGGAGATCGGCTCCGACGGGAAGCTCCTGCTCGCGCGCGGCTCGGTGGTCCACGTGGGGCTCGTGGAGAAGCTCCTCGTGGCGGCGCTGGCCAAGCTCGCCAACTTCGTCCCCGGCGGCGGCATCTGGCTCAACACCCAGCGTCCGGAGTGGAACGACGCCAACAACGCGCTGGTGGGCTACGGCGTGTCGATGGTGACCCTCTGCTACCTGCAGCGGTTCCTCTCCTTCCTGCCCCGCCTGCTGGGGCCCCTCTCCGGCCGGTCCGTCCCCGTCTCCACCGAGGTGCGCGACTGGATGGAGGGGACGAGCCGCGCCCTCGAGGCCCACCGCTCCCTGCTCGACGAGAAGGTGGTGACCGACGCGGTCCGCGGCAGCCTGCTCCGGGCCCTCGGCGAGGTGGCGAGCACCTACCGGGAGACGGTCTACCGGGGCGGCTTCTCGGGGCGCACCCCGGTGGCGGTCGACGACCTGCTCGCCTTCGCGGCCCGGAGCGCGGCCTTCCTCTCCCACACCATCGGGCTCGCCCGGCGCCCCGACGGCCTCTACCACGCCTACGACGTGCTCGTGCCCGGGCCCGACGGGGCCTTCGGGATCGAGCACCTCTACGAGATGCTGGAGGGGCAGGTGGCGGTGCTGAGCTCCGGCTCGCTCGACCCGGCCCGGTCCGAGGCGGTCCTCTCCGCGCTCTCGCGGAGCCGCATGTACCGGGCCGACCAGGACAGCTACCTGCTCTACCCCGACCGCGAGCTTCCCGGGTTCCTGGAGAAGAACGTCATCCCGGCGCGGGCCGTGCGGGGCTCGCCGCTCCTCGGGCGGCTGCTCGCCTCCGGCGACGCCACCGTCGTCCTGCGGGACGTCGACGGGAACTTCCGCTTCGCCGACGGACTCACCAACGGCGACCGCTGCCGGGAGGCGCTGCTCGCGCTCCGGGCGGGGGCCATGCCGGAGATCTCCGAGGAGGAGATCGCCCGGGTGCTCGCGATCTACGAGGACGTGTTCCACCACCGGGCCTTCACCGGGCGAAGCGGCACCATGTTCGCCTACGAGGGGCTGGGCAGCATCTACTGGCACATGGTGGGCAAGCTGCTCGTGGCCGCCCAGGAGTGCGCCATCGCCGCCGACGACGCCGGCGCCCCGGCCGCGCTCCGCAGGCGGCTCGCCGACCGCTACCACGCCATCCGCTCGGGGGTGGCCGGGCTCGAGAAGACCCCGGCCGTGTACGGGGCCTTCCCGCTCGACCCCTACTCCCACACGCCGGCCCACGCCGGCGCGCAGCAGCCCGGCATGACCGGCGAGGTGAAGGAGGAGATCCTCACCCGGGTCGGGGAGCTGGGTGCCCGGGTCCGGGAGGGGCGGCTCCAGTTCCGTCCCCTGCTGCTCCGGCGGAGCGAGTTCCTCCGCTCGCCGGCCGTCTTCGAGCCCTGGGACGTGGACGGGAAGCGGGTCACCGTCCCGCTGGCCCGGGGAACCCTCGCCTTCACCTACTGCCAGGTCCCGGTCGTCTACCACCTGTCCCGGGAGCCCGGGATCGAGCTGACCTGGGCCGACGGAACGGTCACCCGGGTCGCCGGCGACACCCTCGACCGGGAGGCCTCGACGAGCATCTTCGAGCGCTCCGGACGCATCCGCCGGGTCGACGTCCACACCACCCCGGGGCGGTAGCCCTCACGACGCCCCCACCCTTGACACCCGACACCGTCGTCGCTAGTTTGTTCGGCCAGCGAACAAAGTTTCGTGACCCCTTTCCTCTTCGAGAAGGATCAGGTGCCCTGGGTGGCTCGCGGCGAAGAGACCGACTCCCCTTCCCTGCTCGAGGTCCGTGACCTCGGGAGGACCTTCGTCACCCGGATCCCCTTCCGTCCGGTCCGGCGCGTCGTCGCCGCCGAGAAGGTCTCCTTCCGGGTGGAGCGGGGCGAGGCGGTGGCGCTGGTCGGGGAATCGGGCAGCGGGAAGAGCACCATCGCCCGGCTCCTGCTGCGGCTCGACCAGCCCGACGTGGGGGAGATCCGGCTCGACGGCGTCGACGTGCTGGCCCGCGAACCGCGCGGCGCCTCGCTCGGCTACCGGGGACGGGTGCAGATGGTCTTCCAGGATCCCTTCGGATCCCTGAACCCGGTGCACAGCATCGCCCACCACCTCTGCCGGCCGCTGCTCCGCCACGGCCGTGCCTTGAACCCGGCCCACACCGTCTCCGAGCACCTCGAGCCGCCCATGAAGCGGTTCGCCACCGATGCCGCCGGCCTGCTCCGCGAGCGGGCCCTCGACCTGCTCCGCACCGTGGGGCTCGAGCCCGCCGAGGACTTCATCGACCGGCTGCCCTTCGAGCTCTCCGGGGGCCAGCGGCAGCGCGTCGCCATCGCCCGGGCGCTCGCGGTCCAGCCCGACCTCCTCGTGGCCGACGAGCCCACGTCGATGCTCGACGTCTCCATCCGCACCGGCGTCCTGAACCTGCTCGCCACGCTGAAACGGGAGCGCGGGCTCGCCATCATCCTCATCACCCACGACCTGGCCGCGGCGCGCTACCTGGCCGACCGGATCCTGGTCCTCTACAAGGGGCGCGTCGTCGAGGACGGGCCGAGCCGCGCGCTCATCGAGTCCCCGGCCCACCCGTACACCCGCGCGCTGCTCGCCTCCATCTCCGGCGTCGGAGAGGGCGAGCCGGGGGCCGGCAAGCGGCGCCCCGCCGGCGAGGAGAACGTGGCGGCGGGCTGCCCCTTCGCCCCGCGGTGCACCGACGTGGTCGACGCCTGCCGCGCCACCGACCCCGTGTCGCGCGCCATCGGCCCCGGGCGCCGGGTCCGCTGCCACCTCTACCCGGAGACGGCCGCCGCGCCGGCGAGCTGACCGCCATGCCCGTCCTCCCGTTCCCGTCCGGTTTCCTCTGGGGCGTCGCCACCTCCGCCTACCAGATCGAGGGCGCCACCTCCGAGGGTGGGCGGGGCGAGAGCACCTGGGACCGTTTCGCCCGGACCCCCGGCGCGATCGCCGACGGCTCCGACGGCTCGATCGCCTGCGACCACCACCGGCGCTGGCGAGAGGACCTGGCCCTCATGCGGCGGCTCGACGTCCGGGCCTACCGCTTCTCCATCGCCTGGTCGCGCGTCCTGCCGCTCGGCCGCGGCGCCGTGAACGGGGTGGGGCTCGACTTCTACGACGCGCTGGTGGACGGCCTGCTCGAGGCCGGCATCCGCCCCTTCGCGACCCTCCACCACTGGGACCTCCCGCAGCAACTCCAAGATTCGGGCGGCTGGGGCTCGCGCCGGACCGTCGACGCCTTCGTCGACTACGCCGAGGCGGTCAGCATGCGGCTCGGCGACCGGGTCCGGGACTGGATGACCGTGAACGAGCCCTGGTGCATCGCCACGCTGGGGCACGAGCGGGGCGTGCACGCCCCAGGCGTCCGCGATCCCGAGACGGCGCTGCGCGCGTCCCACCACCTCCTCCTCGCCCACGGCCGGGCCGTCCCGGTGCTGCGCCGCAACAGCCGGGACGCACGCGTCGGGATCGTGCTCAACCTGGTCCCGGCCTACCCGGCCTCCCCCTCCGACGCCGACCGCGACGCCGCCCGCCGCTTCGACGGCTCCTTCAACCGCTGGTACCTCGACCCGCTCCACCGGGGAAGCTACCCGGCCGACGTGGTGGACGACCTGACCCGGGCCGGGCGGCTCACGGCGGGAAGCATGCCCTGGGTCGAGCCCGGGGACCTCGCGGCCATCGCCGTCCCCACCGACTTCCTGGGCGTGAACTACTACAGCCGCGCAGTCTTGCGGAGCGACGCCGTCCCGGAATCGGAGAACGCCCCCCGCTCGCTGCACGAGGCGCCGGCCGGGGAACGCACCGACATGGGCTGGGAGGTCCACCCGGAGGGGCTCCGCGACCTGCTGGTCCGCGTGACCCGGGAGTACGGGCCGGCGGCGATCCACGTGACCGAGTGCGGGGCCGCCTACGACGACGGGCCCGACGCCGGCGGGCGCATCGCCGACGTCCGACGACGGGACTTCCTGGCCGCCCACCTGCGGGAGGCCCACCGGGCCCTCTCCGAGGGCGTCCCGCTCCGCGGCTTCTTCCTGTGGACGCTCGTCGACAACTTCGAGTGGGAGCACGGCTACACGAAGCGCTTCGGGCTGGTCTGGCTCGACCGCGCCACGCAGGACCGCATCCTGAAGGACAGCGCGCTGTGGTACCGCGACGTGATCGCCGCCAACGCGGTCGAGGACGGCGCACCCAAGGTGGAGATGAGGAGACTGGCATGAATCCGTCCCGACTGGCTTCCCGCATGCGTTCGAACATCCTCCCCGCGACGGCGGCGGCACTTCTCGCCCTCCTCCCGGCCTCGCCCGCGCGGGCGGCCGGGGGCCTGCCGGCGAGCGGCGGGCGCGACGCGGTGGTGGTGAAGGACGCCAAGGGCTTCCGGATCCAGGTCGATGGCCGGGACTTCATGGTCTTCGGCATGAACTGGGACTACTTCCCCATCGGCACCAACTACAACTTCAGCCTCTGGAAGCAGCCCCCCGACATGATCGAGGCGGCGCTGGCCCGGGAGATGCCGCTCCTCAAGGCCATGGGCGTGAACGTCATCCGCGTCTACGACGGCATCCCGGCCAAGTGGGTGAAGCACATCTACGAGCGCTACGGCATCTACACCGCCGTGAACCACGCCATGGGGCGCTACGGCATGAACATCGACGGCGTCTGGATCCCCGAGAACAAGGTCGACTACTCGGATTCGCGCTTCCGCTCCGCGGTGAAGGCCGAGATCATGGCCATGGTGGACGGCCTCAAGGACACGCCGGGCGTCCTCATGTGGATGCTCGGCAACGAGAACAACTACGGCCTCTCCTGGCGCTCCTCCGAGATCGAGAACCTCCCGGTGGGCGAGCAGAACGCCGGGCGCGCCCGCTACCTCTACTCCCTGATGGGGGAGATCGTCCGCGAGATCAAGACGCGCGACCCGGCCCACCTGGTCACCACCGCCAATGGCGACGTGCAGTACATCGACCTCATCGCGCAGGAGGTGAAGGGGCTCGACATCTTCGGGGCCAACGTCTACCGCGGCAAGTCGGCCGGGGACCTCTTCAAGGTCGTCCAGGAGAAGCTCGGCCTCCCGGTGATGTTCACCGAGTTCGGCTCCGACGCCTTCAATGCCAAGGAGATGCGCGAGGACGGCCTCAGCCAGGCCGAGTACGTGCTCGCCAACTGGCAGGAGATCTACGAGCAGTCGGCCGGCAAGGGGCGCGTCGGCAACGCCGTCGGCGGCTTCACCTTCCAGTGGGCCGACGGCTGGTGGAAGTACAAGCAGACCGAGAACCTCGACGTCCACGACACCAACGCCTCCTGGGCCAACGGCGGGTACAAGTTCGACTACGTCGAGGGCGAGAACAACATGAACGAGGAGTGGTTCGGCATCTGCGCCAAGGGCCCTCCCGACGAGCGGGGGCTCTTCAACCTGTATCCCCGTGCGGCCTTCTACGCGCTGCGCGAGGCCTACAAGCTGAACCCCTACGCTCCCACCACCGACCTCGCGGCCATCCGGGCCACCTTCGGCGCCATCGAGCCGGCGGTGCTCGACGTCACCGGGCGCGCCAACCAGGGGGCGCTCATCGCCGCCATCGGCGAGCGGGTCCGGCTCACCAACGTCCAGCTCCAGTTCTGGACCTTCAGCACCGGCGGCACCAACATCTCCACCCCGCCCAAGCAG
>JBAXVO010000157.1:0-7926 GCA_037129355.1 Deltaproteobacteria bacterium | reverse complement strand
CCGGGGCGGCGTCCCGAGGGGGCGTAGACAGCCCATGGCGAGGGGCTCAGCATCAACGGCAGCGTTCACGGCGACAGGAGATTCACCTTGGCCACCCGATTCGGCGTCCTGCTCGGTTTCTCCGCTCTTCTCGCAACCGGCTTGCTCGCCTCCTGCGGAAGCTCGACGACGCCGTCGGTGTCCGGGTTCGTCGTCACGGGAAGCATGGGCGTGGGGCGCCTGGCCCCCGCGGAGGTGCTGCTCGCGAACGGGAAGGTGCTCGTGGCGAGCGGGGCCGGGGACCTGCCCGCCAGCTCCGAGCTCTACGACCCGTTCTCCGGGCGGTTCGCCGCGACGGGAAGCGTGATCACGCCCCGCACCAACGCGACCGCCACCCTGCTCCCCGACGGGAAGGTGCTCCTGGCCGGCGGGGACGCCGGGGGCATGCCGCCCGCGATCGCCAGCGCCGAGCTCTACGACCCGAACACGGGCTTCTTCACCTCCACCGGGAGCATGAACGCGGCACGATCCATCTTCTCCGCCGTCCTGCTGCCGAACGGGAAGGTGCTCGTGGTGGGAGGGGCCTCCCTCGAAGCCCAGTGGGCCAGCGCGGAACTCTACGACCCCGCCACCGGTCTCTTCACCGCCACCGGAAGCATGACCTCGCCGCGCTGGGATCCCACCGTCACCGTCCTGACGAACGGGAAGGTGCTCGTGGCCGGATCGGACGCCAACGGCGGCGCCACCGCCGAACTCTACGACTCCGCGACCCGGACCTTCACGGCCACGGGGAACATGACGATGCGGCGGTACTGGGGAGTGGCCACGCGCCTCGCCAACGGGAAGGTGCTCATCGTGGGGAACAACCAGGGCACGGGCGCCGAGGCGGAGATCTACGACCCCGCCACCGGGATCTTCACCGCCACGGGAAACATGACCGTCGGGCGCGAAAGTCCCGCGGCGACGATCCTGCCGAGCGGCAAGGTGTTCGTGGCGGGCGGCTTCGCCTCCCTGACCCGGCTCGCGAGCGCGGAGATCTACGACCCCGGCACCGGCACCTTCACGGCCACGGCCAGCATGTCGACGGGGCGCACGGGGAAGTTCGCCACCCTCGTGCCAACCGGCGCCGTGCTCGTGGTGGGGGGATCGGGGCCGGGAGCCGTGGCATCCACGGCGCAGCTCTACAACGAGTAGCGCGTCTCCCCGTTCCAGGCCGGGATCGACTGGGGTATGGTGGCGCCCCTCCAGCATGCCCTTCGGAACCAGGATCCCCGGCAGGATCGACCCCATCTTCTCGGGGCTCAAGGCCGTCATCGACCATCACCGCGAGCGGGACACGCTGCCGCCGCTCACCGAGGCCGATCGGCTGGACGGGAAGACCTGCCTGGTCACCGGCCCGAGCGCCGGCCTCGGGCGCGCCATCGCGCCGGAGCTGGCGCGGCGCGGCTGCCGCGTGATCCTGGCCTGCCGCGCCGGGCACGACGGGCTCGCCGAGGCGGTCCGGCAGGAGAGCGGCAACCCCGAGGTCTCCCAGCGCACGCTCGACCTGGCCGACCTCGCCAGCGTGACCGCGCTCTGCGACGGGCTGGCACGCGACGGGGTGCGGCTCGACCTCCTCGTCAGCAACGCGGGCGTCGCACCCCTCGGCAACCGGCTCACGCGTGACGGCCTGCCCGAGCTCTTCCAGGTGAACTTCCTCGGCAGCTTCCTCCTCGTGAATCGGCTCCTCGCCGACGGCGTGCTGCCCAGCGGGACCTTCGCCGGACGCGGCCCCACGACACCCCGCGTGGTGATCACCTCCTCCGAGACCCACCGCACCTGCCCGCCCATCGACTTCGATCGCTTCGGACAGTTCCCGGACTACGGCCTCATGGAGGGCACGACCTGGTACGGCCAGAGCAAGCTGTACGTGCAGACCTTCGCCTGCGAGCTGGGCCGGCGGCTCGTCCGGGCGGACGGCAAGCCCGACGTGTCGGTCTTCTCCTACTGTCCGGGCGCCGTGCGGACGAGCATCTCCCGCGAGGGCGGGTTCATGGGCAAGCTCATGACCGCCTACTTCATCCACCCCAAGGTCTCGATGTGGCCGGCCATCTACTGCGCCGCCAGCAGGACGTTCGAGGGGCGAAGCCGGCTCTACCTCTACCTCCGCCACGTCGCCGAGACCGATGCGCGATCGTCCGACCCTCGCAACGGGGAACGGCTCTGGCAGCTCAGCCTCGACGCGCTCGCCGCGCGCGGCATCCTGCTCCCGCCATGGCCGTCGCCCCATCCCTGAAGGCAAGAGGAGAATGAACGTGCTCGAAGGCCTCCGTTCGTGGAAGACCCGCGTGCTGGACCGGCAAGCGCAGCTCCTCGGCTTCCTCCTGCTGCTCAAGTCGGGGAAGGGCTTCAAGGGAGGGCGCGAGAAGGTGCTCCTCCGCGACGGGCAGCGCTTCAAGGTGATCGTCTGGGGAACCGGCTTCGTGGGCCGGCAGGTGGTCCGGATGCTGCTCGACCATCCCCGCTTCGAGCTCACGGGCGTGATCGTCCACTCCGCCGAGAAGGACGGCGTGGACGTGGGGACCCTGTGCGGGGTCGCGCCGGTGGGGCTCCTGGCGTCGCGGGACGCCCGCGCGGTGCTCTCCCGGGAGGCTCACGCGGTCGCCTACTTCGGCCCGACGGCGCAGTACCTGGCCGAGAACCTGTCCAACCTCACGCTCTGCATGGAGATGGGCAAGGACGTCGTCTCCACGTCGATGACGCCGCTCGTCTACCCGAAGGAGTGCCCGACCGCCATCGCCGGCACGCTGGAGGAGGTCTGCCAGCGCACCGGCCGCACCTGCTTCACGACCGGGATCGATCCCGGCTTCGCGAACGACCTGCTGCCGATGACGCTCATGGGCGTATGCGGCCGGGTGGATCGCCTGCGGATCCAGGAGATCCTCGACTACTCGTCCTACGCCGGCGACTACAAGCCGATGGGGCTGGGCCAGCCGATGGAGTACCGCGCCATCCTCGAGGAGCCCGAGGTGCTGCAGTTCGGGTGGGGCATGACCATCCCGATGGTGGCCGACGCGATGGGCGTCCGCCTCGAGAAGATCGACTCGGTCTGGGAGAAGTGGGCCACCCCGGTGGAGATCCGCTACGAGCACGGCGTGATCCCGGCCGGCTGCTGCGCCGCCATCCGCTTCGAGATCCGGGGCTGGGTCGCCGGCGAGCCGAAGATCGTCATCGAGCACTGCAACCGCGTGACGAAGGCGACGGCGCCCCACTGGCCCAAGGGGAAGATGTACGAGCACGACGTCTACCGGGTGGTCATCGAGGGCGAGCCCTGCATCGAGCAGGAGACCGCGCTGCGCGACCTCGCCAGCCGGGACGCGAACCGCGCCGGGTGCCTCGCCACGGGGATGCGGGCCGTCCACGCCATCCCGGCGGTGTGCGCGGCCGGGCCCGGGCTCATCTCCGCGCTCGACCTGCCGCTCATCCCCGGGTTCGGGAACATGCGGGACGGTTGAGCGGCACCGCGGACTACGCCGTCGCGACCTGCTCGGCGGGCTCGCGGCACTCGATGTGCGCGATGCGGCCGTCCGGGTGGTGGTGCACCACGCTCACCGCCGCGCGGCGGCCGTCCTCGATCACCTGCTCGCACAGGTCGAAGCGGCGCGCGTAGGCGGAGGTCGGAAGGACCGTCTCCAGCTTGGCCTGGCGGCGCGGGAGCTTCCGCCACGCCACGAGCGTGCCCGAGGTACCGGCGATCGCGGCCAGCGAGAGCGGAAGGCTCGGCCCGCCCACCGGCAGGAGCTTGAGCCCCCAGACCGGCATCTGCGGACCCAGGTAGGCGATCTGCCCGAAAGTCTTCACCAGCGGAGCCCACAGCCAGAGCCATCCGCCCCACAGGGCGGCCGTGGACGCCGTGGAGGCGAACCTCCGGTGCCAGGCCAGCCGACCGCTGGCCTCGATGATCAACGTCGACTTCATGATTCTCCAGTCCCGGCCGCAGGTTGCTGGGCGGCTCCAGGGAGGGCGCGGTCTACACGATCGTCGCCCGCCTGTCCAGCAAGACGGGGGAGCGGGGCAATCGATTCAAGGGCGGATACCGCGGTCCGGGCTCACCCACCGGGCGCGCGCACCCTTTCCCCTCGTGAATGCAGTCGGATAGGCCACGATCGTGGTCGCCGCGCCGATGACCCAGTAGGCGACCGGGTACCAGATCATCCAGAAGAGCGTGCGCCCGAGTTCCCGGTCGTATCGCGCGTCCATCGCGGTCGAGAAGACGAACTGCACCAGGCAGACCGTTCCCAGGAGGACGCCGCCCGACGCGGGAACCAGGGGCGACCCGACGGAGGGGACGATGCCGGCGGGCAGCACGAGCCCGAGGATCCAGAGGATGGCCAGGGCAAGCAACGAGTAGGCCCACACGGCGCTCGCCGTCATCTCCAGGAGCAGCGGCCAGAGGAGGCGCTGGGTGGGCTGCACCCAGGCGTCCAGGTTCTTGAGCATCGTCTGCGCGCCCCCCGTGGCCCAGCGGAGCCGCTGCTTCCACAGGCCTCGCAGGGTCTCGGGCATGAGGATCCAGGCGAGCGCCCGGGGCTCGAAGAGGACGTCCCAGCCGGCCCGGTAGAGCTTCCAGGTGATGTCGATGTCCTCGGTGAGGACGTCGGTGCTCCAGTAGTCGACCTGGTGGACGGCGGAGCGGCGGAACGCGGTGATCACGCCGCTCACGGTGAAGATGCGCCCGAAGGTCTTCTGGGCCCGCTTGATGGTGCCGACGATGCAGGAGAACTCCCCCACCTGCACGCGCCCCAGGATCGTCGAGCGGTTCCGGATGCGCGGGTTGCCGGTGACCGCGGCCACCCCCGGCTTCTGCACGAAGTGGCGCACCAGCCAGTGGGCGGCGTGCCGATCGAGCAGCGCGTCCCCGTCGATGCAGACCAGGATCTCGTTCCGCGCGAGGAGGGCCCCGGTCCGCAGCGCGACCGCCTTGCCCTGGTTCTCGGCGAGGTGGATGACCCGCAGCCGCGGGTGGAGGGCGGCGAGACGCTCCAGCACCGCGGCGGTGCCGTCCGAGCTCCCGTCGTTGATGGCGATCACCTCCACGTCCGGGTAGTCGAGCGCGAGCGCGTGGGTGATGGTCTCCTCCGCGTTCTCCTCCTCGTTGAAGCAGGGGATGAGGACGGTGATCGGAGGCGGATCCTCGAGCTGGACGGGAACGTCCCACCTCGGCTGGGTGCGCTCCCTCCTCCACCAGAAGAGGGCCGCGCCCACCATCCAGACCCCCGACATGACGAGCGGGTACCAGAACACGTAGGAGAGCAGGACCCCTCCGACGGTGGCGAGCACGTTCACGCGTGAGCCTCAGCGCGCCGGGCGCGGGGGCGCCGGCCTCTGCGAGAGCACGCGCCGGATCACCGCCGGGTCGGGATGGTTCTTCATCGGGTTGTCGGGATAGTAGCCGACGTGCTGGACCCCGAGGTCGAAGAGCAGGCGGATGGTGTCGGCGAGCTCCTCGCTCGGGATGGGCTTCGAGCCGTGCCGCCAGTCCACCGACTGCAGCTCGAAGACCACCTTCTTCATCGCCCCCCGCGCCCTCACCTCGGCCACGAGGTCCCGGTAGAAGGTGCCCGGGTCGGGTGCGTTCTCCATGTACGGCATGGCCATGATGGCGGTGAAGTCGTACCGGGCCAGCGAGTTGTCGAGCGACTGGGCGTACCAGGCCTCCGCGCGCGGCTTGAGCACGACCTGGGCGTAGAGGTTGCGGGCCACCACCAGCGCGGGCTGCTCCCGGCGCACGATGGCGGCGAGTTCCATCGCGAACTCGTCGAGCGCGTTGATCTTGAAGATGGTCCACCGCCCGACCAGGTCATCGCTCTTGCGGATCTCCTGCACCGATCCGGGCAGGCCCCAGCCGCGGTAGGTCTCCAGGGCGGCCGGGCTCGCGTCCTCGCGGTCCGACAGGGTGAGGTCGTCGTGGAAGAGCAGCCCGTCGAAGTTGGCGGAGCGCGCGAGATCCTCGTAGATCTCCCGGATGGCCTGCCGGGCGCGGGGGGAGAACGGCGAGAGCCGCTTGTAGGCCATGTCCACCCGACCGGCGGTCTCCCCCTCGGCCGGCGGCAGCGCCGTCACCACGTCCTTCGAGGCGGGATCGCCGGGCGGCAACTCGAACGCCAGCGCGGGGACCCAGGCGTAGAGCCGCCGGACCTGGGTGCGGGTGCGGATCTGCCAGGCGACCCGGTTGAAGAGGTCGGCCCGCATGGGCAGGCGGCGGCTGGGGAAGTAGACCGCGTCGGCGGAGCCGTTCGCGTCGGGATCGGCGAAGGCCTGGAGGTAGACCGTGTTCACGTTCAGCCACTGCAGCCGGTCGAGCAGGTGCGAGAGGTTGCGCTCCTGCTGCTCCGGGTCGGCGTCGTAGATCGCGTCGAGGTCCACATGGGCGATGGACTGGGGCCGGTCCTCGTCGGAGACGTCCTCCTCGCGCTCCTCCAGCTCCTTCGCGAAGCCAGGAAGCGTGAGGTCCCCGCTCACGATGAGCCGCCGGAGCGCCAGGAGCGGCGTGTCCGGGCCGTTGGCGCCGTCCAGGAGCGTGAGCCCGACCTGGAAGCCGAGCCGCTCGGCGATGGCCACGGCGGCGGCGTTGTACCGGCCATAGGGCCAGGTGATCACCCGCGGGGCCTTCCCGACGTGCTTCTTGATGTCGGCCACGCTTCTCGAGAGGTCCGCCTCGATGCGCTGGCGGTAGGCGGACTCGTCCTCGTACCGCTTCCGGTCGGGAAACCAGCGCCGGTTGGTCGCCGCCGGCTGCAGGTTGCCCTGCGGGTTGGCGAGGATGCCCCGGTGCAGGTCCCAGGAATGGCTGCCCACCTCGACGAGACCGCTCTGCCGCATCTCGCGCAGCGCGTCCCAGGAGATCATCTTCGCCCTCGACTGCGGCTTTCCGTCGAGGTCGACGAACTCCTTCTGGTCGAGCCAGCTGCCCACCACGCTCACCACGGCCGGGATGCGGAACATCTTCAGGACGGGCCAGGCGTGGGTGTAGACCGACTGGTACGCGTCGTCGAAGGTGACGAGGACCGCCCGGTCGGGGAGCGGCCGCTTCCCCGCGCGGCTGGCGAGCACGTCGTCGATGCTGACGAACCGGTAGCCGCGGGTCCGGAGCCAGTCCATCTGGCGGAGGAAGTTGGTCGGGGAGACGGCGTAGGCCGGCGTGAGCGCGTCGGCCTTGTCGGCGACCTCGTGGTAGCTCAGGACCGTGAGCTCGCCCCGGTCCTTCGCGAACGAGAGCGCGGGGAGGAGCAGGACGAGCGGCAGGATCCGCCGGAGGAGGCGTGCGAGGGGCATGCGGCGTCCATTCTAACCTCGACCGGGGGTGGAAGGACGGGTCGATCGTTCGCCGAGGGCCCCGAGGGCGGAGGAGGACATCGCGTGTTCGACGGTCCGTTTCGCGGACCACGCGGCAATTCGGGGCGTAAGGAAACGCTGTATTGACAGCGCTTTCGCGAGATCCGGCTTCCGGGAATGGAGCACCGCTGGAGCGCCCCTCTCGCTTCGCTGGAGCCCCTCTCACCCGCCCTTGCCGCGTCCGGCGAGGTTCGAGATCTCCATCCGAAAAAGCGCGCCAGCGGGGATCCTCGCTCGTTCCAGGAAGCCCGAAATTCGCATGAGACAGTTCCTCTCATGCGCGACGACACACTTCTCGAGGCCCGATCCTTCCACACCCGACTCATCGATCTCCTCCGCGTCGAGTTCAGCTCGCTCGGCGCCTTCCTCGAAGCGCTCGCCGAATTCGAAAGGCGAAAGCTCTTCCGCCCGCTCGGATACGCAGACCTCTTCTCGTACCTCCACAGGGGCCTGAAGCTCTCTCGTGCGGCGGCCCATCACCGGCGCGCCGCAGCCTGGCTCGTGGAGCGCTTCCCCGTGGTGCTGGAGCCGATCCGGGAAGGGAAGCTCTGCTTCACCACCGCGGCGGTGCTG
>JBAXVO010000156.1:0-7933 GCA_037129355.1 Deltaproteobacteria bacterium | reverse complement strand
AGTGGCCTCGGTTTTAAGAAACTTTCTACGGGCCGGCGTATTGAAATAAAGCTCATTGACCGTGATCACCGTGCCGGGGGCGGCGGCGGCCGTGGCCGGAGCGTGGGAAGGCGCGGGGGGCGACGCGTCGCGCGCGGACCGGGCCGCGAGCACGTCGATCTGGGTGGCCATGGAGTCGAGCCGCTTCAGGAGCTCGTCGTTCTCCCGACGGAGCGTGCGGACCTCGGCCTTCAGGGAGGAGACGTCCTGGGCAAGCTGCGTCCCCCCGGTCGCGCATCCGGACAGAACGAGGAGAGCCGCGGCGGCGGCGCTGGCGGAACGAGGGACCAAATCCTCAAGGATTCTCAGGCGTGTACCCGTCACAGTCAAGAAACGCCGGAAATGAATGCCACTTGCCTCCCCGTGATCCCTGCGTCGCGGCGGTGGGAGAAGAAGGTGCGTTCCTCACACGAGGTGCAGCGGGCGAGGGTCTCGATGTGGCGCCGGCCGAGCCCCGCCCCCCGGAGGAGGAGCTCGTTCGACCGCCAGAGGTCGACGCGAGACCCGTGATCCCGGGGGGTTGCGGTGGTCCGGCCGACCTCGTCCCGGAAGCGTTCGGCGAGGTCCCGCGACACCTCGAAGCAGCACGGCCCGATCCCGGGGCCCACCGCGGCGAGCAGGTCGGCCGGTCGCGCCCCGTGCCGCTCGACGAGGGCCCTCACCCCCGCCGCCGCCGCACCGTCGATGGTCCCCCGCCACCCGGCGTGGACGGCGACCACCGCACCGCTCCTCGGATCGGCGAGGAGCACCGGGACGCAGTCGGCGACCGAGACGCAGGCGGCGACGCCGGGCACGGCGGTGGAGACGGCGTCGGCCTCCTCCACCGGGTCGGTTCCGTCCCTCGCCTCGACGACACGGCATCCGTGGACCTGCCGGACCCGGGCGAAGGAGAGCCCGGTGGCGGCGCGGAGCCGCTCCCAGTTCTCCCGGACCCGCGCCGCGTCGTCGCCCACGGTCGTGGAGAGGTTCAGGCTCTTCCAGGGGCCGGGCGAGACCCCACCTTCACGCGTAGTGAACCCATGCGGCCACCCGGCCAGGATCCGGGCCGGGAGGATGCCGGGGGCGGCCATGGCCCCCTACCGTCCCCCGGGGGCGATCCCGCGGGCGATCTCGTCGACGCGGGGGCGCGCCGCGACCAGGTCGGCCTCGTGCTTGAGCAGCACGTTCAGGGTCTCGGAGACCACCCGCCCGTCGAGCGCGTGGGCCTGCAGGAGGACCAGGGACCGGATCCAGTCGAGGGTCTCGGAGATCGAGGGAGCCTTCTTGAGATCCATGGAGCGCAGCACCGCCACGGCGGCGACGGTCTGGCGCGCCAGCTCCTCCGGGACGCCGGGCACGCGGGCCCGGACGATGGCGAGTTCCCGCTCCTGGGACGGGAAGTCGATGAAGAGGTGGAGGCAGCGGCGCCGGAGGGCGTCGGAGAGCTCGCGGGTGGCGTTGGAGGTGAGGACGAGGCGTGGGGGGTGCCGGGCCCGCATCGTCCCGAGCTCCGGCACGGTCACGGCGTTGTCGGCCAGCAGCTCGAGGAGGAAGGCCTCGAACTCCGGGTCGGCCTTGTCGATCTCGTCCACGAGGAGCAGCACCGGCACGTCGGAGAGGACGGCCTGGAGCACCGGGCGGGGGAGCAGGAAGCGCTCGCTGAAGAAGACGTTGCCCTCGGCGTCGAGCCGGTCGGCGGCCTCGGCCAGGGTCCGGGCGCCGGCCAGGGTGTCGCCGATGCGCTCCTTCAGCATCTGGGTGTAGAGGAGCTGCTTGCCGTACTCCCACTCGTAGACCGCCTTGGCCTCGTCGAGCCCCTCGTAGCACTGGAGCCGGAGCAGCTTCCGGCCGGTCGCGGCGGCCAGCGCCACGGCCAGCTCGGTCTTGCCCACCCCGGCCGGCCCCTCGACCAGCAGGGGCTTCTCCAGCCGTTCGGCCAGGAACACCGACGTGGCGATCTCGCGCGACGGGAGGTAGCCCTTCCCCTCCAGCAGCCGCGCGCCCTCCTCTACCGACGCGAGCATGGGCACATGCAACCACACGCGCGATTCCCCCGCCACCCTTCGCGGGCTAGGATGTGCGGATGGAACCTTCCCAGGGCCCTCTCAGCGAGGAGATGTTCCACTCCTTCCTGCAGCTGGCCGTGAAGCGCCAGGCCAGCGACGTCCACTTCGAGGTGGGGTACCCGCCCACCTACCGGGTGTTCGGCGAGCTCCTCGCCGCCAAGGTACCGCCGCTCACGCACGCGGACACCGAGGCCATCGCCAACTTCGTGCTGCAGGCCCCGGGCTCCGGCTTCGGGCCGCTCGACTTCCGGGAGGTCGATCGCAGCTACTCGCTCCCCGGCGTCTCCCGCTTCCGCGCCAGCATCTTCAAGCAGCGGGGCAGCTGGGGCGCGGTGATGCGCACCATCCCCTTCGCCATCCCGGACTTCGCGACGCTCAACCTCCCGCCCGTCGTCTCCACCGTCGCCGACGCGCGCCGGGGGCTCCTCGTGGTGAGCGGCGCCACCGGCAACGGCAAGTCCACCACCATCGCCGCCATCATCCACCACATCATCCAGCAGGAGCGGCTCCACGTCATCACGGTGGAGGACCCCATCGAGTTCATCTTCTCGTCGGGGCGCGGCCTGGTCATCCAGCGCGAGGTCGGGTCGGACACGGCCAGCTACTCGGACGCGCTGCGCGCCGCGCTCCGGCAGGACCCGGACGTGATCATGGTGGGCGAGCTCCGCGACCGGGAGTCGGCCGACATCTGCCTCAAGGCGGCCGAGACCGGCCACCTCGTCATCACCTCCCTCCACACGCCGGACGTCCCCCGCTCCATCGGGCGCCTGGTGGGGCTCTTCCCCTCCGACGAGCAGGAGACCGTGCGGGCCCGCCTGGCCGACAACCTCCAGGCCGTCGTCGCCCTGCGCCTGCTCATGCGCGCCGACGCGGCGGGGCTCATCCCGGCGGTGGAGGCGCTCCTCGCCACCTCCACGGTCCGCGAGATGGTCCGCGACGCGGCCCGGATCAAGGAGCTGAAGCCCTACATGGAGACCGCCGGCGCCGACCTGGGCATGCACTCCTTCGACCAGTACCTCTACAAGCTCCACGAGGCGCGCCGGATCTCCCTCGACACCGCGCTCGGCAACGCCACCAACCGCGCCGACCTCGAGCGGCGCATCCTCATCGAGTCCGGGGGCCGCCCGGCGTGACCTCGGCCGCGGCCACCCCCGCGCGCATCCTCGTCGTGGGCTCGGATGCCGAGCTCGCGGCGGCCCTCCACGCCCACGCCCACGGCGCGGGCTGGATGCTCTACACGGCGCCCGGTCCGTCCGACCTCGAGCCGCTGGTCCGGGCGGTGTCGCCGATGCTCGTGGCGCTCGTGCTCCCCGCAGCGCCCGACGCCACCTGGGGATCGGCGCTCACGGCCGCGCAGGCGGCCTCCCGCGCCGGCGTCCGCGTCGTCATGGTGGCACCGTCGCGCGAGGTGGTGGAGCCGCTCGCCGCGGTGGCCGGAGCGGAGCGGGCCCTCTCGGTCGCGGAGCTCCTGACCCGCGCCGGAGCGCTCGCCGACCCGGCTCCGCCTCGCCCCGCCGGCTCCCGGGTTCCCGAGCCCCTCCGTCCGCCCCGGCCCGCCGCCGCGACGCTGATCCCACCGCCGGCCCCCTTCTCGCCTTCACCCTCCCCGCCCCAGCCCTTCACGCCCCCCTCGGCGCCGCGCGCCCCGTCCATCGTCCCGCCCTCGCTGGCGGAGCCCGACGAGGCCCCGGCCCGGCCGCCGGTCCGGCCCGCCGCGGACCTCATGTCGCTCATCGACGAGGAACTGGTCGAGGACCGGCGCCGGCCGCTGCCCAACGCCCGGGTCGAGGTCTCGGTCAGCCTGGTGTCGGAGCACAACTTCTACGTGGGGGCGACCCGGCGCATCGACTCCGGAGGCGTCTTCATCGCCACCGCCATGCCGCCGCCGGTGGGGACGCGGGTGCAGGTGCGGCTCGGCCTCGCCGACGGACGGAAGATCGACCTGGACGGCGAGGTGGCCTTCCTGCGCGCCAAGTCGGCCACCACGGGGCGCCAGCCGGCCGGATGCGGCGTGCGCCTGTCCGGCGTCCCCGGCTGGGCGCTCGACGCCATCGAGCGCTTCTTCCAGGCGCGGGTGCCCATCGTCTACGCGCCGACGTAGGCGCGGAGGGCCCCCTACTCGTCCACCACCCGGTCGGTGCGCCGGACGCCGAGCAGGTACGGCTCGATGAACCCCTCGATCTCGCCGTCCAGCACGTCGTCCACCTTGCCGCTCTCCACGCCGGTGCGCAGGTCCTTCACGAGCCGGTAGGGCTGCAGCACGTAGCTGCGGATCTGCGACCCGAAGTCGATGTCCTTCTTCTGGGCCTCCTCGGCGTCGCGCACCACCTGCCGCTTGCGCTCCTCGTGCTCGTAGAGGCGGGAGCGGAGGATCTTCCAGGCCACTCCCCGGTTCTTCTGCTGGCTGCGCTCGTTCTGCACCGCCACCACGATGCCGGTGGGGATGTGGGTCATGCGCACGGCGGAGTCGGTCTTGTTCACCTTCTGCCCGCCCGCCCCGGAGGAGCGGTAGGTGTCGATGCGGACGTCGGCCTCCTTGATGTCGATGACGATGTCGTCGTCGATCTCCGGCGTGACGTCGACGGCGGCGAAGCTGGTCTGGCGCCGGGCGTTGGCGTCGAACGGGCTGATGCGGACGAGCCGGTGGACGCCCCGCTCGGCCTTCAGGAACCCGTAGGCCCACTCGCCCCGGGCGATGAAGGACGCCGAGGAGATCCCCGCCTCCTCGCCGGCCACCATGTCGGCGGGCTCCACCACCCACCCCTTCCGCTCGCAGAACCGGCCGTACATCCGGTAGAGCATGGCGGCCCAGTCCATGGCCTCGACCCCGCCGGCCCCGCTCTTCACCTCGACGATGGCGTTGGCGCGGTCGTGCTCGCCGGAGAGCATGCGGCGGAACTCGAGCCCGGCCACCAGTCGGTCGAGCCCGTCGGCGTGGGCGGCGGCCTCGCCGCGCGTCGCCTCGTCGCCGGCCTCCTCGGCCAGCTCGTCGAGGGCACGGACGTCCTGCAGCGCCGCGTGGGTCCGGTCGAACTCGGAGACCGTTCCCTCGAGCTGCGCCTTCTCCTTCAGCAGCGCCTGGGCCTTCTGGTTCTCTCCCCAGAAGGCCGGGTCCTCGGAGAGCCGGGAGATCTCGGCGGCACGGGAGCGCTTCCGCTCCACGTCAAAGAGACCCCCGGAGAGCCTCCAGGCGGGCCGAGATGTCGTCGAGGCGTGCGGCGGTCTGGGACGGCATGGCGGTCAGTTCTCCTGGCTGGCGCGGCGGGACGACGAGGGGCGGAAGAACGCCGCGCCCAGCATGAGCGCCGACGCGATCGCGCAACCCCACGCGAAGATATCACCGAACCGGGTGTAGGGCGTGCGCCCCGAGAGGATGGGGATCTCGCCGACGAGCAGGCGCGGCGGCTCGTCGGGATCCGGCGCCAGTTCCCGGTCGACCGGGCCCACCTCGAGCGCGCCCGGGGCGACCTCGCCGGTCGGGTAGACGAGCGCGCTCACGCCGGCGTAGGCGGGGCGCGCCAGCGACCGGCCGGTCTCGATCGCCCGCATCCGCACGATGGCCAGGAACTGGTAGGGGCCGGAGGAGTAGCCGTACCAGGCGTCGTTGGTGGGGTTCACCAGGAAGTCGACCTCCTGCAGGGCGAAGGTCCGCGCCACCTCGGGGAAGATGGCGTCGAAGCAGATCATGGGGGCGAAGGAGATCCGCTGGCCGCCGCTCTCGAAGGACATGGGGGCGAGCCGGCCGCCGGCCACGATCGGGGCCATGGCGGGGACCACCGACCGCAGGAAGGGGAGCCACTCCCGCAGCGGCACGTACTCCCCGAACGGCACGAGGTGGTGCTTCACGTAGCGGTCGGCGACGCGGAGGTCGGGCTGGAGCAGGAACGCGGTGTTCTCCACCTGGGGCACGCGCCCCTCCGGCCCCTGGATCCACTTCACGGTGGTGGCGCCGAGCAGCAGGTGGGCCTGCCGGGGCGGCTCGAGGTCCGGCGCCACCGTGAGCAGGCCCGTCAGCCCGGGCGGCAGGGACCGGGGCCAGGAGGCCTCGGGCCAGGCCACCAGCACCGCCCCCTGCCGGTCGGCCTCCAGGGTGAGCGGCCACATCCGTCCCACGATCCGCTCGGCGTGGCGCGGCCCCTGGTTCTTCACCTCCTGGCTGACGTTGGCCTGCACCAGGCCGACCTTCACCCAGGGTGACTTGGCCATCTCGCGGCGCACCGTGGCGAGGTGCACGGCTCCGTAGGCCACGGTCGCGGCCAGCGCCGCCGCGGCGACCGCGGTGCCCCGCCACGGCCGGGGCGCGCCCCCGCCGGCGCGGGTGCTCCTCCACCAGGCCGCGACCACGCAGTTCACGAGCACCACCAGCCCCGCCACCGCGTAGACGCCCCCCAGCGACGCCAGCTGCGCCACCGGCCCGTTGCGGACCTGGGTGTAGCCCAGGTTGCCCCAGGGGAAGCCGGTGAAGAGGTAGTTCCGCGAGAGCTCGGTGGCGACCCAGACCACCGGGAGCGTCGCCCACAGGGGCCAGCCGGTGCGCCGACCGATGGTGAACGAGGCCCAGAACGCCGCCGCCCAGTGGGCGGCCATGTAGAAGACCAGCGCCGAGAGCCCGATGAGGGCCACCCCCTGGGAGAGGCCGCCGAACGCGGTCATGGCGTGGCTCACCCAGTAGATGGTCGCGTAGAACATGGCCATGCCGGCCGTCAGGCCGACCAGCGCCGCCTCGAGCGGCCCGGTCGCCGCCAGCAGGGCGACGAGCGCCGGCACCAGCCCCACCCAGGCGATGACCTCGAGGAACCCGGCCGGGTCGACCTGCCGGAGCGAGAATCCCGGCACCACGAGGGGCAGCGCCACGGCCTCGAGCAAGCCGCCCAGGGCCGCCAGCGCGAACCTGCCCGCGCGTCGCCTCATCGCCGCCCCCGCCTTCCCATGGACTCCCCCACCATCCCGAGGTCGCCCAGGAGCTCGTCCTCCCGCCGCGCCATCTCGCGCGCCTCGGCCGGCCGGAGGTGGTCGTGGCCGAGGAGGTGGAGGAGGCCGTGCACCAGGTAGCGGTCGACCTCCTCGCCGACCGTCCGCCCCGCCCGGCGGGCCCGTCGCCCCGCGATGTCGAGGGAGACGGCGAGGTCGCCGAGGTGCGGACCGCTCCCGGGGGGATGGTCGGCCGGGAAGGAGAGCACGTCGGTGGCGTGGTCCACGTCGCGCCAGCGCCGGTTCAGGGTCCGGATCCGCCCGTCGGTGGTGAGGAGGATCGACAGGCCGGCCTCGGGGCGCCCCAGCGCGGCGAGGAGCGCGCGGGCCCGGGCGCGCACGCGGCGCGCCACGGCGGCTCCGGACGGATGGTCGCAGCGCAGCTCGATGGTCACGGCCGGACGAGCTGGAGGGAGGCGGCGCGGTCCTGCGGCGCCGGGGGCTGGGAGATCCCGGCGGACCGGGCCCGGTAGACGGCGTCGAGCGCGGCGGCCATGGCCCGGGCGATGGCGTCGAGATCGCCGATGGTGAGCTCGCTCTCGTCGAGCTGCCCCTCGTCGACGATCTCGGAGATGCGGCGGCGAACCAGGTGGAGCAGCCGCTCCGGGGAGTTCTCGACCAGCTCCCGCGAGGAGGCCTCGCAGGCGTCGGCGATCATGACGATCCCGGCCTCCCGGGTCTGCGGCCTCGGACCGCCGTAGCGGAAGGAGGGCGCGAGTTCTGCGGCCGCGTCCGAGGCGGAGCGGTCCTTCGACCAGAAGAAGGAGACGAGCCGGGTTCCATGGTGCTGCTGGACGATCTCGACCACCGCCCGGGGGAGCTTCCATCGGCGCGCCGCGGTGACGCCCTCTCCGACGTGGCGCCGGATCCGCTCGGCT
>JBAXVO010000155.1:0-8002 GCA_037129355.1 Deltaproteobacteria bacterium | reverse complement strand
ATCGTGATGGTCACCACGGACCGGATCAGCGCCTTCGACCACGTGCTCGGGACCATCCCGTTCAAGGGCGAGGTGCTCTCCCGCCTGACCCGCTTCTGGTTCGAGAAGGTGAAGGACGTGGCGCCCACCCACATCCTCGACAACCCGGACCCGAGCGTCATGGTGGTGAAGCGGGCCGAGCCCTTCCCGGTCGAGATCATCATCCGCGGCTACATCACCGGGTCGCTGTGGCGCGACTACCTGGCCGGCAAGGCGGGCGCTTACGGCATCGACTGGCCGCAGGGGCTCCGCAAGGACCAGAAGTTCACCCTGCCCATCGTGACCCCTTCCACCAAGGCCCAGTACGGCCAGCACGACGAGCCCATCAGCGAGAAGGCCATCGTCGACCAGGGGCTCGTCCCCGCCAAGGTCTGGGCCGAGGCGGTCGAGGTGGCCCGCGCCCTCTTCCAGCGTGGCCAGGAGTGGGCGGCGAGCCGCGGCCTCATCCTCGTCGACACCAAGTACGAGATGGGGATCGCCGACGGGAAGCTCGTCGTCATCGACGAGATCCACACCCCCGACAGCTCCCGCTACTGGGTCGCCAAGGGGTACGAGGAGCGGCTGGCCGGCGGGCAGGACCAGCAGATGCTCGACAAGGAGAACATCCGGCAGTGGCTCATCACCGAGCACGGGTTCTCCGGCCACGGCAAGCCGCCGGCGCTCACCGACGAGGTGCGGATCATGCTGGCGCGGAAGTACATCGAGGTCTTCGAGCTCCTCACCGGCGAGAAGTTCGAGTCTCCGGTGGGCAGCGTCGACGCCCGGATCCGCGGGAATTTGAAGGGCAAGGGCTACCTGTAGCCGTGGCCGGAACCTCGGGTTCCGGCCGCAACGCCCGCCATCACTCCCCGAACACCCTCCGGAAGATCGTGTCCACGTGCTTCAGGTGGTAGTCCACCGTGAAGCACTCGTCGATCTCCGCGCCGGAGAGCGCCTTCTTCACGTCGGCGTCCCCCTTCAGCGCCGTCCGGAAGTCGACCTTCTCCTCCCAGACCTTCATGGCGTTGCGCTGGACGAGGACGTACCCCTCCTGCCGCGGGATCCCCTTCCCCACCAGCGCGAGCAGCACCCGCTGGGCCTCGAAGAGCCCGCCGGTCGCCTCCAGGTTCTCCCTCATCCGCTCCGGGTAGACGCGCAGGTCGTCGATCATCCGGGCGAAGCGGTTCAGGCCGAAGTCGAGCGCGATGGTCGCATCGGGGCCGATGACCCGTTCCACCGACGAGTGGCTGATGTCCCGCTCGTGCCAGAGCGCCACGTCCTCGATGGCCGGGACCGCCCAGCCGCGGAGCAGCCGCGCCAGCCCGGTGAGGTTCTCGGAGAGGATGGGGTTGCGCTTGTGGGGCATGGCGGAGCTCCCCTTCTGCCCCGCCGTGAAGGGCTCCTCGGCCTCCCGCACCTCGGTGCGCTGCAGGTGGCGGACCTCGGTGGCCTGCTGCTCCATCACCGCGCCGGCCACGGCGATGGCGCAGAAGAGGTCGGCGTGCCGGTCGCGCGCCACCACCTGGGTGGCAGCCCCCTCCGCCCCCTCGAGGCCGAGCTTCTCCATGACGAAGGCCTCGACGCTCGGATCGACGTTGGCGAAGGTGCCCACCGCGCCGGAGATCTTGCCCACCGAGGCGACCTTCCCGGCCCCCACGAGCGCGTCGCGGCGGCGCCCCCAGGCGTCGTACCAGCCGGCCAGCTTGAGCCCGAAGGTGACCGGCTCGGCGTGGATGCCGTGGCTGCGCCCGATCATGGGGGTGCGCCGGTGCTCCAGGGCCCGCTTCTTCACCGCCGCGCGGACCCGGTCGACGTCGGCCACCAGCATCGCCGTGGCCTCCTTCAGCTGGACGGCGAACGTGGTGTCGAGCACGTCGGAGGAGGTCATCCCCTTGTGCAGGTGGCGGGCGGGGAGGCCCCCCTTCTCCTCCACGAAGGTCAGGAAGGCGATGACGTCGTGCTTGGTGACCTTCTCGATCTCGTCGATGCGGGCCACGTCGGCCGTCGAGAACTCGAAGCCGTCGAAGGCCTTGCGGAGCGCCGCCATGTCGTCGGCGGGGACCTGGCCGAGCTTCACCATGGCCTCTGCGGCGGCCAGCTCGACGTCGAGCCAGATGCGGAAACGCCGCTCCGAAGACCAGATGCGGGCCATCTCGGGACGCGTGTAGCGCGGGATCATCCGACCCTCCGGGCCGCTCGGGCGGCCGACCTCGTGTTTCCGGCCTATCGGCCGGTGGAACCGAAACCTCCGCCGCCCCGCCCGGTGCCGGGAAGCTCGGTCACTTCCTGGACCGTGGCGCGGGCGACGGGGGCGATCACCAGCTGCGCGATGCGCTCGCCGCGGGCCAGGCTCACGGCCTGGGCGCCGAAGTTGACGAGGATGACGCCCACCTCGCCCCGGTAGTCGCTGTCGATGGTCCCGGGCGCGTTCACCAGCCCGATGCCCAGCTTGAGCGCCAGCCCGGAGCGCGGGCGGACCTGTCCCTCGAAGCCGGGCGGGATGGCCACGGCGATGCCGGTGGGGACGAGCCGGCGCTCGCCCGGGGCGAGGTCGACCGGCTCGTCGGCGCGCAGGTCCATCCCCGCGGCGCCCTCCGTCTGGTAGCGCGGCAGGTCGAGCGGCGTGCCGCGGCCGCCCACCCGGAGGAGGGCCAAGGGGATGGGGCTCCCGGCCGTGGACACCGCTCGCTCCCTATTCGGCCTTGGGTGCGTCGGCCTTGGGTGCGTCGGGCTTCTGCGCGGCCGCGTCGGCCAGCGCCTCCTTGCGGGAGAGGCGGATCTTCCCGGCCCGATCGACCGAGATGACCTTGACGAGGACCTCCTCGCCCTCCTGCAGCACGTCGGAGACGCTCTTCACCCGCTTGTCGGAGAGCTCGGAGATGTGGATGAGCCCGTCCGTTCCCGGGAAGATCTCCACGAAGGCGCCGAACTCGGCGATCTTGCGGACCGTGCCGAGGTAGGTCTTGCCGACGTCGGCCTCCTGGGTGAGGTTCTTGATCATCTTGATCGCCGCGTCGACGTTGGTCTGGTTCGGGCTGGCGATGTTGATGGTGCCGTCGTCCTCGATGTTGATGCTGCAGCCGGTGCGGGCGGTGATGTCCTTGATCACCTTGCCGCCGGGCCCGATGACGTCCTTGATGCGCTCCGACCGGATCTTGATGGTGGTGATCCGCGGCGCGTAGGCGCTGATGTCGGTGCGCGGCGCGGAGATGGCCTTGGCCATCTCGCCCAGGATGTGCTTGCGGCCGGCGGCGGCCTGGTCGAGCGCGTCCTGGAGGATCTTGCGGGTCACGCCGCCGATCTTGATGTCCATCTGGATGGCGGTGATGCCGGCCTCGGTGCCGCAGACCTTGAAGTCCATGTCGCCCAGGTGGTCCTCGTCACCGAGGATGTCGGAGAGGATGGCGATCTTCTCCCCCTCCTTGATGAGGCCCATGGCGATGCCGGCCACGGGGGCCCTCACCGGGACGCCGGCGTCCATGAGCGACAGGCAGCCGCCGCAGACCGACGCCATCGACGAGGAGCCGTTCGACTCCATGATGTCGGAGACGATCCGGATGGTGTACGGGAACTTGTCCTCGGCGGGCAGCACCGCCCGGAGCGCCCGCTCGGCCAGCGCGCCGTGGCCGATCTCGCGCCGGCCGGGGCCGCGCAGGAACTTGGCCTCGCCCACGGAGAAGGGCGGGAAGTTGTAGTGGAGCATGAACTTCTTGAAGTGCATGCCGGTCAGCATCTCGACGCGCTGCTCGTCCTCGGAGGTGCCGAGGGTGGTGGCGACGAGCGCCTGGGTCTCGCCGCGGGTGAAGAGGGCGGAGCCGTGGACGCGGGGGAGGATGCCCACCTCGGAGGCGATGAAGCGGATGTCGGCCGGACCACGGCCGCCGATCCGGCGCCCCTCGTCGGTGATCATCTTGCGCATGTAGTCGTACTTCACGTCCTCGTAGTAGCCCTTGATCTCCTTCTCGCGGGCGGCGAGGGCGGCGAGCTGCGCGGCGTCGCCGGCGGCCTCGGCCCTGAGGGCCTCGAGGAGCTCCTTCTTGATCTCGGAGAGCCGGCCGTAGCGGTCGTGCTTCTCGTTGCGGGCGTAGGCCTGGCGGACCTTCTCCCAGGTGAGCGACTTCACCTTCTCGCGAAGGGGGGCGTCGCTCTTGGGGGGCTCGAAGGCGCGCTTGGCCTTCTTCACGGCGGCGGCGAGCCGGTCCTGGGCGTCGAGCAGCGGCTGCACCGCGGCCTGGCCGAAGAGCAGCGCGTCGACCATGACGTCCTCGGAGATCTCCTTGCCTCCGCCCTCGACCATGACGACGGCGTCACGGGAGGCGGCCAGCACCACGTCGAGGTCGGCCTCGGCGCGCTGGGCCAGCGTGGGGTTGGCGATGAACTGCCCGTTCACCCGGCCGACGCGGACGCCGGCGATGTGGCCGTTGAAGGGGACGTCGGAGACGGCCAGCGCCGCCGAGGCGCCGGTGAGCGCCAGCACGTCGGTGTCGTTCTCCTGGTCGAAGGAGATGACCGTGCAGATGAGCTGGGTCTCGTTGGCGTAGCCGTCCGGGAAGAGCGGGCGGCAGGAGCGGTCGACCATGCGGGAGACCAGGGTCTCCTTCTCGGTGAGCCGCCCCTCGCGGCGGAAGAAGCTGCCCGGGATCTTGCCCGCGGCGAAGAGCTTCTCCTGGTAGTCGACGGTGAGGGGGAAGAAGTCGATCCCCTCCTTGCGCTCCTTCGCCGACACCACGGTGACGAGGACGATGGAGTCACCGTGGCGGATCCAGATGGATCCGTCGGCCTGCTTGGCGACCTTGCCGGTCTCGAGGGAGATCTCGCGACCGCCGACCTGCGCGCGTTCCTGGATGGCCTTCATTTGGCACCTTCACGATGTGAGCCGGGGGGCATCTCGTGCCCTCCGGTCCCGCCGTGCGAGTTGCCGCCGCCCGGCCCGCGGTGCCTCAGTTTCTCACCCGGGAGCCGCTCGCCCTGGAAGGGGAGCGGCAGCCGAGTCGGAAACGGAAGCGCCGTCGACGGTGCGTCGGCCCGCTCGCGGGCGGGCCTGTGGATTCGCTACTTCCGGAGACCGAGCTGCTCGATCACGACCTTGTAGCGGTTCGCGTCGACCTTCCGGAGGTAGTCGAGGAGACGGCGCCGCTGCCCGACCAGCTTGAGAAGGCCGCGGCGGCTGTGGTGATCCTTCTTGTGCGTCTTGAAGTGCTCGGTGAGGTAGGCGATCCGCTCGGTGATGAGGGCCACCTGGACCTCGGGGGACCCGGTGTCCGTGTCGTGCCGCCGGTACTTCTGGACGACTTCCGTCTTCTTCTCTGCGACGAGCGCCATGTCGGTTGCTCCCTAGGTTTGGACCGTTCCCGTCACGAGGGCGAAGGCGTGCGCCACGGGGACAGAGGACGGCGGGTGAGGAGGGGGTCTTTTAGCCGCCGTGCCGGGGGAAGTCAATGCTTTCCGGGGGGTTGCACGAAGACCCGGAGGGGCTTCATCCCCTCCCCGTCCGGGGTCGGCCCGATCACGGCCACGAGCCCCCCTCCGGCGTCGAGGGCCCGACAGAGGGGCCCGGGGGCCTTTCGCGGCAGGATCTTCCCCTGGGAGAGGGCGAGCGCCTCGGCCGGGTCGACCGGGACGGCCGGGAAGGAGGCGAGCGCCTCGGCCGGGGAGACGAGCCGGGCGGCCAGTTCCGCCGGGGCCTCCCGGGAGAGCCGCTCCACCTCGTCGAGGGTCGTGGCGGTCCCGATGCCGAACGGCCCCGAGGCGGTCCGCCGCAGCGCCCCCAGGTGGGCCGGGACGCCGACGGCCTGCCCCAGGGCCGAGGCGAGGGTCCGGACGTAGGTGCCCTTGCCGCATCGGACGGCGACGCGCGCCCGGGCCAGGCCGTCCCGGGCGGGCTCGAAGGAGAGGAGGTCGAGGGAGTGGACCACCACCTTCCGGGGCGCCCGCTCGACCTCCTTGCCGGCCCGGGCCGACTCGTGGAGCCGCCGCCCGGCGACCCGCACCGCCGAGTACATGGGCGGGACCTGGTCGATCTCGCCCACGAAGCCGGCCAGGGCCGCGGCCACGGAGGCGGCGGTGAGGCCGGAGGGGTCGCCCCGCTCGGTCTCCTCCCCCTCGGCGTCCTCGGTGGTGGTCGCGAAGCCGAGGAGCACGAGCGCCTCGTAGGCCTTGTCCCCTTCCATGATCCAGTGCTGGACCTTCACCGCGTCGTCGACGCAGACGGCCAGCACGCCGGTGGCGGCCGGGTCGAGCGTGCCGGTGTGGCCGGCCTTGGCGGCGCCGAACGCGCGCCGGACCCGATCCACCACGGCGAAGCTGGTGGGGCCGGCCGGCTTGTCGACGACGAGGATGCCGCCCTTCATGGTGCTCGTGATGGTGCTCGTGGACATGCGGGGCGCGGAGTCTCGCAGAAGGGCGGCCGGGGAGCAAAAGGGGCAGCCGGGGGCGGCCAGGGGCGCCCGGCGTCGACAACCGGCTCGGCCGTGTGCTCTCATCCACCTTCACCGGGAGAGTGACCGGATGGACCGCGTCCCGCCGCGCCCCCAGCCCCAGGACGGCAGCGCCTCGATCGGCGGGGTGGCCCCGGACCGCATCTCCGCCTTCCTGGAGGAACTGGCCCGCGCACCGGACGTCGAGCCCGCGGCACCCCGCCCCGGTTACGAGGTCGGCCAGGTGGTCGGCCGCTTCCACCTGCAGCGGATGATCGGCCGCGGCGGCTTCGGCGTGGTCTTCGAGGCCTTCGACTCGGAGCTGGAACGGACGGTGGCGTTCAAGGCCATCCGGCCCGGAGGCGGTGCGCGCCGGACCTTCCAGGCGGACTGGCTGCGGCTCGAGGCCATGGCCGCCGCCCGCCTCTCCCACCCCGGCATCGTCACGCTCCACGACGTCGGCACCGCCGAGGGCGGCCCGTACATCGTCATGGAGCGGCTGCACGGGGAGACCCTCCAGGACAGGCTGGAGCGCGGCCCCCTGCCCCCGCGCGAGGCGGTCCGCATCGCGCTCGAGGTGGCCCGCGCGCTCGGCCACGCCCACGAGTCCGGCGTCGTCCACCGCGACCTGAAGCCGTCCAACGTCTTCCTGACCTCCTCGGGCGTCACCAAGGTCCTCGACTTCGGGCTGGCGCAGGTCCTGGGCTCGAGCGACCGGCCCGGTGGCGGGACCCCCGCCTACATGGCGCCGGAGCAGTGGCGCGCCGAGGCGGCCGACGCCCGGACGGACCTCTATTCACTCGGCGTGATGCTCCATGCCATGCTCGGCGCACCGCTCCCCTCCCGGAACCCGGAGCCCGCCGGGCCGTGGAAGGCACGGGGCGTTCCCCGCTCGGTGACGCGGCTGGCCGGGCAGCTCGTCTCCGCCGACCGCGACGACCGCCCCCGCGACGTGCCGGCCATCCTGCCGGTCCTGGAGCGGGCCCACGAACGGCTGTCGCGCCGGGCCGCGCGACGGCTGGCGCTCCTCGCCGCCTCGCTCGCCCTGGTGGCCGCCGCCGCCGGAGCGACCTGGCTGCTCGGCCACCCGTCGCGGGGGGAGGCCTCGATCCGTCGCACCATCGCCGTGGCCGACGTGGAGAACCGGACCGACGAGCCGGACCTCGACGGACTCTCGGCCTTCCTCGTCACCTCGATCGAGCAGTCCCGCTCCCTGACGGTGCTTCCCCGCGCCCGGATGCGCGAGTTGCTCGGGGACCGCGGCGACGCGAGGCGGATCGACGAGCCGCTCGCCATCCGCGCCGCGAGCGCCGCGGGCGCGGACGCGGTGCTCCTCCCTCGGGTGACCCGCGGCGGCGAGGGATACGCGATCGAGGTGCGGGCCGTCCATCCGCTGTCGGGAGGCACCCTGTTCCGGGCCGAGGAGGCGGGCCGGGATCGGGCCAGCCTCCCGGGGCTGGTGGACCGGGTCTCGGCGCGCGCCCGCGAGGGGCTCCGGGAGCGGGGCGGCGACGTGCGCGACGCGCGGGTCCGCGTGGCCGACGCGGTGACCCCGAACCTGGAGGCCC
>JBAXVO010000154.1:0-8085 GCA_037129355.1 Deltaproteobacteria bacterium | reverse complement strand
CCGAAAAACAAAAGACCCGCCAGACCTTGCGGTCGGACGGGCCCGAGATGTCGGCGCGAGTTGTAGAAGTGCCTGGACCCGGAATCGAACCAGGGACACGGGGATTTTCAGTCCCCTGCTCTACCAGCTGAGCTATCCAGGCGTTCTGCACGGCCGCCCTTGCGGGCTGCCGAGGGGGGCTGTTTTACGATCGCTCCTCCCGGGACGCAAGTCCGGAGCGGACCTACACCTCCTGCGCGGGTTCCCGGGAAAGATCGAGCGATCCCGGGCATCGAGGCCGGTTTCCCCTTAGGAAGTGGGGCCCTCATGCGCTTTCGCTCGATGATCCTCGTCTCGGCCCTCGCCCTGGCCGCCTGCGGCCGCTCCACCCCGGCGCCTCCGTCGAGCGACCTCGCCCGCCTTCGCGCCTTCGGGACCGCCATCGGGACGGCCGTCGACGAGTACCGCACCCGCTCCGCGTCGATGGCCAGCTCCGCCTCCTGCCGGACGACCCGGACCGCGTACGAGGAGCGGGTCCGACCGGCCATCGAGGGCATCCTCGCGCTCGCCCCGAGGCTCGACCCGTGGCTGCGGACGCGGGGGCCGGAGGAGCACGCCGACGTGGAGTGCGGCGCCAGCGCGATGCTCTCCGAGTTCGAGCGCCACACCGACATCGCGTGCACCTCCCTCGACCTCGCCACCAACCGGGCCGAGACGGCCCAGCACGCCGCCACGATGGGTCGGTGGGCCGACCTGGCGGTCGCCCGCGCCGGCGAGGGCGCCCCTTCCGCCGACGGGGGTGGGCCGCACTGCGTCCGCTTCTCCGACGGCGAGCGGACGTACCTGCCCTGAGGCGGGCCTCGCTCAGGTCTTCGGCACGGCGGTGAGCACCGCGCGGCCGTCGCGGATGGCCACCTTGAACTCCACCCGCTTCGCCTTGAACTTCGCGGCGATCTCCGGAGCCTGCTTGTTCACCGTCCGTGCAAGGGACTCGAGGGAGACGCGCGACACGTCCTCGTTGCAGCTGCGCTTCGCCGCCACGAAGGACTCGTAGAGGGTCCGGAGCTCGGCGTCGGCCATGGCCGGCGGGTGGCCGGCCGGAGCGGACGGGGGCGGAACCGCGGCCCGGGCGACGACCGGCGGGGCCGGTCGAACCGGAGGGGGTGCCGACGCCGGGGGGACCGGGGCCGCCGTCGCGGACGGTGCGCCCTCCGCCTCGGGGGCGCCCTTCCTGCCGCGCTCCTCGGCCGACTTCCGGCGCGCCTTGAGGACGTCGCGCCGGTAGGTGCCCGCCTCCTTCTCCCGCGCCGACCGCAGCCAGAGCCGCTCGTAGGAGAGGTACCTCGCGTGCAGGGCCTGGATCCGGAAGCGGATCCCGGCGTTCCGGGTGAAGGCCCCCTTCGTGCGCGCGATGTCGCGCTTCAGGTCGTCGCGCCGCCGCGAGGGCTCCATCCGCTCCGCCCCGATGAAGTACATCTCGTACTTCACCTTGATCTCCTCGAGCTCCTCCTCGAGGGCGTCGAGCACGTCGGCGAGCTGCTCGTTGGCGATCTTCTCCTTGCCCGTCTCCCACTCGGAGGGGACCAACCCCGACTGGCCGCCGATGCGGGGGGCTCCGGGCTTCTTGGGGGGCAGCGCCACGCGCCGAGTCTAGACCCTATGCGGGGAGCGCCGCCACGGCCTTCCGGGCGCCGCGGCTTCCGACCACCCAGATGGCGAGGCCGGTCGCGAAGATCCCGATGGAGGTCCACTGTCCCGCGCCGAGCCCCTGGTACATGCCGCGCTCGACGTCGCCGCGGAAGGTCTCGGTGACGGCGCGCAGCACCGCGTAGAGCATGAGCCAGGCGGCCATCACCTGGCCGTGGAAGCGCTTGCGGGGCCGGAGCCAGATGGCCAGGAAGGCGAAGAGCAACAGCTCGCCCAGCGACTCGTAGAGCTGGACCGGGTGGATGGGGAGCGTGTGCAGGTGGTCGGCCGAGAGGAAACGCCCCGGGTTCAGGCGGGCGGCCATGGACTGGAAGGCGAGCGACTCGGGCGGGAAGTGGGCCGCCCAGGGCAGCGCCGGGTCGCAGCTCCGCCCCCAGCAGCAACCGGCGGCGAAGCAGCCGATGCGCCCCATGAACTGGCCGAAGGCCACCGACGGGATGAGCGTGTCGGCCCAGGGGAGGAAGGGCATCTTCTTCACGCGCAGGTACAGGGCCGCGGCCAGGGCCGCCGCGATGAACCCGCCGTAGAAGACCATCCCGCCCTCCCAGAGGGCGAAGAAGCGCGGGACGCGTCCGAAGCGGGTGACCACGAAGGCGTTGGCCCCGAAGTAGTCGGCCCAGTTCACCAGGATGAAGTAGACGCGCGCGCCCACCAGCGAGGAGACCAGGATCCAGAAGGCCAGGTCCCCCACCAGCTGCGGATCCTGCCCCTGCCGCTCGGCCTCCTTCTGGGCGAGCCAGATGGAGGCCACGAAGGCCAGCGCCAGCATGACGCCGTAGGTGTGGAGCGGGAGCCGGATGGTCTCGTCGAGCACCCCGGACCGCCAGGCCGCCAGGAAGGCGACGAGGAACACCCCCACGACGGCCTTGTCGGCCCAGAGCGCATCGGGCCAGGACGGTTGCACGCCGTCCTTCGTCCCCTGCTTCCTCCAGGAGTACGCCCGCCCGAGCACCATCGCGAGCGCGATGCCGACCGCGAGGGCCCAGGTCCACCCGGGCGGGACCACGAAGTGGAAGAGGACGGGAAGCATCTACGCGTGAACCCCCGTCGCGCCGCCCTTCTTCCCCTCGGGCGCCCGCTTCTCGTTGGGGTGGAGCAGGATCATGGCCACGCCCACCACGATGAGGGAGTCGGCCAGGTTGAAGATGGGCCAGTAGAGGTCGGGCCGGTGCCACCAGTGCCACTGGACGAAGTCGATCACGTAGCCGCGCGCCAGCCGGTCGATCAGGTTCCCGACCGCCCCGGAGAAGACGAAGGCGAGCGCCACCTGCATGAGGCGCTGGTCGTCCCGGAGCTTGCGGAAGTACCAGAGGATGAAGGAGAGGGCGCCGAGGGTCATGACCACGAAGAAGCCGTGGCGGAACCCGGCCGGCAGGTCGCGGAGCATGCCCCAGGCCGCGCCCGGGTTCTCCGCGTAGGTCATGCGCCACATCGGGTCCCAGACCACGTGGGGCGGGCGGGCCACCTGCTCGAGGTGCTTCACCCCGTAGAAGGCCCTCACCCTGGTCGGGAAGTCGGTCGCCCCCACGCGCTGGAAGGCCCAGGTGAGCCGGTCCACGGCCAGGAACTTGGTGGCCTGGTCGGAGAGCACCATCACCGCGAAGATCGCGGCGAAGAGGACCCACTTGGCGTTGCCGCCCTTCATGCCAGCGCCGCCGTGCACTTCCCGCAGAGGGTGGGATGGGCCGGGTCGCCGCCGCGGTCCTCGGCGAAGACCCAGCAGCGCTCGCACTTCTCGCCGGGGGCCCGCTCCACCTTCACGCCGGAGGGGCCGGGGACGAGGAGCACCTTCGAGACGATGAGCAGCGTGGGGAGCTCGGCCGCGGCGTCGCGCAGGAGCGCCAGGGTCTCCCCGTCGGCCGAGAGCGTCACCTGGGCCTCGAGCCCGGATCCGATGAGCTTGTCCTTGCGGGCCAGCTCGAGCGCCTTCATGGCCTCGGCTCGCACGGCGAGCAGCTTCCCGTAACGCTCGGTGAGGGCGGCCGCGTCGGCGGGCGCCTCGCGCCGGGGGAGCCCGGCCTCGAAGACCGACTCGGTCGGGCGGCCGGGCAGGTACTTCCAGGCCTCGTGGGCGGTGAAGGAGAGGACCGGCGCCAGCATGCGCAGGAGGTCCTGCGCCACCATGTGGAGGAAGGTCTGGGCGCTGCGGCGGGCCTTGCCGTCCTTGCGGGCGGTGTAGAGCCGGTCCTTGGCCACGTCGAAGTAGACCGAGGAGAGGGTCACCGACACGAACTCGGTGGTGGCGTGGTAGGCCACGTGGAACTCGTAGTCTGCGTAGGCCTTCGCCACCGTGTCCTGCCACTCGACCATGCGGGCGCAGGCCCAGCGGTCGAAGGGCTCCATCTCGGCCACCGGCACCGCGTCCCGGGCCGGGTCGAAGTCGGCCAGGTTCCCGAGCGCCCAGCGGACGGTGTTGCGGATCTTCCGGTAGCCCTCGGCGAGGCCGTCGAGGATCTGGCCGGAGACGCGGACGTCGTCCCGGTAGTCGGAGGCGGCCACCCAGAGGCGCAGCACGTCGGCGCCGTACTTCTTGATGACCTCCTCGGGCGCCACCACGTTGCCCACGCTCTTCGACATGGCCCGGCCGTTGCCGTCGAGGACGAAGCCGTGGGTGAGCACGGCCCGGTAGGGCGCGATGCCGCGGATGGCCATGGAGGTGAGCAGCGAGGAGTGGAACCACCCGCGGTGCTGGTCGGAGCCCTCCAGGTAGAGGCTCACCGGGAACTCGCTGTTCCGGCCATGCTCGGCCACCGCGGCCCAGGAGACGCCCGAGTCCCACCAGACGTCGAGGATGTCCTGCTCGCGCCGGAAGTCGGTGGCGCCGCAGGCGCCGCACTTCTCTCCCTGGGTGAAGTGGGCGGGCTCGTGCCGGTACCAGGCCTCGATCCCCTCCTTCTCGAACTCGTCGGCCACCCGCCGCATCAGCGCCGGGGAGACCAGCGGCTCGTTGCACTTCTCGCAGTAGAAGACCGCGATGGGCACGCCCCAGGTGCGCTGGCGCGAGAGGCACCAGTCGGGGCGGTGCTCGATCATGTTGTAGATGCGGTCGCGCCCCCAGCGCGGGATCCACTGGACCCGGTCGATCTCGGCGAGCGTCCGGCCGCGCAGTCCGTCGTGCTCGAGGGAGAGGAACCACTGGTCGGTGGCCCGGAAGACCACCGGGCGGTGGCAGCGCCAGCAATGGGGGTAGCTGTGGCGGAGCGACGCCTTGGGGTCGGAGAGCAGGTGCCCCGAGGCGTGGAGGTCGGCCACGATCTCGGAGTTGGCCGCGAAGATCTCCTTGCCGGCGTACTTCCCGGCGGCGTCGGTGAAGCGACCGGCGCCGTCGACCGGGTTCAGGACCTCGAGCCCGTACCTCATGCCGACCGCGTAGTCCTCCTGGCCGTGCCCCGGCGCGGTGTGGACGAGCCCGGTGCCGGCCTCGAGGGTCACGTGGTCGCCGAGGATGACCGGCGACTCCCGCCCCATGAACGGGTGGAGGTACTTCACCCCCTCGAGCTCCCGCCCTTCCATCGTGGCGAGCACGCGGGCGGGGACGGCGAGCGCCCCGTCCAGGACCTCGTCCGGCGCCACCGCGGCGAGGAAGGGAAGGAGCAGGTCCTTCGCCACCACCACGATCTTCCCGCGCAGGTCGTAGGCGACGTAGAGGAAGTCGGGGTGCGCCGACACCGCCAGGTTGGCCGGCAGCGTCCAGGGGGTGGTGGTCCAGATGACCAGGCTCGACCTGCGTCCGGCCAGCGCCGGCACGGGCAGGTCGCCCACCACGTCGAAGGCCACGTGGATGGAGGGCGAGGTGTGGTCCTCGTACTCCACCTCCGCCTCGGCGAGGGCGGTGCGGTCGGTGGTGCACCAGTAGACCGGCTTCTTGCCGCGGACCAGGTACCCCTTCTCCGCCACCTCGGCCAGCGCGCGGACGGTGTCCGCCTCGTAGGCCCGGTTCATCGTGGCGTAGGGCTCCTCCCAGCGCCCGAAGACCCCCAGCCGCTTGAACTCCTCCCGCTGCCGGTCGATCCACTTGTGGGCGTAGGCGCGGGCCGCGGTGATCACCGCCACCCGGTCCATCTCCCGCTTCTTCGACCCGAGCTCCTCGTCGACCTTCCGCTCGATGGGCAGGCCGTGGCAGTCCCAGCCCGGCTGGTAGTCGGCCACGTCGCCGGCCATGTTGCGGTACTTGACGATGAGATCCTTCAGGATCTTGTTGAGCGCGTGGCCGATGTGGATGTGGCCGTTCGCGTAGGGCGGGCCGTCGTGGAGGACGAAGCGCTGGCCCCCCTTGGCCACGTTGGCCGCCACCATCCGGTCGAAGGTCTTGCCGGCCTCCCACTCCTTCAGGATCTCGGGCTCCCGCTGGGGCAGGTTGGCCTTCATCGGGAAGTCGGTCTTCGGGAGGTTGACGGTGTCCTTGTATTCCACGGCCGTTCTCTTCTCTTTGCGCGGGGGGATCGAGGGTTCTACCAGCGTGGACCCCCCCGATCAACGAACCGATCCCGGCCGGCTTGCGACCCCTCGGGATCGCGTCGTAGGCTCGCCGCGACCATGGCCAGGAACGGAACGCGGCGCCCCGCGAAGGCACCCCGGCGCGCCCGCGCCCCCGTCCCACCGGGCGGACGGCTCACCGTGGCCATCCTCTCCCGCAACGCCAGGCTCCACTCGACCCGGCGGCTCGTCGAGGCCATCCGCGCGCTCGGCCACCGCGCCCGCGTGCTCGACACGCTCCACTGCAACATGGTGCTCGCCCGGGAGCGCCCGGCGATGTTCTACCGGGGCGAGGAGGTCGGCCCCCTCGACGTGGTCATCCCGCGCATCGGCGCCTCCATCACCGCCTACGGCCTCGCGGTGGTGAACCAGTTCGACATGATGGGCGTGCCGGTGCTGAACGACGCCATCCCCATCGCCCGCTCGCGCGACAAGCTCCGCGCGCTCCAGCTCCTCTCCCGCTTCGGCCTCGACATCCCGCGCACGGCGATGTGCCGCTACCGGGACGAGGTGGCGCAGGTGGTGGAGCACGTGGGCGGGCTCCCCTGCATCATCAAGCTCATCCAGGGGACCCAGGGCGTGGGCGTCATGATCGCCTCCACCATGGACGAGGTGCAGGGGATGCTCGACACCTTCTGGGACCTCGGCCAGGAGATCCTCCTCCAGGAGTTCGTGGCCGAGTCGAAGGGTAGGGACCTGCGCGCGCTGGTCATCGGCGATCGGGTGGTGGCGGCCATGCGCCGGCAGGCCCGCACCGGCGAGTTCCGCTCCAACATCCACCGGGGCGGCAAGGCCCGCTCCGTCGTGCTCCCCCGCGAGTACGCCGAGGCCGCGGTGAAGGCGGCCCGGGTCATCGGGCTCGAGGTGGCGGGCGTCGACATGCTCGAGAGCCGCACCGGTCCGAAGATCATGGAGGTGAACAGCTCTCCGGGCTTCGAGGGGCTGGAGCGGGCGACGAAGAAGGACATCGCGCGGATGTACGTGGAGCACGCCGTCGAGTTCGCCCGGTCGAGGCGGGTGGGACGGGACGGCCCGCGCCCGCGGGTCCTGGGTTGAATCACCGGGCGGCGGTGCCCGTCCATCCTTCAGGAATCCCGAGGTCCACCATGCGACGAGCCGTCCTGACCCTGATCGTGCTCTCCCTCTCCGGGTGCGTCTTCACCGTGGCCACGCCGGTTCCGGCTCCCCCGCCTCCCGCGGTGGTCGAGGTCTGGTACGGCGGGCAGCACGTGCTCCCCGCGCCGCTCGGGGGCGGGTGGTGCTGGGTGGACGGCCCGCACACCCACGACTTCTTCCCCGATCCGCTCGACGCCTTCGTCTTCGCCGACGGCTTCTACTACTGGCGCGCGCCGGTGGTCTTCACCTACTACGGCGGCCACCCGATGCCGGGAGGCGGCTGGTGCCCGATCGGCTCGCCGCACCGCCACGACTTCTTCCCGCCCTACGGCGCGGGGTTCACCTGGCGTGGATCGGGCTGGGCCTACGGCGGACCCTGGGGGCCGGCGAGCCCGCCGCCGCCGGGATGGTGGACCTGGGCTCCGCCGCGCCCGCCTCCCCCCGGCGCCGCGCGCCCTCCGGCCTGGGGCCAGTACCATCCGCCGCCGCCGGCCATGCGGCAGCCCGTAGCTCCACCCCGCCCGCACGATGACCACGGCCACGGGCCCCCGGTCACGAAGCCGCCCGTGCAGCCGCCACAGCATCCACCGGCGACCGTCACACCGCAGCAGCCGCCACAGCGACCGCCCGCCACCGTCACGCCGCCACAGCGGCCTGCGACCACGGCGACACCGCCGAAGCCTCCGGAGGCGAGGAAGGACAAGGAGAAGAAGGACGACACGCCGTCGAGGCCCAAGGAGAAGAAGGACGGGGACCCGCCCCGGAAGCAGGTGGACTGATTTTGGAATCAAGCGGTAGACTCCTGGG
>JBAXVO010000153.1:0-8111 GCA_037129355.1 Deltaproteobacteria bacterium | reverse complement strand
GCCAGGATCTGGATGCCGAGCCCGTCGAGCCAGGCATCGCGGAAGAAGCGGGCCTTGGCGATCGAGCCGAGCATCACGACCTCCGTGCAGCCCCCGGCCTGGAACGCCTCGAGCACCTTCCCGAACTGTCCGAGCTTCACCCAGGTGCAGGCGTCGACGGCCTTCTCGAGCGCCGGGTCGGTCTGGTTCACATGGGCGGCCGCGACCACCCGGTGGCCGGCGCGGCGCGCGCTCTCGGCGAAGAGGATGGGGAAGCGTCCGCCCCCGGCGATGAGGCCGATGGTGGCCATCCCTAGCGGAGGATGCCTCGCTCCGAGGACTCGATGAACTTCACCCAGTGATCGATCTCGGGGTTCCCGCCCATCTCGGCGCGGATCTGGTCGAGCGCCTCCTTGAGCGGGAGCTTGGAGCGGAAGAAGATCTTGTAGGCGCTCTTCACCCGGCCGATCTGCTCCTCGGTGAAGCCGGCGCGCTGGAGGCCGACCAGGTTGATGCCCACCACCTCGGCGCGGGCTCCCGCGACCATGAGGTAGGGCGCGACGTCCATCATCACGCCGGTGATCCCGCCCACGTAGGCGAGCCTCCCGATGCGGGAGAACTGCTGCACCGCGGAGACCCCGCCGAAGATGACGCCGTCCTCGGCCTCGACGTGGCCGGCCAGCGCGCAGAAGGTGGCCACGATGACCCGGTCGCCGAGCCGGCAGTCGTGGGCCACGTGGGCCGAGGCCATGATGAGGCACTGGTTGGCGAGCCGGGTCACGCCGCCGCCGCCCACGGTGCCGGTGTGGACCGAGGCGAACTCGCGGACGACGTTGCCGTCGCCCATCTCGAGCAGCGTGTCCTCCCCCCGGTACTTGAGGTCCTGGGGCGGGGCCCCCACCACGGCGTGGGCGAAGATGCGGTTGCCCGCGCCCAGGGTGGTGTGGCCCTCGACGACGGCGTGGGAGCCCACCGTGTTGCCGGGGCCCATGCGGACCCGGGGCCCGATCACGGCGTAGGGGCCGATCTCGCAGGAGGGGTGGAGCTCCGCGCCGGGGGAGACGATGGCGGTGGGATGGATGGCCACGGCTACTTGCCCTTCGACCGGTCGACGAGCATGGCCATGTAGTCGGCCTCGGCGACCACCTCGCCGTCGACGATGCCGGTTCCCCGGGTCTTCCAGATGGGACCCTTCTGCTTGACGATCTCGACGTGGAGCTCGAGCCGATCGCCGGGCACGACCGGCTTGCGGAAGCGCGCGTTGTCGATGGCCATGAGGTAGGTGACCTTGTCGGTCGTGTCCACGGTCATCGAGGCCTTGACGAGCAGCCCGCCGGCCTGGGCCAGCGCCTCCAGGATGAGCACGCCGGGCATGACCGGGTGGCCGGGGAAGTGGCCCGAGAAGAAGGGCTCGTTGACGGTCACGCACTTCACCGCCACCAGCTTCTTCATGGGCTCCATCGACAGGACCCGGTCCACCAGCAGGAACGGGTAGCGGTGCGGCAGGATGGCCTCGATGGCGTTCACGTCCATGAGGATGCCGGGCTTCTCGCTCATTTTGCCTCCTGGAGCTTCTTCACGGTCTTCTCGAGTTCGCGCACCCGCTTCACCAGCTCGGGGAGCGCCCGGATCGCGGCCGACTCCCGCAGCCAGTCCCGGTGGGAGGTGGCCGGGTAGCCGGAGTAGACCTCGCCCGCCGGCACGTCGTTGTGGACCCCCGCCTTGGCCCCGAACCTGGCCCCGTCGCCGATGGTGAGGTGGCCGACCAGGCCCACCTGGCCCCCCATGGCCACGCCCATGCCGACCTTGGTCGAGCCGGAGATCCCGGACTGGGCGGCGATGAGGGAGAGCGGGCCGATCTCGACGTTGTGGGCCAGCTGCACCAGGTTGTCGATCTTGGCGCCCCGCCGGACCACGGTGCGGCCCAGCGTGGCCCGGTCGACGCAGGAGTTGGCGCCCAGCTCGACGTCGTCCTCGAGCTCGGCGATCCCCGCCTGCGGAACCTTGACGTGGCGCGGGCCGGACCCGTCGCCCTCCATGTCGAAGGCGAAGCCGAACCCGTCGCCGCCCAGCACCGCCCCGGGCTGCAGGGTGCAACGGTTGCCCACCACGCAACGCTCGCCCACCACCACGTTGGGGTGGAGCACGCAGTCGTCGCCGACCCGGGCCCGGTCCCCCACCACCACGCCGGGGAAGAGGATGGTGCGGGCGCCGATGGTCGCGCCGCGCCCCACGCAGGCCAGCGCCTGGACCTCGGCGCTGGGGTCGACGACGGCGCCCTCCCCGATCACCGCCGCCGGGGAGATCTCCGGCACCGACTCCCGGGGCGGGTGGAAGAGGGTCGAGATCCGGGCGAAGGCCAGGTAGGCGTTCCCGGAGCGCAGGACGGTGCGCCCCGGGGCCACCTGCTCGCCCTCCCCCACGATGACCGCACCGGCGCGGGTGGCGGCGAACTCGGCCGCGTACCTGCGATTGGCGAAGAAGGCGCTGTCGGACGGACCCGCCTCCTCGAGCGGCCTGATGCGCTCGATGCGGATGGACCCGTCCCCCTCGACGCGCCCGCCGACCCGGTTTGCCAGCTCGGCGAGGGTGAAGTGCACGGTACCTCCTACTTCGACGCGGGGGCCGGCGCGGCCTTGGGCGTGGCGGCCTTCTTGGCCGGGGCGCCCGCCTTGTACTTGGCGTTGTACCGCCGGACGAGCTCCTGCGTCATGTTGGCGGCCGGCGGGGCCACCATGAGCCCGGCGTTCTGCTGCTCGAAGACGTAGCTGTAGCCCTCGGCGGCGGCGATGTCCTTGATGACGACCTCCATCTTGTCGAAGAGGACCTTCATCATCTCGCGCTCGCGCTCCTGCAGGTCCTTCTGCATCTGCACGTAGAGCTGCTGGAGCTCGTTGACCTTGCGCTCGAACTCCATGGCCTTCTCGCGCTTGGCGTCGTCGGACATCACGACCATCTGCTTGTCGAGGTCCTCCTTCATCCGCTTGAGCTCGTTCTGCTTGTCGTCGAGCTGCTTCTGCTTGACGTCGAACTCCTTCTTGAGCGTCTCGCGGGCGGACTTGCCCTCCTCGACCTCGCTGACGGCCTGCTGGAGGTTGACGTAGCCGATCTTGAGCTCGGCGGCCCGGGCGGCCTGGGGGACTGCGATCGCCAGCGCGAGGGCGGCGAGAACGGGGACGTTGCGCATGTGCTCTCCTCTTGTTTCGGTCAGAAGAAGCTGCCGATGGTGAACTGGAAGTCGACGGGGGCGTCGATGAAGGCGCCGGTGATGGGATCGCGCCGGCGGTTCAGCGGGAATCCCCACTCGAAGCGGAGCGGGCCGATGGGGCTGAACCACCGGAAGCCGAATCCCCAGGCCTTGTAGAGGCCGAAGGGAACGGCGGGGTCGATGTAGACACCGGGCGAGAAGGCGTTGCCCATGTCGAAGAAGACCACGGCCCGGATCCCCATCTTCTCGACGATGGGGTACTCGAGCTCGAAGTTCAGGATGAGCTGCTTGTTGCCGCCCACCTGGAGCAGGCGCATCGGGGAGTCGGGGTTGGTGCTCGCGCCCACCGCCGCCAGCGGCGAGATGGAGTAGAGCCGGTAGCCGCGGATGGTGTTCACGCCGCCCACGTAGTAGAGCTCGGAGACCGGGACCGGGTTGTTCTGGTCCCACCCGCGGATCAGGCCGGCCAGCAGGCGGAAGCGGCCGGTCAGCCCCTGCCAGATCTCCTGGTAGAAGCGGAACTCCACCGTCTCCCGGTAGAAGAGGTTCACCTCGGTCCCGAAGATCGCCGACGGCGCCAGGAAGGGCGGGGCCAGGTCGATCGAGGCCGAGAGGTAGAAGCCGCGGGTCGGGAAGAGGCGGTTGTCGCGCCGGTCCCAGGCGATGGAGAAGCGCGTCGCGCTGGTCACGCCGGAGCGGAAGCGGTTGTAGAGCAGCAGGTCCTGGACCGCCGAGGTGACCCGGATGCGCTCCAGGGTGTAGGTCAGGAAGAAGCGCAGGTCCTCGAGCTTGGAGAGCCCGGGCAGGAACCAGGAGAGGCCGGCCAGCTCGTAGCCCCAGGTGAGCGAGCCGCCGATCGCACCGCGAGTGAAGTTCGCGTAGAGGTTCTCGTTGGCGTAGATGTCGAAGGCGAAGGTCCACTTGGTGTCGAAGAAGTACGGCTCGATGAACTGGATCTGGCCGAGCTGGCGCAGCGACGACCACTGGACCTGGAGGGAGAGGGTCTGGCCCCAGCCGAACAGGTTGTTCTGGCTGATCTGGGCGGTGAGGATGAAGTTCTCGTAGGAGGAGAAGCCGGCGCCGATCTGGAAGGTGCCGGTGGCCTTCTCCTTCACCTCGACCACCGCGACGATGCGGTCCTCGGCGCTCCCCTTCTTGGTGGAGATCTCGACGGTCTCGAAGTAGCCGAGCGCGGTGATGCGCTGCTTGGAGATCTTGATGGCCGCGGCGCTGTAGAGATCGCCCTCGAAGATGCGCAGCTCGCGCCGCACCACCTTGTCCCGGGTCTTCTGGTTGCCCTGGATCTCGATGCGCTCGAAGAAGACCTTCTGGCCGGGCTGCACGTCGAAGGTGAGCCCCAGGGTGCGGGCCTTGGGATCCAGGGCCGTCACCGGGTTCACGTTGACGTAGGCGTAGCCCATGTCCTTGTAGAAGTCGGCCACCGCGAAGAGGTCGTGGCCGACCTTGGAGCGCACGAAGAGCTGTCCCTCCGACGACTGGAGGAGCTGGGGCAGGAAGGGGCGCATCCCCAGGAGCTCGCCGGAGAAGTCGAGCTTGCCGACGGTGTACTGCTCGCCCTCCTCGATGGGGATGCTGATGAAGAGGCTGGTGCGGTCCGGGCTGAGCGCGATGGTGGGCTTGCCCACCTTGACGCTCACGAAGCCCTTCTCGAGGTAGACCGCCTGGATGGCCTGGAGGTCGCGGGTGAACGCCTCCTCCTTGTAGGTGCCCACCGAGGACAGGAAGGCGAGGTAGCTCCCCTCCTGCGTCTGCATGAAGGGGAGGATCTCCTCCCTGGAGAGCCGGTCGATGCCCAGGAAGTGGATGCGCCGGACCTGGACCTTGGCCCGCTCGTTCACCACGAAGACCACGATCACCTGGTTGTCGGGGCGGTCCTCCAGCCGGAAGGTGACGTCGGCCAGGTAGAAGCCCTTCTCGGTGTACTTCTCCTGGATCTTCTTCACCGTCTTGCGGACGCTGGTGAGGTCGAGGATGGCGTAGCGCTTGACCTCGACGGCCTCCTTGAGGTCGTCGGTGGAGATCTCGTCGTTCCCCTCGATCTTGAAGTCCTGCACCGAGGGCTTCTCGACCACCTTCACCACGAGCGTGGGACGGGCGGGCGACCCCTTCTCCTCGATGGCGACGTCGGAGAAGTAGCCGAGCTTCATCACCGCCCGGACGTCGGCCTGGAGGGACTTCGAGTCGATGGCGGCGCCGACCTTGGTGGTCATGGCCGCCTTGATGGCGTCGATCTCGACGCGCCGGTTGCCCTCCACCTCGATGGCCCCGACCACCGGCCCGGTGGGCTCGGCGGCCGTCTCGGGGACCGGTTCGGCGGGAGCCTCCGCGGTGGGGGGCGGCGGGGGCGCCAGGGCAGGCGCGGCCGGCGCCGGCTGCAGCGGAGCGGGCGCGACGGACTGGGCGCGCGCCGTCGCCGGACCGGCGAGCAGGCACACGAGCGCGACGATGGGGAGGGAGCTCCTCACGAAGCCGCGGAATCTAGTGCATGCCCGGGAAAACCTCAAAGGCAATTGGCCGTCCTTTCGCGACCCTAGGCCAGCCGGCCCGCCCGCAGGCGGACCCGGCGGCCCAGCGACTCGGCCAGCTTCTCGTTGTGGGTCACCACCACCCCGGTGATCCCGAGGTCCCGGTTCAACTCCTGGAGCAGCTCGTGGATGCCCTCGGCGGTCTGCGGGTCGAGATTTCCAGTGGGTTCGTCGGCGAGGAGGAGGCGAGGCTGGAGGACGAGCGCCCGGGCCAGGGCCACCCTCTGCTGCTCGCCGCCGGAGAGCTCCCCGGGTCGGTGGGTCAGCCGGCCCGAGAGACCCACCCGGGCCAGGCTCTCCTCGGCCCGGCGGCGGGCCTCCGCCCGGGGGAGGCGCCGGACCAGCCCCGGCATCATGGCGTTCTCCAGGGCGGTGAACTCGGGCAGGAGGTGGTGGCTCTGGAAGACGAAGCCCACCGACTCGTTCCGGAAGCGGGCCCGCTCCCCCTCGTCGAGCGCGGCCAGGTCGCGCCCCTCGAAGACCACCCGCCCCGCGGTGGGGACGTCGAGCGCCCCCACCAGGTGGAGGAAGGTGCTCTTCCCGGCGCCGGAGGGGCCGGTGAGCGCCACCATCTCCCCGGCCTCGATGGAGAGGCTCACGCCCTGGAGGACCTCGAGGCGACGCCCCCCGGTCAGGTAGGCCTTGGACAGCCCCTCGATCTCGAGCAGGGTGGCCATCACTCGCCCCTGAGCCCCTCGACCGGCTCGAGCCGGGCGGCGCGCGTGGCCGGGTAGATGGTGGCCAGGTAGGAGAGCGCGACGGCGGCGAGCGCCACCAGCGCGAAGTCCCCCCCGTCCACCAGCACCGGCAGGTGGCTGATGTAGTAGACCTCGGGGTCGAGCGGGATCCCCACCCGGGACACGAGCGTGGTCGTGCCGAGGCCGAGCAGGAGCCCGAACCCGGTTCCCACCGCGCCGATGGCGAGCCCCTCGGCCACGAAGATCTTCATGATGCTCGTGGTGGTGGCGCCCATGGAGCGGAGCACCGCGATCTCCCGGGTCTTCTCGAGCACCAGCATGACGAGCGTCGCCACCACGATGAAGCTCGCCACCAGCATGATGAAGCCCAGGATCACCGCCATGGCGATCCGCTCCATCATGAGCGCCGAGAAGAGGTTGCGGTTCATCTCGCCCCAGTCCTTGGTGCGGAAGGGATAGCCCTCCAGCGCGGCCAGGACCTTGCGCATCACCGGCCGGGCGGCGTTCACGTCCTTCACCTTGAGCTCGAGCCCGGTCACCGAGTCGCCGGCGCCGAAGAAGCGCTGCGCCTCGGCCAGCTGGAGGTAGGCGAACTTGGCGTCGTACTCGTAGAAGCCGCTGAAGAGGAGCCCGGCCACGCGGAAGGGGCGGCTCTTGGGCTGGGGTCCGGCCGGCCCGATGTCGCCGAACGGCGAGACCACGTTCACCACGTCCCCCACCCCGACCCTCAGCCCCCGGGCCAGTTCCCGGCCGAGCAGGATGCCGGGGAGCTTCTCCAGGGGAGCGGCCTCGCCGGCGCCCGCGGCGCCCTCCGGAGCGGCCCGTCCCGGGGCGCCGCCCTCCAGGGCCTCCTTCAGCCCCCGTGCCCTCGGCGGCGGGATCTCCCCGGGCCGGTCCAGCCACTCGAGCTTCCCCTCCTCCAGGCTGCGCGGGATCTCGGTGACCTTGCCCAGGGTGGCGGTGTCGACCCCCTTCAGGATCGACCCGGTCAGGTTCTGGCCGGCCGAGAGCATCACCTCGGCGTAGAGGAACGGGGTGGACGCGGCCACGCCCGGCACCGAGAGCACCCGGTCCTGCGTGGCCCGCCAGTCGGTGAAGTCGTTCTGCCCGTACTTGAGGACCACGCCGTGGGCGTGGGCCCCGAGGATCTTGGACTTGAGGTCCTGCTCGAAGCCGCTCATCACCGAGAGCACCACGGTGAGCGCCCAGACCCCGGTGGCCACGCCACCGATGGAGATGAGGGTCATGAGCATGGTGGCGGCGAGGCGGGGACGATCATGGGGCTCGCCGGCCAGGGCGGCCCGCCGGGCCTTGCGGTCCTGCCAGGCCGACCAGGCGATCCCGGCGAGGAGCCCGGGCACGACACCGGTGACCACGATGAGGAAGAGCGCCCCCAGGGTGCGGGCGTTCAGCCGGAGGTGGCTGCGCGCCACGAAGAGCTCCCACCCCAGCGAGGGGTCGAACCGGCCCGATCCGGTGAGCAGGAAGGCGGCCGTGGAACCCAGGAAGGCGATGGCGCTCGACGACCCGCACACCAGGAGCAGGCCGGCGGTGAGCACCACCTGCCCCTGGTACTGCCAGGCGTGGAGCACGAGCGGCAGGCCGCGCAGCAGCGGCAGGAGGAACACCAGCGGGCCGAGCGCGAGGGCGAGCAGGAGGAGGGCCGCGGCCGCCATCTCG
>JBAXVO010000152.1:0-8152 GCA_037129355.1 Deltaproteobacteria bacterium | reverse complement strand
TCTCGCCCAGGACCTCGTTCGTCCCCCGCTGGACCCAGACCCGGAAGGCGGTGACCCGACCCTCGAACTCGAGCGCCCGGGTCACCCAGGCGTGCACCTCCACCGTCTCGGCGTGGCTGAAGGCGAGGATGCCGGCCACGGCGAGGAACGTGGCCAGGAGCGCGAAGACCCCCAGTCGCTGGCGTCGGTAGAGTTTCAGGAAGCCACCCGGCCGGGATGGTAGCGCACGTCGGGCTTGCGCAGGTGGCCGTCGGTGGGGTATCCGGCCCTCCCATGGGACGCATCTTCGAGACCCGCAAGGCCACCATGTTCGCCCGGTGGAACAAGATGGCGAAGGTCTTCACCCGCATCAGCAAGGACATCGCCATCGCGGTGAAGTCCGGGGGGCCCAACCCGAAGGACAACCCCTCGCTGCGCCGGGCCCTGCAGAATGCCCGCGGCGCCAACATGCCGAAGGACAAGGTCGAGGCGGCCATCAAGCGGGCCAGCGGCCAGGACCAGCAGGCCTACGAGGTGGTGCTCTACGAGGGCTATGGCCCGCACGGGATCGCCGTCGTGGTGGAGACCGCCACCGACAACGTGGTCCGCACCGTCGCCAACGTCCGGGTGGGCTTCAAGAACCACGGCGGCAACCTGGGGACCACCGGCAGCGTGGCCTTCCAGTTCCAGAAGATGGGCGTGTTCCGGCTCTCTCCGGAGGGGGTCGACCAGGAGGCGCTCGAGCTCGAGCTCATCGACCACGGCCTCGAGGAGATGGGCGAGTCCATCGGCGAGAAGGGGGAGAAGCAGGTGGTCATCCGCTGCGCCTTCGGGCACTTCGGGACGCTCGGCGCGGCCCTCGAGGAGCGGAAGCTGCCGGTCCTGTCGGCCGAGCTGGAGTACGTGGCCCAGAACCCGGTCGAGCTGCCCGAGGACAAGGCCAAGGAGGTCCTCGAGATGGTCGACGCGATCGAGCAGGACGACGACGTCCAGCGGGTCTTCCACAACCTCGCCTGACGGGGCCCGCAGGCCGGCCGCTCAGCTCCCGATCAGCCGGCGGAAGGCGGGCAGGTCGATCTCCCACCCGCGCGGCCAGTCGCCAGCGCGCCAGGCGGCCTCGTTCCCTCCGTCGATGCAGACGAGCTGGCCCACCATGAAGCGCGCCCGTTCGGAGAGCAGGAACCCGAAGAGCCCCGCGACCGCCTGCGGCGTGGTGAAGGCGCCGATGGGGCGGGGGAGACGCCGGATCATCGGTCCCTTGCGCGGGTCGAGGAGGTCCCGCTCGAGCAGCGGCGTCAGCACCGGACCCGGGCAGACCCCGTTCAGGGAGATCCCGGCCCCGGCCCAGCTCGACGTGGGCGCCGACTCCCGGATCCATCGGGCCACCGCCATCTTGCTCACCTGGTAGGCGAGCGCCGGCTGGGCCTCGAGCAGCCGCGCGGCGCGGATCGGGTTTCCGTCGAGGAGGGACTGGACCGCGGCGGGCGGGATGCCCGGGGTGACGAAGATCGAGTTGGAGACGGTCACCGCCACCCGGGCCCCTCCGGCCGCGGCGAGCGCCGGGCGAAGGAGCGCGAGGAGTTCCACCACGCCGAGGTAGTTCAGCCCGAAGACCAGCTCCGGCCTGGGAAGGTCGACGCCGGCGTTGGCCGCCACCGCCTCGAGCCTTCCGCCGCAGGCGGCCAGGATCGCCTCGGCCGCGGCAGCGCGCCCCGCGCCGACCGAGAGGTCGGCGGAGATCTCGGCCCCCTTGTCGGGAAGGTCGACGCCCAGGACCCGCCAGCCCGTCGCCTCGAGCTCGCTCCGGATGGCGAGCCCGAGACCGGACTGTGATCCCGTGACGACGACGGTGGGCATGGGCCAAGGTTAGTCCTCCTGCGGCCTCCGGAAAGCGCCCCGACGGGGCCGGACCCCGATCAGTCGGCCCATCCGGGTAAGCAATAAAATCCCCACAGGTGGGCGGCGGGCCCGCCCGAAACCCCACTAGACTGTCGCCCTTCCCTTCGAGGTGACCGATGAACGCCACGAAACGACTCCACGACCTGGGCCAGAGCATCTGGCTCGACAACATCACCCGCGACCTCCTCACGTCCGGCACGCTGAAGCGCTACATCGACGACCTCTCGGTCACCGGCCTCACCTCCAACCCGTCCATCTTCGAGCAGGCGCTCAAGAAGAGCGCCGCCTACGACGAGGCCATCCGGGCCGGCGTGAAGGCCGGGCGGACCGGCGAGGACCTCTTCTTCGACCTGGCGCTCGACGACCTGACCCGCGCCGCCGACCTGTTCCGCCCCATCCACGACCGGACGGGCGGGGTGGACGGCTTCGTGTCGCTCGAGGTCTCCCCGCTGCTCGCCTACGACACCGGGAGCACCCTGAAGGTGGCGAAGGAGCTCCACGCCCGCGCCGCGCGCCCGAACCTGCACATCAAGATCCCGGGAACGAGGGAGGGGCTTCCCGCCATCGAGGAGGCCACCTTCGCCGGGGTGCCGGTCAACGTGACGTTGCTCTTCTCCCGGGAGCAGTACCTGGCCGCCGCCGACGCCTGGCTTCGCGGTGTGGAGCGGCGCATCGCCGCCGGCCTCGACCCGGACGTGCGATCGGTGGCGTCGGTCTTCATCAGCCGCTGGGACGTGGCGGTGGCGGCCAAGGTGCCGGCCGAGCTCCGGAACCAGCTCGGCAACGCCATCGCCGGCCGGACCTACGCGGCCTCCCGGGCGCTGCAGGGCTCGCCCCGGTGGCTGCGGGCGCAGAACGCCGGGGCGCGGCCCCAGCGCGTGCTCTGGGCCAGCACCGGGACGAAGGACCCGTCCGCCCCCGACACGCTCTACGTGAAGGCGCTGGCCGCCCCGTACACGGTGAACACCGTGCCCGAGGGCACGCTGCTCGCCTTCGCCGACCACGGGGACGTGGGGGCGCCGCTCGCCGCCGACGGCGGGGACGCCGAGGAGATCGTGGCCCGGCACGCCCGGGCCGGGATCGACGTCGACGCGCTGGCCGCGCAGCTGCAGGAGGACGGGGCCAAGGCCTTCGTGAAGTCCTGGAACGAGCTGATCGAGGGGATCGCCCGGAAGACCGGCGCCGCGGGGAAGGGGCCGTGACGCCGGCTCCGCTCCGGGACCGGCCGGCCTGGAAGGCCCTCGCCGCGCACCACGACCGGATCCGGGGGACGCACCTCCGCGAGCTCTTCGCCGGGGACCCGGGGCGCGGCGAGCGGCTCACCCTGGAGGCCGCCGGCCTCTTCCTCGACTACTCGAAGCACCGCGTCACCGACGAGACCCTGCGGCTGCTCGTCGCGCTGGCGGACGAGTCGGGGTTGCGCGAGCGCATCGACGCCATGTTCCGCGGCGACCGCATCAACGTGACCGAGGACCGGGCCGTCCTGCACGTCGCCCTGCGCGCGCCGCGGGGGACGGTGATCCGCGTCGACGGGAAGGACGTGGTGCCGGAGGTCCACGCCGTGCTGGACCGGATGGCCGCCTTCTCGGACCGGGTCCGGAGCGGGGCCTGGCTCGGCCACACCGGCAAGCGCATCAAGAACGTCGTCAACGTGGGGATCGGCGGGTCCGACCTCGGCCCGGTGATGGCCTACGAGGCGCTCCGCCACCACGCCGACCGCGCGATGACCTTCCGCTTCGTCTCCAACGTGGACGGGACCGACTTCGCCGAGGCCACCTGGGACCTCGACCCCCGGGAGACCCTCTTCGTCGTCTCCTCCAAGACCTTCACGACCCAGGAGACGATGACGAACGCCCACAGCGCGCGGGACTGGGCGCTGGCCGGGCTGGGCGGCGATTCCCGGGCCGTGGCCCGCCACTTCGTGGCCGTCTCCACCAACGCGGCCAAGGTGGCCGAGTTCGGCATCGACACCGCCAACATGTTCGGCTTCTGGGACTGGGTGGGGGGGCGCTACTCGATGGACTCTGCCATCGGGCTCTCCACCATGCTGGCGGTGGGGCCGGAGAACTTCCGGGCCATGCTCGCCGGGTTCCACGAGATGGACGAGCACTTCCGGACGGCGCCCTTCGCGCGCAACCTGCCCGTCCTGAAGGGGCTGCTCGGGCTCTGGTACAACAACTTCTTCGGCGCGCAGACCGTGGCCGTGCTGCCCTACGAGCAGTACCTCAAGCGCTTCCCGGCCTACCTCCAGCAGCTCACCATGGAGTCGAACGGCAAGCACGTCGGGCTCGACGGGCGCCCCGTCGGGGTCGACACCGGACCCGTCTACTGGGGCGAGCCGGGAACCAACGGGCAGCACTCCTTCTACCAGCTCATCCACCAGGGGACCCGGCTCATCCCCGCCGACCTGATCGCCTTCGGCCACTCGCAGAACCCGCTCGGCCGCCACCACGACATGCTGGTGGCCAACGTGCTCGCCCAGGCCGAGGCGCTGGCCTTCGGGAAGACCGCCGAGGAGGTCCGGGCCGAGGGCACGCCCGAATGGCTCGTGCCCCACCGGGTCTTCGAGGGGAACCGCCCCACCAGCATGCTGCTCGCCGACCGGCTCACCCCGGCCGCCCTGGGAAGGCTCGTCGCCCTCTACGAGCACGAGGTGTTCACCCAGGGTGCCATCTGGGGGATCGACTCCTTCGACCAGTGGGGAGTCGAGCTGGGCAAGGTCCTGGCCCAGCGGATCCTCGCCGAGCTGGAGAGCCCCGCCGAGCCGCCGCCGTCGCACGACGCCTCGACCAACGCACTGGTCCGCCGCTACCGGGTCATGAGGAGGAAGTGATGCAGATCGGGATGATCGGCCTGGGTCGCATGGGGGCCAACATGGTGCGCCGCCTGCTCCGGGCCGGGCACGAGTGCGTGGTGTTCGACACGTCTCCCGCCGCGGTGGCCGGGCTGGTCGCCGAGAAGGCGATCGGGTCGGCGTCGCTCCCCGAGCTGGTCCGGAAGCTCTCCCGCCCCCGCGCCGTCTGGATGATGGTCCCGGCCGCGGTGGTCGACCGCACCATCGCCGACCTGGTGCCGGTGCTCGAGAAGGGGGACATCCTCGTCGACGGCGGCAACTCCTGCTACGTGGACGACATCCGGCGGGCCCGGGAGCTCGCCCCGCTGGGCATCCACTACGTCGACGTGGGCACGAGCGGCGGGGTCTGGGGGCTCGAGCGCGGCTACTGCCAGATGATCGGCGGGGAGCCGGAGGTCGTGAAGCGGCTCGACCCCATCTTCGCCTCGCTGGCTCCCGGCGCCGGGGACGCGCCCCGCACCCCCGGCCGGACCGGCGAGCCCGGGCCCGCCGAGCGCGGCTACCTGCACTGCGGCCCGTCGGGCGGCGGCCACTTCGTGAAGATGGTCCACAACGGCATCGAGTACGGGATCATGGCGGCCTACGCCGAGGGGCTGAACGTGCTCCGCGGCGCCGGCATCGGCCGGCACGCCCAGGCGGCCGACGCCGAGACCACGCCGCTTCGCGATCCCGATCACTACCAGTACGACTTCGCGCTGGCCGACGTGGCCGAGGTGTGGCGCCGGGGCAGCGTCATCGGCTCCTGGCTCCTCGACCTCACCGCCGGGGCCCTGGCGAAGGACCCCGCCCTCTCCGGGTACGCCGGGCGGGTCTCCGACTCGGGCGAGGGGCGCTGGACCATCCAGGCCGCCATCGACGAGGGGGTGCCCACCCCGGTGCTCACCTCCGCCCTGTACGAGCGCTTCTCCTCCCGGGGGCAGGCCGACTTCGCGGACCGCGTCCTCTCGGCCATGCGCCACGCCTTCGGAGGGCACGAGGAGAAGAAGCCGTGAAGCCTCCCAAGGCCGACGCCCTGGTCTTCTACGGAGCCACCGGCGACCTGGCCTTCAAGAAGATCTTCCCGGCGCTGCAGTCGATGGTCCGGCGCGGCGTGCTCGACGTGCCGGTCATCGGCGTCGCCAGGCAGGGCTGGACGCTGCCGGACCTCCAGTCGCGCGCCCGGGACAGCGTGGCCGCCCACGGGGGCGGGGTCGACAAGGTGGCCTTCCCCAGGCTGCTCTCGCTGCTCCGCTACGTGGACGGCGACTACGCCGCCGCCTCCACCTTCGCGGCGCTGAAGCGGGAGCTGGGGGACGCGCGGCTCCCGGTCCACTACATGGCCATCCCCCAGGGACTCTTCGGCCTGGTGGGGAGCCAGCTGGCCCAGGCCGGGCTCTCGCAGGGGGCGCGGCTCGTCGTCGAGAAGCCCTTCGGCAACGACCTGGCGTCGGCCCGCAAGCTGAACGCCACCCTCCACGAGAACTTCCCCGAGTCGAACGTCTTCCGCATCGACCACTACCTGGGGAAGGGGACGGTGCAGAACCTGACCGTCTTCCGCTTCGCCAACGCCTTCCTCGAGCCCATCTGGAACCGCAACTACGTCCAGGACGTCCAGATCACGATGGCCGAGGACTTCGGCGTCCAGGGGCGGGGAACCTTCTACGACAAGGCCGGGACCATCCGCGACGTGGTCCAGAACCACATGCTGCAGATCGTCTCCAGCGTCGCCATGGAGCCGCCGCCGCGCAGCCACGACACCGAGACGCTCCGCGAGGAGAAGGTGAAGGTGCTGAAGGGGATCCCGGCCATCCGGCCCGACCGGATCGTCCGCGGCCAGTTCCGCGGCTACCTCGACGAGACCGGCGTGGCGAAGGGCTCGAAGGTCGAGACCTTCGTCGCCCTGCAGCTCGCCGTGGAGAACTGGCGCTGGCAGGGGGTGCCGTTCTACATCCGGGCCGGCAAGTGCCTGCCGGTGACCCGGACCGAGGTGGTGGTCCGGCTGCGCTGCCCGCCCGCCATCGTCGAGGGGGAGAAGCTCCCCAACAACCACTTCCGGTTCCGGCTGAGCCCCAACTTCCTCATCGCCGTGGGAGCGGTCATCAAGAAGGCGGACCTCGCCCCGGACGCCGAGCGGGGCGCCGAGGCCGTGGAGCTGGAGGTGACCCACGGGCTCGTGGGCGAACTCGAGCCCTACGAGGAGCTCCTCGGCGACGCGATGAACGGCGATTCCTTCCGCTTCGCCCGCGAGGACTGGGTGGAGGAGGCCTGGCGGATCGTCGACCCGGCCATCCAGGCGGGGACGCCGGTCCGGGAGTACGAGCCGGGCACCTGGGGCCCGCGGGAGGCGCAGGAGATGATCCCGGGCGGCTGGTACGTGTCGGAGGACTGACGTGCCGGACGCCGAGATCTGGCTCGTCCGCCACGGCGAGACCGAGTGGAGCCTGACCGGGCGCCACACCGGGCGGTCCGACATCCCGCTCACGCCCCGCGGCGTCCGGCAGGCCGAGATGCTGGGCCGGCGCATCGGGTCCCGGCGCTTCGCCCGGGTGGTGACGAGCCCGCTTTCCCGGGCCCGCGACACCTGCCGGCTCTCCGGGCAGGGAGCGCGCGCCGAGCTCTCGCCGGACCTGCTGGAGTGGGACTACGGGCGATGGGAGGGGCGCACCAGCCTGGAGATCCGCCGGGAGATCCCCGACTGGACCCTCTGGACCGGGGCCGTGCCGGGCGGGGAGACGGTCGACCAGGTGGGCGAGCGGGTCGACCGGGTGCTGGAGCGGGTGCGTGGCGCGCCGGGGGACGTGATCCTGTTCGCGCACGGCCACGTCCTGCGCATCCTGGCCGCCCGCTGGCTCGGGCTCTCCGGCCGGGACGGGCGCTACCTGGGGCTCGACACCGCCTCGCTCTCGTCGCTCGGCCACGAGCGCGAGCAGCCGGTGCTCCGCTCCTGGAACGAGAGCTACGACCTGGTGGAGGCGCCGTGAGGATCGAGGTCCTCGCCGACGCGGAGGGCGTGGCCGTGGCCGCCGCCCGCGCCATCGCCGCCGCAGCCCGGGAGGCGGTCCTGGCGCGCGGACGTTTCGCCTTCGCGGTGAGCGGGGGGCGCACCCCCTGGCGGATGCTCCGGGCGCTCGCCGCCGAGCCGCTGCCCTGGAAGGAGATCCACCTCTTCCAGGTCGACGAGCGGGTGGCCCCGGCCGGCGATCCCGACCGCAACCTCACCCACCTCCGGGAGAGCCTGCTCTCCCGCGTGGACCTCCCCGCCGGGAACCTGCACGCCATGCCGGTGGAGCGGGACGACCTCGCCGCCGGGGCGGCCGCCTACGCGCGCGAGCTCTCCGGGGTGGCCGGTGGCGTCCTCGACCTCGTCCACCTCGGGCTCGGTCCGGACGGCCACACCGCCTCGCTCGTCCCGGGCGACCCGGTGCTCGAGGTCCGGGACGA
>JBAXVO010000151.1:0-8170 GCA_037129355.1 Deltaproteobacteria bacterium | reverse complement strand
CCGGGCTCGCTCTTCGCATGCGGTCCCTGGCCGCCGACGCCCGGCGGGCCTCCCGGGTCCTCTCCCACGCCTCCACCGAGCAGAAGGACCTGGCGCTGCGCGCCGCGGCCGACGCCCTCTCCACCCACGCCGCCGCCATCCTGGAGGCCAACCGGGCCGACGTCGCCGCCGCCGCGGCCTCCGGGTCCACCGAGGCCTTCCTCGACCGGCTGCGCCTCGACCCGAAGCGGCTCGCCGGCATCGCCGCGGCCATCCGCGAGGTGGCCGCCCTGCCCGATCCCGTCGGGCGCGTCACCGGCAGCTGGATCCGCCCGCACGGACTCTCCGTGAAGAAGGTGCGCATCCCCCTGGGCGTCGTGCTCATGGTCTACGAGGCCCGCCCCAACGTCACCGCCGAGGCCGCCGCGCTCTGCGTGAAGAGCGGGAACGCCTGCATCCTGCGCCCCGGCTCCGATGCCCTGGCCTCCTCGCTGGCGCTCGGGGCCGCCTTCGCCGAGGGGCTCGACGCGGCCGGACTCCCCGCCGCCGCCGCCCAGGTGGTGCCGGTGGCCGATCGCGACGCCACCTACGAGCTGCTCGCCCTCGACGACCTCATCGACCTGGCCATCCCGCGCGGCGGCCCGGGGCTCATCCGGGCGGTGGTCGAGCGGTCGAAGGTCCCGGTGGTGAAGCATTACCAGGGGGTCTGCCACCTCTTCCTCGACGAGAGCGCCGGGGAGGCCGACTCGGTCGCCATCGCCGTGAACGGCAAGGTGCAGCGCCCGAGCGCCTGCAACGCCACCGAGTGCCTGCTCGTGCACCGCGCCGCGGCGGAGCGGCTCCTGCCCCCGGTGGCGCGCGCGCTCGTCGCCGAGGGGGTCGAGCTCCGCTGCGACCCCACCGCCCTCGCCATCCTGGGGCGCGCCGGCGTGCCCTGCGTCCAGGCCGCCGAGGCGGACTTCGGCCGGGAGTTCCTCGACGGGATCCTGGCCATCCGCGTGGTGGGCGACCTCGACGGCGCGCTCGACCACATCGCCCGGTACGGTTCGCTCCACACCGAGGCCATCGTCACCAACGACCTCGCCGCCGCCCGCCGTTTCGAGCGGGAGGTGGAGGCGAGTGCCGTGATGATCAACGCATCGACACGCTTCAACGACGGCGGCGAGCTGGGGCTCGGCGCCGAGATCGGCATCAGCACCACCAAGCTGCACGCGTTCGGGCCCATGGGGCTCGAGGAGCTCACCACGCAGAAGTACGTGGTCGAGGGGCGCGGAAACGTCCGTACCTGAGAGAGGAACCGCAAGAATGGCGAAGCCGACGAAGGGCAGGAAGCCGGCGAGGAAGTCCGTGTCGAAGGGTGCCGGGGCGAGGGCCCGTCCGGCCGGGAAGGGCAAGGCGGCCGGGAAGAAGTTCTTCGTCGGCAAGGCGCCGAGGCCCGCCCAGGGCCGGAGGGGCGATGCCCCGGCGCGCGGCGGCCTGAAGAAGGCCGCGCTGCGCCCCGGAAAGAAGGTCGCCCCCCGCAAGGCCCCGGTCGCGCCGGTCTCGGCCCCGGTCGTCGCCGCGACGCTCCCTCCCGACGACGGGCAGCTGCGGGCGCTCGCCGCGGTGGCCGCCGGCGCCGACAAGAAGTCGGAGAACCCGGTGGTCCTCGACGTGCGCGGCCTCTCCGGGGTGGCCGACTACTTCGTGCTCCTCTCCGCCGACAGCGACCGGCAGGCGGCCGCCGTGGCCGACGGCGTCGACGATCGGCTCACCGGCATGGGCGCGCAGCGCCTGGGCGCCGAGGGGCGGAGCGGCGGCGGCTGGGTGCTCCTCGACTTCGGCGACGTGGTGGTCCACGTGATGTCGCCGGAGGCCCGCGGGTTCTACGATCTCGAGGGGCTCTGGGCCGACGCGCCGCGGGTGCCCGTGGCCTAGATGCCGTCCGAGCTCCGCCTCGACGGATACCAGACCTTCGTCGCGGCCTCGCTCGTGCTGCTCGCGGGGCGTCTCCTCGTGGCGCGCATCCCGGCGCTGCGCACCTTCAGCATCCCCGAGCCGGTGGCCGGCGGCGTGACGGCGGCCCTCGCCCTGCTCGCGATCCACGCGGCGAGCGGGGTGGGGGTGCGCTTCGACACCACGCTCCAGACCCCCTTCATGCTGGCCTTCTTCGCCACCATCGGGCTCGGGGCCGATCTCCGGTCGCTCGCGGCGGGTGGGCGGACGCTGGTCCGGTTCCTCGCCGTCGTGCTCGCCTTCCTGCTCGTGCAGAACCTGGTGGGGATCGGCATGGCCAGGCTCCTCGGGCTCGATCCCCGCGTCGGCCTGCTCGCCGGCAGCATCGCGCTCTCCGGGGGGCACGGAACGGCCGCGGCCTGGGGCGCGGTCTTCGCGCGCGACGGGGTCCCCTCCGCCATCGAGATCGGCATGGCCGGCGCCACCTTCGGGCTGGTGCTGGGCGGCATCACCGGAGGCCCGGTGGCGGGATGGCTGCTGCGCCACGGGCACCCGGCGCCCGGCTCCGACGCCGGCTCGGACGCGCCCCCCTCCGGCTTCGAGCAGCCGGCCGCGGTCCGGCTCATCACCGCTCCCGCGCTCGTCGAGACGCTCGCGCTCATCGCCGTCTGCCTCTGGCTGGGCACGGTCGCGGCCGGCGCCCTGGCCGGCACGCCCTTCGAGCTCCCGGTCTTCGTTCCGGTGCTCTTCGTGGGCGTGGCGCTCCGCAACGGCCTCTCCTGGGTGGCCGGCTACGAGCCCTTCGACCGCGCCGTCTCGGTGGTCGGAAACGTGAGCCTGGCGCTCTTCCTCGCCATGGCCCTCATGACGCTGCGCCTCTGGGAGCTCGCCCACCTGGCGCTCCCGGTGCTCGCCATCCTGTTCGTGCAGACGGTGCTGCTCGCCGCCTGGGTGGTGAAGGTCACCTACCCGGCGATGGGGCGCACCTACGACGCGGTGGTGCTGGGCGCCGGACAGTGCGGCTTCGGCCTGGGCGGGACGCCGACCGCCATCGCCAACATGCAGGCCATCACCAACCGCTTCGGCCCCTCCCGGGTCGCCTTCGTGGTCGTGCCCCTGGTCGGGGCGTTCTTCCTCGACCTCGCGAACGCCGTCACCATCAAGGTCTTCCTCTCGATCCTGCGCTGACCCGTCGTCCCCATCCCGGAGGCTTCCGTGATCTCCCTGCTCGCCGCCGTCGCCCTCGCCGCCATCCCGCCCGCCGACGTCATCTACATGGACGGCCCCATCCTCACCATGGTGGAGGGGCAGCCCCCGGCCGAGGCGCTGGCGGTCCGCAACGGGCGCATCGCCGCGGTGGGCAAGAAGGCAGACGTGCTCGCGCTGCGCGGTCCGTCGACCCGGGTGGTCGCGCTGGGCAAGCGGGCGCTCCTGCCCGCCTTCGTCGATCCGCACTCCCACTTCCTCGCCGCGGTGGCCATCCAGGGCTGGGCCAACGTCTCCCTGCCTCCGGTGGGGACGGTCCGGTCGATCCCCGACATCGTCGCGGTCCTCGAGAAGCAGGCGGCGCGCCAGAAGGCGAAGCCGGGCGACTGGATCATCGCCTACGGCTACGACTCGAACGGCCTCGCCGAGAAGCGCGACGTCACCCGACGCGACCTCGACCCCGCCTTCCCGGACAACCCGGTGATGCTGCTCCACGTTTCCGGGCACGGCGCGGTCCTCGACACGAAGGCCATGGAGCTGGTCGGCCTGGGGCCCGCCACCGTCACCCCGCCCGGCGGCATCATCGTGCGCGAGCCCGGCTCGAAGCAGCCGGCCGGCCTGGTCATGGAGACCGCCTTCCTGGCCATCGAGCCGAAGATCCCGCTGGCCGACGAGAAGACGCTGGCCGCGTCGCTCGCGCCGGCGCAGGAGCTCTACTTTTCCTACGGGTACACGGTGGCCACCGAGGGCGCCACGCCGCCGGTCGCCGTGGCGGGGCTGCGGGCGGCGGCCCGCCGGGGGCTGCTCGTCATCGACGTGATGGCGCTGCCGCTCATCGAGTCGCAGGCCGAGGTGGTGGGCAAGCCCGGCTTCGAGTTCGGGACCACCGTGGACCACGTGCGGGTGGTCGGGCTGAAGGCGGTGGTGGACGGCTCGCCGCAGGGGCGCACCGGCTTCTACACGAAGCCCTACCTCGTCCCGGGGCCGGAGGGAGAGTCCCCGTGGTCGGGCCAGCCGTCGGCGACGAAGGAGCAGCTGGTCTCGGCGGCCCGCGCCGCCCGGGCCGGCGGGGGGCAGCTCTTCTCCCATGCGAACGGGGACGCGGCCATCGACCTCGTCCTGGCGGCGCAGCAGGAGGCCGGGATCACCGCCAGGGACGACCTCCGCAACGTGGTGGTCCACAGCCAGTTCGTGCGGCAGGACCAGCTCGACGCCTACGTGAAGCTCGGGCTCATGCCGTCGTTCTTCACGAACCACACCTTCTACTGGGGCGACGACTACCCGGCGCTGCTCGGCGAGGAGCGGGGCCAGGCCATCAGCCCGGCGGCCTCCGCCGCGGCGCGCGGGATCCGGTTCACGAACCACACCGACTTCGTGGTGACGCCGATCGACTCCCTCTTCACGGTCTGGTCGGCCGTGAACCGGATCAGCAAGACCGGGAAGGTGATCGGCGCGTCCGAGCGGATCCCGGTGAGCCGGGCGCTCCAGGCCCTCACCGCCGACGCCGCCTTCCAGTACCGCCTGGAGAAGGACCGGGGGACGCTCGAGGCCGGCAAGGTCGCCGACCTCGTGCTGCTCTCCCGGAATCCGCTCACCACCGACCCGGGAAAGCTCCGGGACGTGGTCGTGCTGGAAACGGTCAAGGACGGGAAGACGGTCTACCGGCGGCCGGCGGCGAAGTAGAGGGGGGTCCGCTCCCGGGCCGCAGGCCCTTGATATCCGTCAACGTTTTTTCTTCGCGCGGTTCGGCCGGTATCGCCGATCCAGATCGGCCCATCCCGGGCCGGCCGGGGTAGAATGCGTCCCCCTCACGCAGCAACCACGCGCGCTCGAACGCCGGAGGACGCATGTCCAAGGAGCAGAAGCAGCGGAAGATGGTGACGATGGACGGCAACGAGGCAGTCGCCTCGGTCGCCCACCGGACCAACGAGGTCATCGCCATCTACCCCATCACCCCCTCCTCGAACATGGGCGAGTGGGCGGACGAGTGGTCGGCCTTCGGCAAGAAGAACATCTGGGGGCTCGTCCCCACCGTGGTGGAGATGCAGTCCGAGGGCGGCGCCGCCGGCGCGGTCCACGGCGCGATCCAGGGCGGCTCGCTGACGACGACCTTCACGGCGTCGCAGGGGCTGCTCCTCATGATCCCCAACATGTACAAGATCGCCGGCGAGCTGACGCCGTTCGTCATGCACGTGTCGGCCCGCACGCTCGCCACCCACGCGCTCTCGATCTTCGGTGACCACTCCGACGTGATGGCGGTGCGCCAGACCGGCTTCGGCCTGCTCGCCTCCAACTCGGTGCAGGAGGCCCACGACTTCGCGCTCATCTCCCAGCGCGCGACGCTCAAGAGCCGGGTGCCCTTCCTCCACTTCTTCGACGGCTTCCGGACGTCGCACGAGGTGGCCAAGATCGAGCTGCTCGACGACGACGACCTGCGCCGGATGATCACCGACGACCTGATCTCGCCCATCCGGGCCCGGGCGCTCAACCCCGACTCCCCGGTGGTCCGCGGCACCGCCCAGAACCCCGACGCCTTCTTCCAGGCGCGCGAGGCCTGCAACGGGTTCTACACGGACACCCCGGAGCACGTGCAGGCGTCGATGGACGACTTCGCGAAGATCGCGGGGCGCCAGTACCATCTCTTCGACTACGTCGGCCACCCCGAGGCCGAGCGGGTCATCATCATGATGGGCTCCGGCGCCGAGGTGGCGCACGAGACCATCGACGACCTGGTGGCCAAGGGGGAGAAGGTCGGCCTCGTGAAGGTCCGGCTCTACCGCCCCTTCTCGCTCGGCCTGTTCATGAAGGCGCTCCCCCGCACCACCACCTCCATCGCCGTGCTCGACCGCACCAAGGAGCCCGGCAGCCTCGGCGAGCCGCTCTACCAGGACGTGGTCACGGCGCTGCGCGAGGCGCAGCAGGCCCACATCGACCGGTTCCACCACGAGATCACCGTCATCGGCGGGCGCTACGGCCTCTCCTCCAAGGAGTTCACGCCGGCGATGGTGAAGTCGGTCTACGACGAGCTCACCCACGCCCGGCCCAAGCGCCACTTCACGGTGGGCATCAACGACGACGTCACCCACCTCTCGCTCTCCTACGACCCGACCTACCAGACCGAGGGCAAGGGCGTGGTCCGCTGCCACTTCTGGGGCCTGGGCGCCGACGGCACCGTGGGCGCGAACAAGAACTCCATCAAGATCATCGGCGAGGACACGCCCAACTACGCCCAGGGCTACTTCGTCTACGACTCGAAGAAGTCGGGCAGCGTGACGGTCTCGCACCTGCGCTTCGGGCCGGAGCAGATCCGCAGCTCCTACCTGGTGACCAGCGCCAACTTCGTGGCCTGCCACCAGTCGAGCTTCCTCGAGAAGTACGAGATGCTCGACGCCGCCGCGCCGGGCGCGACCTTCCTGCTCAACACGCCGCACGCGCCCGAGGACGTCTGGGCGGAGCTGCCGGCCGAGGTGCAGGCGGCGATCCTGGAGAAGAAGCTGCGCTTCTTCGTCATCGACGCCGTGCGGGTCGCCAAGGACACCGGCATGGGCGGCCGCATCAACACCATCATGCAGACCTGCTTCTTCGCCATCTCCGGCGTGCTGCCGCGGGACCGGGCCATCGAGCTCATCAAGAAGGCCATCGAGAAGACCTACGGCCGCAAGGGCGCCGAGGTGGTGAAGAAGAACTTCGAGGCCGTGGACGCGACGCTCGCCCACATGCACGAGGTGAAGCTCGAGGGCAAGAAGGTCACCGGGCAGCACCGGCCGCCGCTGGTCTCCGATCACGCGCCCGACTTCGTGAAGAAGGTCACGTCGATCATGATGGCCGGCAAGGGCGACCTGCTCCCGGTCTCGGCCTTCCCGGTCGACGGCACCTGGCCGCTCGGCACCACCCAGTGGGAGAAGCGGGCCATCGCGCTCGAGATCCCGGTGTGGGACTCGCCGCTCTGCATCCAGTGCAACAAGTGCGCGCTCATCTGCCCGCACGCCGCCATCCGGGCCAAGTACTACCCGGCCGACGACCTCCAGGTCGCGCCCACCGCCTTCAAGGCCATGGACTTCAAGTCGGCCGACGTGAAGGGGGCCAAGTACACCATCCAGGTGGCGCCCGAGGACTGCACCGGGTGCCGCGTCTGCGTGGAGTTCTGCCCGGCCGAGTCGAAGACGCAGAAGGGGCACAAGGCCATCAACATGGCCCCCATGGCCCCCATCCGCGAGGTCGAGAAGCGCAACTACGAGTTCTTCCTGGCGTTGCCCGACCCGGACCGCACCAAGGTGAAGCTCGACGTGAAGGGCACCCAGTTCCTCGAGCCGCTCTTCGAGTACTCGGGCGCCTGCGCCGGCTGCGGCGAGACGCCCTACATCAAGCTGCTCACCCAGCTCTACGGCGACCGGGCCATCATCGCCAACGCCACCGGCTGCAGCTCGATCTACGGCGCCAACCTGCCGACCACGCCCTACACCACCAACGACGCGGGGCGCGGCCCGGCCTGGGCCAACTCGCTCTTCGAGGACAACGCCGAGTTCGGCCTGGGCATCCGGCTGGCGGTGGACAAGCTCACCGAGCACGCGCGGTACCTGCTCTCCGACGTCACCGGACGCGTCGGCGGCGACCTGGTGAAGGAGCTCCTCGAGGCCGACATGGCCTCCGAGGTCGGGATCGAGGCCCAGCGCGGGCGGGTCAACGTGCTCCGCTCCAAGCTGGCCGGGGTCGACCTGGCGTCGGCGCGCCGGCTCGAGCAGATCTCCGACTACCTGGTGAAGAAGAGCATCTGGATCGTCGGTGGCGACGGCTGGGCCTACGACATCGGCTTCGGCGGCCTCGACCACGTCATCGCCATGAACCGGGACGTGAACATCCTGGTCCTCGACACCGAGGTCTACTCCAACACCGGCGGCCAGGCCTCCAAGGCCACCCCCATGGGCGCGGCGGCCAAGTTCGCCATGGGCGGCAAGACCGTCCAGAAGAAGGACCTGGCCATGCTGGCCATGACCTACGGCCACGCCTACGTGGCCCGCGTGGCCATGGCGGCGAAGGACGTGCAGAGCGT
>JBAXVO010000150.1:0-8173 GCA_037129355.1 Deltaproteobacteria bacterium | reverse complement strand
CCAAGGTGACCGCCGGGAACGGGGGATCGATCACGCTCGACGTGAGCCAGCCCACCAACCCGGTGCAGCCGACGCTTCACCCCTCGGACGGACGCCTGCAGATGCTCGGGACGCTGAGCGGCCACGCCCTAGGCCGGGGCGGCTCACTGTCGCTCATCACGCCGTACGACATCGTCATCGGGAACCTGGGACCGGCGGCGCCCGGCCCCGACCTGCGTCTCGTCGCGCCGGACTTCTTCACGCTCGGCGGGTTCGCCTCCTACTCGGTCGTGGGGGAACGGGGGATCACCGTGGCCGCCGGGACCACCGTGGCGCCCACCGTCGAGACCCTGGTGCTGCCCGACCGCCCGACCGAGATCGCGAGCGGGACCCGCGTCTCGGACGTCGCCACCCGCCAGGTGCTGCCCGAGGAGCTTCGGGCGCCGATGAAGCTCTCGCTCTCCACGGTGCCCGCCCGGAGCCTCTCCCCGGACGCGGGCGCCGACACCTCCGGAGCCACTCGGGACCTGGCCGTCGAGACGGGGTCCAGCATCCGGATGTCGGCCGGCTCCTCGGTCCAGCTCTCCTCCGTGAACGGAATCCTCGTCGACGGGACCATCGCGGCTCCGGGCGGCGCGATCCAGCTCATCGGAAAGTCCGGGCAGGACCTGGGAATCCAGGCGGACGCCCTGGGGACGGCCACGGTGCACGTGGGTCCCCACGCCCAGCTCCTGGCCCCGGGCTACGAGAAGGGCACGCCCGAGGGGAACCTGGTCCGCCGGAGCGTCGAGTCCGGCGGGAGCGTGACGCTGTCGGCGCTGCACGAGGTCGTCGTCGCCCCCGGTGCGCTCATCGACGTGCACGGGGTCCAGGGCGAGGCCGACCTCGATCCGGCTCCGGGTGGCGCGCCCGGCACGCAGGGGTTCGTCGGCGTGCCCGTCGACGGCAACGCCGGGTCGGTCACCATCCAGGCAGGGAGTGGCCTCGTGGCCGGCCAGCTCCGGCTCGCCCCCGGTGGCGAGGGAGGGCATGGAGGGAGCCTCTCGATCGGTTCGGGGGCGCCGATGGTGGTCCGCCAGGAGGTGCCGGGCACCGCGCTTCCCGGAATGCTCACGGTGGTCGCCCGTTCGGTGAACGATTCCGGCGCCGACGACGTCTCGCTCCAGGCCAGCCAGGCGAATGGAACCGTGGCGCCGACGGGGCAACTGCTCTTCGACGGCGACGTCGACCTGCACTCGCGCCGCTCCCTGACGCTCGGCTTCCCCCAGATCGGGACCCTGGCGGGCGGGGGGCCGACGTCGGTGACCCTCGAGTCGAGGTACGTCCAGGTCACGGGGAGCATCTCCGCGGACGTGGCCACCGCGTACGCGGCCAACCTCGGCGGCGATCTCACCATCCGCGCCGACGTGATCGACCTCGCCAACACGGTCTGGCTGGGGTGCGCCACGCTGGGCTGCACGGCTGGTGGATTCGGGACCGCAAGGCTCGTCGCCTCCGGCGACATCCGGCTCTCCGACCACGATGCGATGGGGATCGCCTCGACCCACTCCGGCCTGATCTCGAACGGCGCCATCCGTCTCGAATCGGCGCAGGTCTACCCGACGCGCCTCCTCAACCCGGCCGATCCCGGCCTCGCTCGCGGGTTCCTCGTCCAGTCGGACGTCTCGGTGACGGTGGCCGGCAATGGAAACCCGGCGCCGGTTCCTTACTCCTATGGCGAGTCGATCACCCTCCGCGCCCCGGTCGTCGTCCAGGGAGGGGTGGTACGGGCGCCGCAGGGACAGATCCACCTGGAGGGGACGGGGACCGATGGTTCCGTGACCCTCCTGCCGGGCAGCCTGACCTCCTCCTCCCTCGAGGGCCTGGTCGTTCCCTTCGGCGTGGTCGCCACGGGCGGACAGTTCGTGGGGTTCGACAAGCCCGGGCAGGCGCCCGAGAAGTCGGTCCGGCTCGACGCCGCCCAGGTGGCCGTCCAGTCCGGCGCCACCATCGACGTCTCGGGGCACGGCGACCTCCAGGGTTACGTCTTCGCGTCCGGCAACGGCGGCTCGAAGGACATCCTCACCTCCTCGGGCGGGTTCGCCGTTGTCCCCGGGATGGGCGGCGCGCCCGCGCCGGGCGGGGGAAGCGGGACCCTCCAGGATGCGCGCCTCCGGGTCGGCGATTCCGTGTGGCTGCAGGGGGTGCCGGGGCTCCCCGACGGCTTCTACACCCTGCTCCCGGCCCACTACGCGCTCCTCCCCGGCGGGCTGCTCGTGCAGCCGCTCGGAGGCTCGCTGGCCGGGGCGCCGGCGACGTCGGTCCGGGACGACGGGGCGGCCATCGTCGCGGGCTACCGCGCGGTCGCCGGCACCTCGGTCCGGGACACGGGCTACGGTCGCTTCCTGGTGATGCCGAAGGAGGTCTTCGAGAGATACAGCGACCTCCAGACCTACTCGTTCGACGCCTACGCCCAGGGGATCGCGTCGGCCGCCGGCGTCGGCGTCCGGACCCCGAACGACGCCGGGTCGGTGGTGCTCGCGGCCTCCGGGACGCTTCTCCTCGAGGGAAGCGGCCGCTTCGACGCGGGGCCCGGCGGCCTGCTCGGGAACCTCGACGTCGCCGCACCCCGGATCGCGGTGGTGGGAGAGGGAGTCGTCGCCCCCGCGCCGGGTTCGGGTTTCCTCGTCCTCCAGGTCGAGGCGCTGGAGCGGTTCGGGGCCGGGAGCGTCCTCCTGGGAGGAATCCGTTCTGCGGCCACCGATCCGTCGAAGCCCGTGGGCACCGCGGTCGACGTGAAGGCGAGCGAGGTGGTCGTCGACACCGGCGGCTCCACTCCCTGGGTCGGACCGGAGATCCTCCTCGCGGCGACCGGGACGGTCTCGGTCAAGGACGGTTCGGTCCTCCAGGCCACCGGGGCCGGGTCGAGGGACGTGAACCCGCTCCTGCTCCAGGGGGACGGCGCGCTTCTCCGGCTCTCCACGGGCAGCCGCGTCGGCATCGTCCGGAGCGGGCCGGGAATCGCCGCAGATCCGTCGGGCGCCGGGGTCCTCTCCATCGGGAACGCGAGCCTGTCTGCGGACGGGTCGCTGACGCTCTACGGGAGCCGGAACATCGACCTCGCGTCCGAGGCGCTGCTCTCGGGGAGGCAGTTCGATCTCGCCTCGACGGTGGTGAACCTCGGCGACGCCCCGCCGGGCTCGGGCGGGACCACCCTTGGCGCCGACACCATGGCGAGGCTGGCCGCCTCGGCCGACCTCCTCGTCCGCGGCACCGAGGCGATCCGCGTCTTCGGTGACCTCGCCCTGGGGGGGCGGGACGCCTCCGGCCAGGCCACCCTCCAGAAGATCACGCTCGACACCGGGCTCCTCCAGGGAGTGGCGGATGCCTCCGGGGGCGCGAGGATCACGGCCAGTGAATTCACCCTCCGCAACTCGGGAGGCGGGGCGTCGATCGCCCCGGGTCCCTCCGCGGGGACGCTGACGCTCGACGTGGACACGCTGGTCCTCGGGCCGGGACGGGTCCAGCTGGCCGGCTACCAGGCCCTCCGGGGCGACGCGGGCGCGATCGAGGCCCAGGGCCGGGGCAGCCTCGCCTTCGGCGGGGACCTCACCCTCTCCACGGATCAGGTCCGTGCCGCCACCGGGGCGAGCTTCGGCCTGGACGTCGGCGGGGCCCTCGCGCTGTCGCGCCTCGGCGCGACGTCTGGCCCTACGGCGGCCTCCGCCCTCGGCGGATCCCTCTCCCTCGCCGCGAGCAGCATCGCGCTCGACACCTCGGTCGTCCTCCCGTCCGGGACCTTCGACGCGACCGCCCGGGACGGCGCACTCACCGTCGGCCCGAACGGCTCGATCGACACGAGCGGCCGGTCCATCGATTTCGGCGGCACGCGCCTGGCTGCCCCGGGCGGCGCGATCCGGCTCCACGGCTCGGGCGACGTCTCGGTCGCTGCCGGGTCCATGCTCGACGTGTCGGGCGCGCCCGGTGGTGGGAGCGCCGGGCGGGTGGAGGTCGTCGCCGGCGGGGTGGCCCGCCTAGAGGGAACGCTCCTGGGGAGCGGCTCGCCCGGCTCGGCCGGAGGCGGCTTCTCCGTGGATGCCGGGAGCCTGGACGCCCGCGCCGACCTGTCGACCCTGAACGGGAAGCTCGAGGCGGGCGGGTTCGACGCCGCCCGGGAGATCCGGCTCCGGCGGCAGGACGTGACGCTGGGCGCCGGGGATTCCATCCGCGCTCACGACGTGGTGCTCCGCTCCGACGCGGGGAAGGTCACCGTCGCGGGGGCCATCGAGGCCGCCGGCGACGGTGCGCATCCCGACGGGGGGACGATCCGCCTCCAGGGTGGCGCCGGCGTCACGATCGCGTCCACGGCCCGGATCGACGCGCACGCTGGCCAGGCGCCGGGCGGCGGGTTCGCTCCGGCGAGCGGGAAGATCGAGGTCGTGGCCTCCGGTGGGCGCGTCGACGTGGCCGCGGGGGCGGCGATCGACGTGGGCGGGGGGCGACAGGGAGGCGGGACGGTCGTCGTCCGTGCCCCTCGGGACGGAAACGACGTCGCGGTGGACCACCTCGCCGGAGAGATCCGGGGCGCCCGGTCGGTGGACGTGATCGGTGTCGCCGGCTACCAGGCGAGCACCGTGGACGCGGCGCTCGTCGGGCGGATGTTCGCCGACGCGTCGGCCTGGCTGCAGGCGGGCCGGGACGGGATCCGGAGCCGGCTCGGCGGGTCGATCCCGGGACTCCAGGTCGGGCCGGGGATGGAGGTGACGAGCCCCGGTGACCTCGTCGTCCAGGCCGACGTGGACCTGGCCCGCCTGGCCGCGGCCCCGGGCACGGCCTCCGGGCCGGGCTACCTCGGCCTCGTCGCTCCGGGGAAGATCGAGGTTCAGGGCGCCATCAGCGATGGCTTCGCGAGCGCGGCCCGCTCCGCCGCCCTGTCGTCGGGGCGATCCTTCAGCTACGGGCTCGAGAGCGGCGGCGACACCACGATCGGTCCGGACGCCGTGGTGCGGACAGGCACCGGGGACATCTCCATCGACGCCGGCCGGGACCTCGTCCTCGCCGGGCCGAGGTCGGTGGTCTACACGGCGGGTGCTCGCACCGCGTGGGCGCCCGGATTCGGGGGCGCGCCGGCGGGGATGCCGATCGGGGAATTCCCGACCCTCGGCGGCGACATCGAGCTCCGGGCCGGCCGCGACGTGGTCGCGCCGCTCCCGGCCCAGACCACCTCCGCCTGGCTCTTCCGGTACGGAGACACCGACTGGAAGGGAACCGCGAGCTCGGCGACCGTGAGGCAGCAGGCGAGCTGGTCGGTCGTGTTCGGGAACTTCGAGCAGGCGGTGGGTGCGCTCGGCGGTGGAAACGTCCACGTCGATGCCGGCCGTGACGTCGTCCAGTTGCAGGTGTCCCTCCCCACGACCGGCGAGCTCACGACGCCGGTGGGCGCCGTCCCCGGCTTCGCCGACCTGGTGGTGAGGGGCGGGGGCGACGCGGCGAACGCCCGCAGCACCCGGTCGGCCCAGGCTTCGTCGTTCCTCTCGGGCCCGATCGCCGCCACCACGCGGCTCCGCAGCAGCACTCCCTTCTCGAGCGGTGCGGCAAACAGCCTGCACGTGACGCCGCAGCGACCTGCCGAGCGTTCGATATCGATCCGCCGCGCGTCTGCCGGATGCACCGCGACGAGGCACGACGATCCCGCGCGGCGGGCGAGGATCGCCGCAGCACTCTCGGGCAGCGCTTCGCCCTGGACGGCCGCGCAGATTAACTGGGCCTTGGCGCATGGCTTTCAGGGGGTCCCCATGGACAGCGCCCGCCTGGTGGACGCGGCGGCCCAGGCCGCGGAGCGCCGCCGGCTGGTGGACGCGGCGGTGCAGCGGATCGCGCAGGGGCAAAGCGTCTTGCTGTATTCCGCCCTGGGCCCGGCTGATCCGCAGATTGCCAGCACCCAGCACCAAATCCAAACCGCCGGGCGCTCGCCCAGCCAGATTGGCAAAATCTTGGGCACGCAACAGGGGTTGATCCTCAAGGAAATTCTGGCATGGTTCACAATCAGCTTGACACTTTTTGTCTTCTGAAACTGGGCGACAATAAGCCATTCTCGCTTATCGTTCCAGGAGGCACTATGGCCGCTCGCAGTTCGTTGACGATTGAAGATCGCATCACCATCGTGATTCTTATGCTCTCCCCAACTCGACAGTATGGCGACGCCACCGCTCTCGCGCAGACTTATGGCGTTAGTCGCCAGGCTCTGTATGACTTACGCGATCAAGGTCGGCCTGCCCTGAAAACGGCCTTGACGCCCCGCTCGGGCCCGGTGGCCACCGATGTCACGTTAATCGTGACACCTGAACGGCTGCAACGAGCCATTGTGTTACTCACGCTGCTCGGCGTGTCCGAACGCGATATGTGCCTGGCCTTGACCGAGGTCCTGGACACCTCGCGCTCGCTTGGGTATGTGGCTCGGATTATCCGGAAAGCCGAGCGTTTGGCTCAGGCACGCAATGCCGAACTGACGCCGGCCCTCAGCGGTCTGCTGGCCTCGGATGAACTGTTCCTGCATGCCCAGCCTATTCTGGGGAGCATCCATCCCGCCAGTCTGTATCTGGTGAGCTTAACCCTGGCGGCCCAGCGGGACGGCGAGACCTGGGGCTGCGAGTTTCTCGAGCACGGGCAAGCCGACGGCATGATCAGTGATGCGGGCAAGGGCTTGGCGGCTGGGGCCGACTTGGCCCACCTGCCTTGCCATGTGGGCGACTGGTTTCATCCGCTCTTGTTAGCGGGGCTGGTGGCGGCCCAATACGAACGGCGGGCGTATGCCGCGCTGGCCCAGCAATACCAGCGCGAAGAACAAATCTGGCAGGCCCGCACTGCCAAACGGCTGGAGAACCATTGGCGCAAATGGGAAGCCGAACAGGCCGCCGCGGCGCAAGCCATCGCTACCTATGACCAGTGGCGCCTGCTCCGCTTGCGTTTGCGTGCCCTGGCCGCCCAGTTTGATTGGACCACGGGCTGTGTCTCGAATCCCGGTCGCGTGCAAGCCGACCTGCTCGCCCTGGCCGAAGAACTGGACCCCTGGGCTCAGGGCACCCAGGCGAAGGATCTGGTGAGCCTGCTGCGCCATCAGGCCCAGGCCTTGACGGCCGCTTTGCCTCTGCTCCAGCAAGCCCTCATCCCGCTGCAGCAAGCGTGGGGCGAAGCCGCCACCCACGTGGTCTGTCGGCTCTGGCAAGCGTTGCAGGACTGGGCCTTTCCCTTCTGGACGCCGGAACAACGCCGCCAATTGGAGCACGCGATTACGGAAAGCTTGGCCTGGGCCAGCACTCACTTGGGCGCCCACTTGGAAGTCCTTCAACACCTCGTGGCCGCCATCTTGGCCCAATGGCCACGAACCAGTAGTGCCATCGAATGCTTGAACAGCCTGCTCCGCCCGTTTCTGAATGGCCGCAAGCAAGTCGCGCAAGGGTTTCTTGAATTGTTCAGGTTCTACCACAACACCCACCCGTTTGTGCGTGGCCCCCGGCTTGGGCATAGCCCGCTAGAATTAGCGGGTGGCCCCCGGATTGAAGACCCCTTAGCCTTCCTGGGGTTGGGGGAAAAATCCTAAAGTGTCAAGCTGACTTTGAACGTCTTTTGTACCATGCCCTATATTTTACCCCTTTGCTGTAGCAAACGCTCAGTCAGTTTGCGCGTGAGCGCTTTGGTTTCCAGCCCTTCCAGCCCCACCGGTCCCACGCAAGCCGGGCAGCCGTCGCGGCAAGGACAGGCGCTCACCAGTTCAAGCGCGCTGCGCAAAAGTTCGCCGCGCAACTGGTAGAGCTGTTCGGCAAAGCCCAGGCCCTCGGGAATTTGGTCATAGAGCGTAATGGTCGGCGCGCCGGTATGCTTGGAGCGTTGCTCGCTGAGCAAGCCCAGGTCGCGCGGGTCGCACATGAGAAAAAGCGGCGCCACATTGCCCAGGGTGTGCGCCAGCCCGCCCAGGGCCGTCTGTGTGCCGCGGGCGGCTTCGGTGCGGGCGTGGCAGGCGCGGCACAGGGTGAGGAGGTTGTCGAGGGTGTTCGCCAGGAGATAATTCTCGTTCTGGCCGGGCACGTAGCCAAACGACCGAAACGGAATCTGGTGATGCACATCGTGCTGGCGGCCGCCGGCCTCAGGGGTGCCGCACTGGCGGCAGCGATAGCGGTCGCGCGCGCGCACGGCCTGGCGCTGCGGCTCCCAGTTG
>JBAXVO010000015.1:0-26063 GCA_037129355.1 Deltaproteobacteria bacterium | reverse complement strand
TCCCAGATCTCCTCGGCGTACTGCCGGATGGTGCGGTCCGAGGAGAAGCGTCCGCAGCGGGCCACGTTCAGGATGGCCATCCGCGTCCAGCGCTCGTAGTCGACCCAGGCATGGGAGACCCGTTCCTGGGCGGCGACGTAGGCGGCGAAGTCGGCCAGGACGAGGTAGGTGTCGCCGCCGTTGAGCAGCGAGTCCACCACCGGCTGGAAGAGGCGCGGCTCCTCCGGCGAGAAGGTGCCGTCGGAGATGGCATCGATGACGCCGCGCAGCTCCGGGTTTCCGCGGTACCAGTCCCAGGGGTTGTAGCCGGCCCGCTTGAGCTCCCGCACCTCGGGGACGGTGAGGCCGAAGAGGAAGAAGTTCTCCGCCCCGACCGCCTCGCGGATCTCGACGTTGGCGCCGTCGAGGGTGCCGATGGTGAGGGCGCCGTTCAGCGCGAACTTCATGTTGCCGGTGCCGGACGCCTCCTTGCCGGCGGTGGAGATCTGCTCGGAGAGGTCGGCGGCCGGGAAGATGCGCTCGGCCAGCGACACCCGGTAGTTGCGGAGGAAGACCACCTTCATGTGGCCGTTCACCGCCCCGTCGGCGTTCACCACCGACGCGACCGAGTTGACGAGCTTGATGATCCACTTGGCCATCACGTACCCGGGAGCCGCCTTGCCGGCGAAGATCCAGGTGCGCGGGACGGGGCGGAAGGCCGGGTCGGCCTTCATCTTGAGGTACTGGTGGACCACGAAGAGCACGTCGAGCAGCTGCCGCTTGTACTCGTGGATCCGCTTCACCTGGACGTCGAACATCGACGACGGGTCCACCTCGATGCCGTTCTCCCGGAGGATGATCTCGGCGAGCCGCTCCTTGTTGTCCCGCTTGATCTCGCGGAAGCGCCGCCGGAAGGGGGCGTCGTCCACCACGAGCTCGAGGCGCCGGAGTTCCTCGGCGTCGGTGATCCAGGCTGGCCCCACCACCTCGTTCAGGACCGAGGCCAGCTCGGGGTTGGCCTGGAGGATCCAGCGGCGCGGGGTGACGCCGTTGGTCTTGTTGTTGAACTTCCCCGGCCAGAGCCGGAAGAAGTCGTGGAAGAGTTCGTTCTCGAGGAGCTCGGTGTGCAGCGCGGCCACCCCGTTCACCGAATGGGAACCGACCACGGCCAGGTTGGCCATGCGCACCTGCTTGGGCATCCCCTCCTCGATGAGGGACATGCGCTCCAGCGCCTGCGCGTCGAAGCGGGCATCGCCGCGGATCTGGGCCAGGAAGTGCCCGTTCACCTCGTAGATGATCTCCAGGTGGCGCGGCAGCACCCGGCCGAGCAGGTCGACCGTCCACCGCTCGAGGGCCTCGGGGAGCAGCGTGTGGTTCGTGTATCCGAAGACCGCCTGGCTGATGGACCAGGCCTTCGCCCAGGTGAGGCCGTGCTCGTCGAGCAGGATGCGCATCAGCTCGGCGATGGCGATGGCCGGGTGGGTGTCGTTGAGCTGGATGGCCACCTTGTCGGGAAAGTCGTCGAAGCTCTCGTGCACCTTGAGGTGGCGGGTGACGATGTCGTGGAGCGCGCAGGCCACGAAGAAGTACTGCTGCTGCAGGCGCAGCTCCTTGCCCATGACCGTGAGGTCGTTCGGGTAGAGCACCTTGGAGATGGTCTCCGAGACGTTCTTGTCCTCGACCGCGGCCAGGTAGTCGCCGGCGTTGAAGTCGGCCAGGTCGAACTCCTGGGGGGAGCGGGCCCGCCAGAGCCGGAGCGTGTTCACCGTCCGGTTGCGGAAGCCGGCGATGGGCGTGTCGTAGGCCATGCCCAGCACCTTCTTGCCGTCGACCCAGCGCACCCGCTCCCGGCCGTCGGGGCCGGCGTGGCGCTCGGTGCGGCCGAAGAAGGTCACCGGGACCTGGTTCTCCGGACGGGCGATCTCCCAGGGGTTGCCGAAGCGCAGCCAGCCCTCCGGCCGCTCCACCTGCCAGCCGTCGCGGATCTCCTGGTCGAAGATGCCGTACTCGTAGCGGATGCCGTAGCCGTAGGCCGGCAGCGCCAGCGTGGCCATCGAGTCGAGGAAGCAGGCGGCCAGCCGCCCCAGGCCCCCGTTGCCGAGGCCGGCGTCCGGCTCCTGCACGAGGAGGTCGGAGAGCTCGAGGCCGAGGCTGGCCATGGCTGCCTTCATGTTGTCGTACAGGCCGAGGTTGAGGAGGTTGTTCTCGAGCGCCTTGCCCATGAGGAACTCGAGCGAGAGGTAGTAGACCCGCTTGGCGTCGCTCCGGTAGTAGGTCTGCTGGGTCTGCAGCCAGTGGCGCATCATCCGGTCGCGGACCGAGTCGGCCACCGCCATGTAGCGATCCAGCGCGGTGGCGGAGTGCTCGTCCTTGCCGATGGAGAACTGGAGGTGGTCGGCGAAGGCGCGGCGCAGGGCGTCGACGTCGGACGCGGTCCGGATGCTGGGGAGGTCGCGGGCGCGCTCCAGCGCTCGGGCCTCCTCGCCCTGCCTCTCGGGGAACTTGCTCGCGGACATCGATCTCCTCGCTCCCGGGAGATTCCGGGGAGGGACATGTTACCGCGGCGCGGGCCCGCGCCGGTGGATTCGAGCCGGGTTACTTCGCGAGCGCCTGGGCGAGCTCGCCGTACAGGGCGATGGCGCTCCGGATGGCCGACTGGAAGTCGGCCAGGTTCAGGCTCTCGTTCTCGGAGTGGGCGTTCGACCGGGGGTCCTCCACGCCGATGAGCAGGGCCGGAACGCCGCCGAGCGCCTGGACGAAGGGCTCGACGAACCCGATGCTCCCCCCGCACCCGATGGCGAGCGGCTCGCGCCCGAAGCCCCTCTGGAGCGCCCGGAAGGCGGCCTGGAAGGCGGGGTGGCCCACGTCGGTCTTCCAGGCCGGGCCGTGGCTCTGGGCGTGGATCTTCACCTCGACGCCCCAGGGGGCGCTCTTGCGGAGCGCCTCCTCGAGCCGCCGGGCCACGTCGGCCGGGTCCATGTCGGGCACGAGGCGGATCCCCACCCGGGCCCAGGCCATGTCGTTGATGATGTTCCGCGCGTCCTTCCGGTTCGAGGCCTGGATGGCGTTCACCGCCAGCGTGGGCTGCCACCAGTTGGTCTCGAGCGGGTGGGCGTCGCCGTGCATGGCCACGCCGGGGCGCATGCCGGCCTGGCGCCGGAACTCCTCGCGCGACACCGGGAGCAGCTCGATGGCCCGCTTCTCGGCCGGGGTGAGCGGCCGCACCTTGTCGTGGATGCCGGGGATGGCGATGCGGCCGTCGGCGTCGACCAGGGTGGCGAGCATCTTGGCGAGCGCCATCACCGGGTCGGGGATGGGGCCGCCCCACATGCCGGAGTGGACGCTCTGGTCGAGCGACCGGACCTCGACCTCGGCGATCACCAGGCCGCGCAGCGCGATGGTCACGCAGGGGACGCCGGCGTCGACGTTGGAGGTGTCGGTGAGCACGACCGCGTCGGCGTCGAGCCGGCTGCGGTACTTCGCGATGAACTGGGGCAGGTGGTCGCTGCCCACCTCCTCCTCCCCCTCCACCACCACCTTGAGGTTGAGCGGGAGCTTGCCGGCGCCGCGGATCCAGGAATCGGCGGCGGCGGCGTGGACGAGGATGCCGGCCTTGTCGTCGGCCGTGCCCCGGCCGAAGAGCCGTCCATCGCGCTCGGTGGGCTCGAACGGGGGCGTGGTCCAGAGCTCCTCGTCCCCGGCGGGCTGCACGTCGTGGTGGGCGTAGAGCAGGACCGTGGGGGCCTTGGGGTCGACCACGTGCTCGCCGAAGACGTAGGGGTGGGCCCCCTCGACCTCGAGGACGTCCACGCGGGTGAAGCCGCGCCGCCGCAGGAGCTCGGCGGTGGCCTCGGCGCTCCGGCGGACCGGCTCGGCCGGGAATCCGTCGAAGGAGACGCTGGGGATGCGGACCAGCGCCTTCAGATCCTCCAGGTAGGAGGCGGCGTGGGTCCGGTAATGCTCGAGGGCGCGGTCGGTATCCTGGGCCATGGCGCGACTTTCTAACCCGTCCCGGGGCGCCGCGCCTCGCCGAAACGTCACTTCCCGGCGTTCTCCCGGAACTCCTGCCAGGACATCCAGCCGGCCCTGGCGAACCCGCCCACCACGTGCACGTCCTCGACGTTCATGTGCCAGAAGAGGAAGTCCCCCAGCTCGGCGAACGACTTCCCCTCGGGGTGCACGGCCACGTAGCGGTCCCGGGCCTCGGACATCTCGCCGCCCGGGACCTCCGTGAGGGTCCCCAGCAGCGCGAGCCGACCCGACGACTGGGGGTTCCGCGCGCCCGGCTCCTGGACGAAGAGCGAGGCGCGCGGGTCGACCCGGAGGTTGCGGGTGTGCTGCGCGAGCTCGGTGAAGAGGAAGATCGGCCGCCCCACCCCGTCGAGGGCGTAGGAGACGAGCGTCCCCAGCGGCCACCCCGGCTTGCGCGCCGAGAGCGTGGAGAGGACGCCCGCCTTGCCGGCGGCGAGCATCTCGAAGGCGCCGGGAGCGAGCTCCGACGGCGGGGGTCCGGGGATCTTCTCTTCGGCCATGGCGACTCCTCCTGGCGCGCGCGGGCGCCTAGTACCGGTAAGTATCGGGCTTGAAGGGGCCCTTGGGCGAGACCCCGATGTAGGCCGCCTGCTTGGGGGTGAGCTTGGTCAGCTTCACGCCGATCTGCTCGAGGTGGAGGCGGGCCACCTTCTCGTCGAGGTGCTTGGGGAGCGTGTAGACCTTGTTCTCGTACCAGTCGCTGCGCTCGGCCAGCTCGATCTGGGCGATGGTCTGGTTGGTGAAGCTGTTCGACATGACGAAGCTGGGGTGGCCGGTGGCGCAGCCCAGGTTGAGCAGCCGCCCCTCGGCGAGGAGCAGGATCGAGTGGCCGTCGGGGAAGGTCCACTTGTCGAACTGGGGCTTGATGTTGGTGCGGACCACGCCCGGGAACTTCTTCAGGCCGGCCATGTCGATCTCGTTGTCGAAGTGGCCGATGTTCCCGATGATGGCCCCGTCCTTCATCTTCTTCATGTGGTCGACGGTGATGACGTCGACGTTGCCGGTGGTGGTGACGAAGACGTCGGCCCGGGGGAGGACGTCCTCGAGGCGGAGGACCTGGTAGCCCTCCATGGCGGCCTGGAGCGCGCAGATGGGGTCGATCTCGGTGACCACCACGCGGGCCCCCTGCCCCTTGAGCGCCTGGGCGCAGCCCTTGCCCACGTCGCCGTAGCCGCAGACCACCGCCATCTTGCCGGCGAGCATCACGTCGGTGGCCCGGTTCAGGCCGTCGATGAGGGAGTGGCGGCAGCCGTACAGGTTGTCGAACTTCGACTTGGTGACGCTGTCGTTCACGTTGATGGCGGCGAAGAGCAGCTTGCCGGCCCGCTCCATCTCGTAGAGCCGGTGGACGCCGGTGGTGGTCTCCTCGGTGACGCCGCGCATCTCCTTGGCCACCTTCGTCCAGCGGGTGCGGTCCTTCTTCAGGCCGCGGCCGAGGAGCGCGAGGACCACCGCGAACTCCTCCGAGTCGGCGGTGGCCGGCGCGGGCACCTTGCCGGCCGCCTCGAACTCGACCCCCTTGTGGATGAGCATGGTGGCGTCGCCGCCGTCGTCGACGATCTGGGTGGGGCCCTTGCCGCCCCCGAAGTCGAGCGCGCGCTCCGTGCACTCCCAGTACTCCTCGAGGGTCTCGCCCTTCCAGGCGAAGACGGGCACGCCCTTCGGCGACGCGGCCGAGCCGCCCCGGCCGGCCACCACCGCGGCGGCGGCGTGGTCCTGCGTGGAGAAGATGTTGCAGGAGGCCCAGCGGACGTCGGCGCCGAGGTCGACGAGGGTCTCGATGAGGACCGCCGTCTGGATGGTCATGTGGAGCGAGCCGGTGATGCGCTGCCCGGAGAGCGGCTTCTTCTTCGCGTACTCGCGCCGCACCGACATGAGGCCGGGCATCTCCTTCTCGGCGAGCTCGATCTCCTTGCGACCCCAGTCGGCGAGGGAGAGGTCCTTCACGAGGTACTCGAACGTCGGGGCGCTGCGGGGCTTCTTCGCGGACTTGGCCATCTGGATCGTTCCTTCCTTCGGGGGTTTCGGTGGATCGGCGGGATCAGGGGCGCCGCGCGCGGGCGAGCAGGAGCGCGGGCCCCTTCGCGGCGGGTTCGGGGGGGAGGGCGCGGCAGGTGGCGTCGCGGAACCCGGCGGCGTGGAGCATCTCGACGACGCGGGCGGGCTCGAAGCCGGGCCACACCTGGCCGGCGCGCCGGCGGAAGTCCTCGTCGTCGTGGAGGACGGCGTCGACGAGCGCCACCCGGCCACCCGGGCGGACCACCCGCGCCGCCTCGGCCAGCGCGCGCGGGGGATTCTCCACCCAGCCGAGCGACAGGACGAGCAGCGCCGCGTCGCAGGAGGCGTCCTCCATGGGCAGGTCCTCGAGGGTCCCGCGCCGGAGCTCGACGTTGCCCTGCCCGGCGGTGCGGCGGCGGGCCGACCGGAGCATGTCGGCCGAGCGGTCGACGCCGATCACCCGGGCCACGTCGGGGGCGAGCGCGGCGGAGAGGGCGCCGGTGCCGCAGCCCAGGTCGGCGACGGTCCAGTCCGGCGGGAGGAGCGCCACCAGCGCCGAGACGCCGAAGCCGGTGCCGTACCATTCGGCCCGCAGCCGGTCCCAGTCGCCGGCGGCGCCGGCGAAGAAGTCGTCGTCCCCGCCGCGCCGCTCCTTGAGCCGCCGGTCGAGCCGGAGCTGGTCGTGCTGCAGGGTGGCCCAGCGCTCGCTCTCGCCGCGGGCCACCTTCCAGAGCCGCCGGGCGGCGGGGTCGATCCCGTCCGACATCCGGTAGAGCCGGTTCTGGCCGTGGCGCCGGACCTCGATCCAGCCCTGGGAGGAGAGGACCTTGAGGTGGCGGCTGACCGTGGACTGGGGCTGCTGCAGCACCTCGCACAGCTCGGCCACGCCCAGCTCGTGCCGCTCGAGGACGTGCAGGAGCCGGAGACGGGTCGGGTCGGCGAGCCCGTCCATCCATCCGAAGAGCCCCTCGGGGCGTGCGGTCGCGGCATCCATTCGTCTATCCGGATGGACGGATTAACACGCCCCCCGCCCCCGGGTCAACGCCGGAGGGGCCGGGCGCCGCCGCCGGGTGTAGGCTCCCCGGCCATGCGCCGCCGCCAGGCCCTCGCCGCCCTCGTCGGAGCCGTCCTCGCGGCCCTCCTCGTCCTCTGGCTCTGGCCCCGCGCCGCGCCGGAGGGTGGTCGCCCGGGGGGCGCCACCCGGCCGGCAACCCCGGGCGCACCGGCGGCCGAGGGCACCCGGGCCTCCCCGGGCGCACCCTCCCCCGCGCCTCCGGCTCCCCTCCCCGCCCCCCGGGGCGCGTTCTCGGGGGTGGTCCTCTCCCGCGCCACCGGTGCGGGGATCGGGGGCGCCGAGGTCACCTTCTCCCGCGGTGGGGCGGCGGCGTCGATCCGGTGCGCCGTGGACGGCACCTTCCGCTTCGAGCCTCCGGAGGCCGGTCGATGGCAACTCGCCACGGCCTCGGCTCCCGGCCACGCCCCTTTCGCACCGGAGTGGGGGCACAGCCCGGTGCTGCTCGACGCGCGCCCCGGCGAGCAGGTCGGCGGCCTCACCCTCTGGCTCTCCCCCGTCGTCCGGTACGCCGGGCGGGTCGAGGACCCGGCGGGCCAGCCGGTGGAGGGGGCGGAGGTCCGCGTCGTCGGGGGCGCCACCGGGGAGCACGCGCTCCTCCCCTCCGCCGAGGGGGCGGTGAGCGGACCCGGCGGGGCCTTCGTCCTCCAGGCGCCCGATGACGCCCTCCTCGAGGCCCGCCACGCGGGGTTCGCCCCCGGACGGGCCGCGCTCGACTTCGCGGCCAGGTCGACGGGGCGCGTGGTGGTGCGGCTCGGGGCGGCCGGAGCGCCCGGGACGCCGGCGCCGATCACCGGCCGGGTCCTCGCCGGCGGCGCGCCGGTGGAGGGCGCGCTGGTGGCCGCGCGGCTGCTCCTCCGGGGAGGCCCGGGATCGGCCGAGGAGCCGGTCTCCGCCCAGGCCCTCTCCGACACCGAGGGACGATTCACCTTGCGTGACATGGCGCCCGGGCGCCACCTGCTCACGGCGGCGCGCGAGGGGTTCACCCAGGCTCGTGCGGTGGTGGTCCGGGCCGGCGAGGAGGCCACCATCGAGCTCACCCGCGGCGGGACCCTCTCCGGGGTGGTGCGCGATGCCGCGACCGGGGCTCCGGTGGCCCCCTTCCGCGTGGAGGCGCGCCGCGGCGGGCGCGGGTGGCGGCTCCCCGTCGGGGCGGCCACGGTCGTCGACGCCTCCGGCCGGTTCGAGCTCCGGGATCTTCCCCCGGGTCCCGTGACCGTGACCGCCTCCGCGCCCGGCCACCTTCCCTCCCCCGGGGTCGAGGCGACGGTGCCAGAGCACCCCGGGATCGCCGAGGTGGAGCTGCGGCTCGGCCGGGGCGGCCGGGTGACGGGGCGCGTGACCGACCGGGTGACCGGTCAGCCGCTCCCCGGCGCGCGCGTCGCGCTGGAGGGGAACGGCGGGAGCGAGCCGTCCCTCCTCGACGCCGGGGCGGCCGCGGTCGCCGGGGCCGACGGCGCCTTCCTCGTCTCCGGACTGCCGGCGCGGACGGTCACGCTCCACGTCGCCGCCGACGGCCACCACGCCCGCATCGTGACCGGGATCGACGTCCCGGACGGCGGCGCCGCGGGCCCCGTCGACGTGAAGCTCACCCCGCTGGCGGAGGGGGAGGAACCCCGGGTGGAGCTGGCGGGCATCGGGGTGGCCATGCAGCGGCAGGGGCGGAACGGGCTCCGGATCACCTTCGTCGTCCCCGGGGGCGGCGCGGCGGAGGCGGGGCTGGCGGTCGACGACGTGATCCTCTCGGTGGAGGGACGTCCGGTGTCGGAGATCGGGATGGACGGCGCCGTCGAGCTCATCCGCGGCCCGGAGGACACCCGGGTCCGGCTGGTGGTCCGGCGCGGAGAGCTGCCACCGGCCGACCTCTGGATCTGGCGCCGGCTGGTGCGCGGGTAGGCTCCCGCCCGGCGCCGTACGGCACGAACCGCTTCAGGGCCAGGAAGCGCTTCTCGAGCAGGTTCCAGGAGAGGAGCGCGGCGGCGAAGGTCGCCGTCCCGGCCACGGCGGCGAAGGCCGCCATCCCGGCGATCCGGCTCCCCAGCAACCCGGCCAGCGCGAGCGACGTGAAGCCGGCCGCCTCGAGCGCCAGGAAGATCGGGTAGTGGAGCACGTAGAGCCCGTAGCTGTACTTCCCCGCGCCCTCGAGCACCGGGCGCTTCAGGGCCCGGAACAGCAGGGATCCCGGAGCAGGGTCGATCGCCAGCACGAGCACCGCCGCGAACCCGGCAGCCAGCGGGCCGAAGGCCCACACCTGCACCACCGGATCCCCGCCGAAGAGCCCCCCCTGGGAGAACCAGACCGCCGCCACGGCGGCCGACGACGCCCCGAGGACCCAGGGGGCTGCCCTGCGGATCCGGGGCCACCAGCCGGGCTCCCTCGCCGCGATGGCGACGAGCGCCCCCAGGGCGAGGGCGTCCACGCGCGCCGGGGTGAGGACGTAGGCGGCGGTGGCGTTGAAGGTCGTCCGGTGGATGCCGAACCGGATCGCGAAGGCGAGCCCGACGAGCCCCAGGCAGGCCAGCGCGAGCCGCCTGCGCGGGAGCACCCAGACGAGCAGCGGCCACACGAGATAGAACTGCTCCTCGACGGCGAGCGACCAGAAGTGGCCGGTGTACGGGCTCGCATGGAATCCCCCCTCCCGCGCGAAGAGCACGTTGCCGAGGTAGGTCCAGAGCCAGCCCTGCGTCTCGGGCTTCACGTCGAGTGAAGGGGCCAGGCGCGGCACCACCAGGAAGAGGATCGCCAGGTAGGCGTAGTAGAGCGGGAAGATCCGCAGCACGCGCCGGGCGTAGAAGGCCCGGAAGTACCCCTGCCCTCCCCGCGCGTCGAGGAGGATCCCGGTGATGAGGAACCCGGAGAGGACGAAGAACAGGTCGACGCCGGCCCACCCGGTCCGGGAGGCCGCGAGCAGGGTCCGCTCCACCGCGCCTCCCTCCCCGTCGATGTGCAGGAAGTGGAAGGCGAGGACCAGGAGCACGGCCACGCCGCGCAACCCGTCGAGCGCGGGATGGTGGGCGCCGGGCGCGGGTGCTCGGGTGGGTGTCGGTTCGTCCATCGGGGCGGCGGAATCCTAGTCCAGGCCGAAGGGGGTGCAAGCGTCGGGGTCCGCCTCCCTGCTCCGGACACTTTCGCCCCCGGTGTGGGTGTTCTACTCTGGCTCCTTGAACGAGGCGACGGAGACGCAGGCGGGGGCGGCCCGCGGACCGTGGAGGAACTGGGTCGCCTTCGGCCTGGCATACCTCGTCCTCGCCGAGGTCTCCGACTGGCTCACCAACGACGCCACCCAGTTCGCCACCTTCTGGCCGGCGGCCGGGCTGTACGTCGGGGTCCTCCTGGCCTCGGAGCGCAGGCGCTGGCCGGGGTTCATCGCCGCGGCCTTCCTCGTCGACCTGGTCGTCTCCGTCCACGTGGACCGGAAGCCCCTCATCGCCGCGGCCCTGATCTTCGGGGACGCGGTGGAGGCCGTGGTGGCTGCGGAGCTGGTCCGGATCGTCGCGCGCGGGCGACCGCGGATGTGGCGCCTCCGGGACATGCTGGCGGTGATCACGGTCGGGGCGGTGGCGGCCCCTGCCCTTCCCGCCCTCCTCGGAGCGATCTCCACCGCGCACGCGAACCAGGTCCCGCTCCTCCCGGCCTGGCTCGACTGGTGGGCCGGCGACGGGCTGGGGATCCTGGTCGTCACGCCGCTCGTGCTCGCCTGGCAGGGCGCGGACGCCATCGATCGCAACCCGGTCCGGGAGCGGCCGCGGGAGTTCTCCGCGCTGGTGCTGGCCTCGCTGGGCGTGGGCTGGGTGGTCTTCCGGCAGGCGCAGGCGGGGGTGCTCGCCGAGGAGCACGTGGTGCTCCCGGTCTTCGTCTGGGCCGCCCTCCGGTTCGGGCCGCGGGGGGTGACCTCCACCGGGGCCATCCTGGCGACGGCGGCGGCCTGGGCCACGACGTGGGCGTCCCGGCTCGGCGGGGCAACGGCGCTCGCCCCCGACGCCGGCACGGTCCAGGGCTACCTGGCCGTCGCCATCGCCACCAGCCTCGTGCTCGCCTCGGAGGTCGCCGGCCGGGAGCGCACGGCGCGCAAGCTCCGCCTGGCTCGCTACGCGCTCGACCAGGGTGCGGAGGCGACCCTGGTCTGCGACGCGGCCGGACGCATCGTCCTCGCCAGCGAGGCGGCGGGCCGGCTGCTGGGGCACACCGTCCCGGGGCTCGTCGGGAGGGACATCTCCACGCTCGACCGGGCCCTCGCGGGCAAGATCGGGGCCGACGGATGGGCGAAGTTGCGGGCGCGGGGCGCCATCCGCTACGAGACCATCCTCGAGGATCCGGCCGGCCGCCACCCTCCCGCCGAGGTCCAGGTCGCGTTCCTCGCCTTCGACGGCGCGGAGTTCCTGGCCTGGTCGGGGCGCGACCTCTCGGAACGGCGGCGCGCCGAGGAGGACCAGCGGCTCGCCGCGGTGGGGACGCTGGCCTCGGGCGTGGCCCACGAGATCAACAACCCGCTCACCTACGTGACCTCGAACCTGGCCTTCCTGCAGGAGACGCTCGAGAAGGTCCGGGGGATGCACCCCGACGTCGCCGACGCCGAGGAGGCCGCGGCCGAGGCCACCCTGGGTGCCCGGCGGGTTCGCGACATCGTGCGCGACCTGCGCTTCGTGGCCCGCCCCCCCGACGGCCGCCGGATCGAGGTCGACCCGGTCCAGGAGATCCGCTCGGCGGTCACCCTCGCCCAGGCCGAGATCCACCGGCGCTCCGGGCTCCTCCTGCTGCTCGACCCCTGCCCCCTCGTGCTCGCCGGTCAGGGGCAGATCGGCCAGGTGATGATCCACCTGCTCGTGAACGCGGCCCAGTCGACGCCGGACGGCTCGCCCCAGAGCCACTCGGTCCGGGTCGCCTCGGGGACCGACGCCGAGGGTTGGGCCGCCATCGAGGTGTCCGACTCGGGGAGCGGCATCCCGGCGGCGGCCCGCGCGCGCATCTTCGAGCCCTTCTTCTCCACCCGCCCGGTGGGCTCCGGGACCGGCCTGGGGCTCTCGGTCTGCCACGGCATCGTGACCGGGCTGGGAGGCGCGATCGCGGTGAGCAGCGAGGAGGGGCGCGGGACCACGGTGCGCGTGCGGCTCCCGCCAGCCCGCCTGGCGCCCGGCTCCGAGGTCCCCGCCTAGCGGGCGCTCCGGAGGAGCGCGCCTGCCGCCGCCGCCACCGCCGCGCCGAGCAGCAGCACGCCCGACGCACCGCCCGTTCCCAGCGCCAGGGCCGCCGCCGTCAGGGGCTCCCCCAGCGTGGCCGCCCCGAGGGCCGCGGCCGCGAGCCCGGCGGCCAGGAGCACCGGCCCTCGCCGATCGGGGCGGCGGGGCGGCAGGGTCTCCAGGACACCTTCGGTGAACCCTCCGTCGTCCAGGTAGGGCGCGTCGCGCAGGGCCGCCTCGACGGGGTCACGGGGATCGTTCATGCGGCGCCCTCCTGGGGAACGAGTCGCTGCCGGAGCTTCTCCTTGCCCCGGAGCAGGTGGCTCTTCAGCGTGCCCACGGGCCAGCCGGCGACCTCGGCCGCCTCCTCGTGGGTGAGGTCCTGGGCGTAGGCGAGCGCCAGCGCGAGCCGCTCCTCGGGCCGGAGGTGCGCGAAGGCGCGCTCCAGATCCCGGCGCGCCTCGACCGGGCCCGACGCGGCTTCCTGGTGACCGGGATCGTCCGGCACCGGCGGCTCGGCCCTCCGGGCCTGCGAGATCCAGGCGTTCACGGCGATGCGGTGGAGCCAGGTGGAGAAGCGGGCCCCGCCGCTCCAGCTCCGGAGCCCCTTCCACGCCCGGACGAAGGTCTCCTGGGAGAGGTCGTCGGCGAGGGCCGCATCGCCGCCGCAGAGCCGGCGCAGCACCGACCGGATCGCCGACTGGTGGCGGCGGACCAGCGCGGCGAAGGCATGCCGGTCGTCGTGGGCGACGACGCGGGCGCAGAGCTCGGCGTCGGAGGGGCCCATCGAGACCCGTCAGGGCGACGGCGCGGACGGCTTCGCCGGGCGGCGGGTCATCGCCCAGGCGACGATGTTTCCCAGCCCGAAGATGGCGATCATCGCCCCGACGGCCCAGACGTTCCGGAAGGGCGACACGAACCAGAGCAGCACGCCGACGCCGAGGCCGATGAAGATCTGCCGGACGCCATTGCGGAGGTCCCTGTCCGGATCCCGTTCCCCGCTCACCGACTCGACCAGCCCGGGAGGGATGGCGATGCCCTTCTCGATGGCCAGGCGGAGGGTCTCCTGCCGCTCCCGCGTCTCTCGGTAGCCGACGTAGAAGGCGCCTCCCACGATGGCCAGGACGAATCCGAAGACGATGGCCGGGACGCCGATGGAGACGAGGGTCGAGCCGATGTCCCCGGCGAACGCCGCCCGGGGAGCGGCGAGGGCGAGGATCGAGGCGGCGGCGAGCGGGGTGCGGTTCATCGGTGTTCCCTCCTGGAGGCGAGGTGCGCCCCTCTGCATGCTTGGACGCCGCCACCCTGCCCGGCGGATTCGTCCCAGATGGGTCTACCAGAAGCCGAGCTGCAACCGCGCGGCGTCGCTCATCTTCTCCGGGGTCCAGGGCGGATCGAAGACCAGGTCGACGTCGACCGCGCCCACGCCTGGCACCTTCGCCACCCGCTCCCGGACGTCGTCGAGGATCATCGGCGCCACGCCGCAGCCCGGGGCCGTGAGCGTCATCCGGATGGTGACCTTGCGCCCCCCCTCGGGGCGCTCGACGTGGACGAGCTCGTAGACGAGCCCGAGGTCGACGATGCTCGCCGGGATCTCCGGGTCGAAGACCTTCTTCAGGGCTTCCCAGACCCCCTGCTCGTCGAAGGGCTGGCCGCTCGCCTCGGCGAGCCGCTCCTTCTCGGCCTCGGCGACCTTGCGGGCCCGCTCGGCGAAGGCCGGCCCCAGCGCATCGGCGTCCTCGTTGGCGAGGCGCGCCAGCCCCCCGCGGTCGAGCATGATGGTGAAGTGGCCGCCCAGCTCCTGCTGGGGCATGACGAGCGCCCCCTCCGGCAGGAGGTGCTTCTCGCCGGAGGGCACGAGGGTGACCTCGACGGCGCGGCTCAGCTTGACCGGTTCGCGACGCTCCATCGTCTCACTCCGTCGTCGCCGGCTGGGTTTCGCCGCGCAGGGCCGCGTGCAGCGCGTGCCAGGCCAGGCTCGCGCACTTCACGCGGGTGGGAAAGTCGGCCACGCCCTTCAGGACCGCGAGCTTGCCGAGCCCCTCGGCCTGCGAGCCATCTCCCTCGACCACCATCTTGTGGAATCGCTGGAAGAGGTCCTCGGCCTCGGCGGCGCTCTTGCCCTTCAGCACCTGGCTCATGAGCGACGCGGAGGCCTTGGAGATGGCGCACCCGGAGCCCTGGAAGGAGACGTCGGCGACCCGGTCGCCGTCCATCTTCACGAACACCTGGTACCGGTCGCCGCACAGGGGATTCAGCCCCTCCGCGCTGGCCGTCGGGTCGGCCATGATCCGGAAGTTCCTGGGACTCCGCCCGTGGTCGAGGATGACCTCCTGGTAGAGGTCGGAGAGGTCGCTCATGGGAACATCTCCCGGACCCGCTTCAGGCCCTGGACCAGCTGGTCCACGTCCTCGCGGGTGTTGTAGAGGGCCATCGAGGCGCGGACCGTGGCAGGGACGCCGAAGCGATCCATGAGCGGCTGGGCGCAGTGGTGCCCGGCGCGGACCGCGACCCCCTCGTGGTCGAGGATGGTGCCCACGTCGTGCGGGTGGACCCCCTCCATCACGAAGGAGATCACCGCCGCCTTGTGCGGGGCCGTTCCGATGATCCGGAGCCCGGGGATCTCCTGGAGCCGCTCCGTGGCGTAGGCGAGGAGGTCCCGCTCGTGGGCCTCGACGCCGGCCCGGTCGAGCCCCTCGAGCCAGTCGACCGCGGCGCCCAGCCCGACGGCGCCGGCCGCGTCGGGGGTCCCGGCCTCGAACTTGTGGGGGATGGTGTTGAACTTGGTCCCGGAGAAGGAGACCGAGAGGATCATGTCGCCGCCGCCCTGCCAGGGAGGCATGGCCTCGAGCAGCTTCGCCTTCCCGTAGAGCACGCCGATCCCGGTGGGGCCGAACATCTTGTGGCCGCTGAACACGTAGAAGTCGGCGTCGAGGTCGCGGACGTCGACCCGGACGTGGGGCACGGCCTGGGCGCCGTCCACCAGCACCGGGACCCCGCGGGCGTGGGCGAGCCGGACGATCTCCTTCACTGGATTCACCGTCCCGAGCGCGTTCGACACCTGGGTGACGGCGACGATGCGCGTCCGCGGGCCGATGAGCCGCTCGAAGTCGGCGAGGTGCACGCTCCCCCGGTCGTCCACCGGGACCACCACCAGCTTCGCCCCCTTCTCGGCGGCGAGCAGCTGCCAGGGCACGATGTTGGAGTGGTGCTCCATCCCGGTGAGCAGGATCTCGTCGCCGGGGCCGACGTGGGCGCGTCCCCACGACTGGGCCACCAGGTTCACGCCCTCGGTGGTCCCGCGGGTGAAGATCACCTCGCGGGGCTCGGCGCCGATCCAGCGGGCGATCTTCCCGCGGGCCCCCTCGAACGCCGCCGTGGCGCGCTCGGCCAGGTCGTAGACCCCGCGGTGCACGTTGGAGTTGTCCCGGTCGTAGAAGCGGGTCACCGCGTCGATCACGGCCTGCGGCTTCTGGGCCGTGGCGCCGCTGTCGAGGAAGGCGAGCCGCTTGCCGTGCGGCCGCTGGGCGAGGACCGGGAACTGGCGGCGCACCGCCTCGACGTCGAAGCTCACGCGGCCTCCAGGATGGCCTCGCCGCCGGGCAGGCGCGCCGCGACGAGCCGCCCCAGCCGGTCGCGCAGCGCCGGGAGGGCGACGCGGTCGACCATCTCCCGGGCGAAGGCGTAGATGAGGAGGCCGCGGGCCTGGGCGGCGGGAAGGCCGCGGGAGCGCAGGTAGAAGAGCGCGTCGGCGTCGAGCTCGCCCACGGTCCCGCCGTGCCCCGCCTTCACGTCATCGGTGTAGATCTCCAGCTGCGGCATCGAATCGGCGATGGCGTCGCGGGAGAGCAGCAGGTTGGAGTTGGACTGGTGGGCGTCGGTCTTCACGGCCCCCTCGAGGACCCGGATGCGACCGGCGAACACGCCGCGGGACTCGCCGTCGAGGATGCCCTTGAAGATCTCGCGGCTGGTGCCGTTCGGGACGGCGTGCTCGATCACCGAGTGGTTGTCGACGAGCCGCTTCCCGTCCGCCATGTAGAGGCCGGCGAGGTGGGTCTCGGCCCCGTCGCCGGCCAGGCGCGCGAGGACGTCGCTGCGGGAGAGGCCGGCCCCGAGCGCGGTCGAGTGGCTGGAGAGGCGCGCCCCCTTCCCCTGCAGGGCCCCCAGGGTGGCGAGGTGGAACGCCGAGGGCGGCTGGTCCTGGACCTGGTAGTGGTCGAGGCGCGCGCCGTCGCCGAGGTGGAGCTCGGTGACCGCGTTGGTGAGGGCCGGGTGGTGGCCCAGCGCCACGTAGGTCTCGACCAGCGTCGCCTCGCCGCCGGGGTCGGCGACGACGAGCACGCGGGGGTGGCTCGCCGCCGGCCCCTCCCGGGCCACGGTGGCGAAGACCAGCTCGATGGCACCGCCCCGGGCGCCGGCGCCGACGTGGACGAAGGCCCCGTCGCCGAGGAAGGCGGCGTTCAGGGCGGCGAAGGGCCGGCCTCCCACCCCGAGGGTGCGGGCCAGGGTCGGCTCGACGAGCGCCGGCGACACCGCGATGGCGTGCTGCAGGCTCGAGGCGTGGACGCCGGCCGGGAGGCCGTGGGCCGTGGAGAGCTCGGCGCGGAACCGCCCGTTCACGAAGACCAGGCGCGGCCCGCCGGGCTTCCCGGCGGCGCGCTCCAGCTCCGCCGCCGTCACCGCGGCGGCCGGGTCGCCGCGCCCGAAGGCGTGGGCGACGAGCGGGGCGAGCGAGGTGAAGCGCCAGTCCTCCTGGCGCGTGGTGGGCAGCCCCTCGCGCTCGAAGGACTCGCGCCCGGCGCGCCGGACCGAGGCGACGAACTCCGGCACGGCGGGGAGCGATTCCGCGCCGGCGAGCAGGCTCCGGGCCGCCTCGTTCACGGCTCCACCCAGGCGTAGCCCTTCTTCTCGAGCTCGAGCGCCAGTTCTCGCCCGCCCGTCCGGACGATCCGCCCGCCGGCCATCACGTGGATCTTGTCGGGGACGATGTACTCGAGGAGCCGCTGGTAGTGGGTGACGAGGAGGGTGGCCCGCTCGGGGCTGCGCAGCGCCTCCACGCCCTTCGCCACCACCCGCAGGGCGTCGATGTCGAGGCCGCTGTCGATCTCGTCGAGGATGGAGAGGCGGGGCTCGAGCACCGCCATCTGCAGCACCTCGTTGCGCTTCTTCTCGCCGCCGGAGAAGCCCTCGTTGACGCCCCGGTTCATGAAGGCCGGGTCCATCTCCACGAGCTTCATCTTCTCCTTCGCGAGCCCCAGGAAGTCGACGGCGTCGAGCTCCTCCTCGCCCCGGGCCTTGCGCTGGGCGTTGAGGGCCGTCCGCAGGAAGTACATGTTGCCCACCCCGGGGATCTCCACCGGGTACTGGAACCCCAGGAAGAGGCCGGCCACGGCCCGCTCCTCCGGGGCCATGGCGAGCAGGTCCTTGCCGTCGAGGGTGGCGCTGCCGCCGGTCACCTGGGCCCGATCCCGGCCGGCCAGCACGCCGGCGAAGGTGCTCTTGCCCGAGCCGTTCGGCCCCATGATGGCGTGCACCTCGCCCGCGTTCACGGTGAGGTCGAGACCCTTCAGGATCTCCTTCTCGTCGATGCGGGCCTGGAGGCCGCGCACCTCGAGCAGCGGCGCCCCGTTCTTCGACGGCTGGCTCATCCCACGCTCCCTTCCAGGCTCATGCCGAGGAGCTTCTGCGCCTCCACGGCGAACTCCATGGGCAGCTCCTTGAGGACCTGCCGCGCGAATCCGTTCACGATCATGGAGACCGCGTCCTCCTCCTTGATGCCGCGCTGGCGGCAGTAGAAGAGCTGGTCCTCGCTGATCTTCGAGGTGGTGGCCTCGTGCTCCACCTGGGCGGTGGGGTTGCGGGCCTCGATGTACGGGAAGGTGTGGGCCCCGCAGTTCCCGCCGATGAGCAGCGAGTCGCACTGCGAGTGATTGCGGGCCCCCTCCGCCCCCTTCCCGATCTTCACCTGGCCGCGGTAGGTGTTCTGGCCGTGCCCGGCCGAGATGCCCTTCGACACGATGGTCGAGCGGGTGTTCTTGCCGATGTGGATCATCTTGGTGCCGGTGTCGGCCTGCTGCCGGTGGTTGGTGAGCGCCACCGAGTAGAACTCCCCCACCGAGTCGTCGCCCTGCAGGATGCAGCTCGGGTACTTCCAGGTGATGGCCGAGCCGGTCTCGACCTGGGTCCAGGAGATCTTGGAGCGCTTCATCGCCTTGCCGCGCTTGGTGACGAAGTTGTAGATGCCACCCCGCCCCTCGGCGTCGCCCGGATACCAGTTCTGGACGGTGGAGTACTTGATCTCGGCGCCGTCGAGGGCCACGAGTTCCACCACCGCGGCGTGGAGCTGGTTCTGGTCGCGCTGGGGCGCGGTGCAGCCCTCCAGGTAGGAGACGTAGGCCCCCTCGTCGGCCACGATGAGGGTCCGCTCGAACTGGCCGGTGTCGGCGGCGTTGATGCGGAAGTAGGTGGAGAGCTCCATGGGGCAGCGGACGCCCTTCGGGATGTAGGCGAAGGAGCCGTCGGAGAAGACCGCCGAGTTGAGCGTGGCGAAGTAGTTGTCGGTGTAGGGGACCACCGATCCCAGGTACCGCTCGACGAGCTCCGGGTGCTCCTTCACCGCGTCGGAGAAGGAGCCGAAGATCACGCCCATGTCGGCCAGCTTCTTCTTGAAGGTCGTCGCCACCGAGACCGAGTCGAAGACCGCGTCGACCGCCACGTTGGACAGCCGCTTCTGCTCCTCGAGCGGGATGCCGAGCTTGGCGAAGGCCTCGCGGAGCTCCGGGTCGACCTCGTCCATCGAGGCCAGCTTCTTCCGGGGCTTCGGCGCCGAGTAGTAGACGATCTCCTGGTAGTCGATGGGGTTGTGGTGGACCTTGGCCCAGGTCGGCGCCTCGAGCGTGAGCCAGTGCCGGAAGGCCTTCAGCCGGAAGTCGAGCAGGAAGGCCGGTTCGTTCTTCTTCGAGGAGATGAGCCGGACGACGTCCTCGTCGAGCCCCTTGCGGATCCGGTCCTCGGCGACGTCGGTGACGAAGCCGTACTTGTACTTCTGCTCGGTCAGCTCGGTGAGCTCGCGGTTCGCGTCGGTCACGGCGCCACCCCCGGCGTGGCCTCGAGCCGGACCAGCCGCTCGGGCTGCTGCGGCCGCATGGCCGAGAGGGGCACGTCCTGCAGGGCCCGCTCGATGGCCTGGTTGATGGGGGCCCAGCGCCCCCGGGCGGCGCAGAAGGACTCCATGTCGCAGGCCCCCTCCGTGCCGGTACCGCACTCGGTGAGGCCGATGGGCCCCTCGATGGCGGCGATGATCTCGGCGACCGAGATGGCGTCGGCGTCCCGCGACAGGCCGTAGCCGCCGTTGCGGCCACGGTGGGAGTTCACGAGCCCGGCCCGCGCGAGCGCCTTGAGGAGCTTCGAGGCGGTCGGGACCGGCACGCGCGACTTCGTGGCCAGGTCCTGGGCCGTATGGAGCGATCCGGGCGCCTCCATCGCCATGTGGGTGAGGAGGACGATCCCGTAGTCGGTCAGCTTGGTCATGCGGATCATGGACCGGACCACCCTTTTGGGGGGAAGAGGCTACCGACGTCGGAGCCTATCTGGACCGAAAAGGTCCCGATAGCCGAAATGTAATGAGGGCGGCGTCGCTTGCACGACAACCTTTGCCGTCAGGTTCCGGGGATGTAGGCCCGAACCAGGGGGCCGTCGATGGAGCGGCCGCCCCGCTCGACGTACAGGTGGTCGCCCACGATGGTGAGGGAGAGCTTCACCCTCCGCTCGTCGCTCGCCGCCAGCGCCGCGAGCAGCGCCGGGTCGACCGCGGCGAGCGCGACGCGCCCGAGTCTCGGGAGGCCCGAGGCGCGGGCCTCCTCCACGAAGGCCTCCATGCGGCGCGGCGAGTCGAAGAGCACGGCCACGTCGGCGCGCCGGTTGCGGTCGGCCTCCTGCTGGATCCTCGACGCTTCGGGACGTCCGACCCTGACCCACAGGATGATTTCTCCCGTGAGGTCGCGGGCGATCACGTCGGGCGCGTCGGGGTCGGAGAGCCCCGGCCCCTGCTCGATCCCCTCCCTCCACTGCCAGCACTGGGCCAGCACGCGCAGCCAGAGCCGCTCCATCGACTCGGACGGGTGGCGCGCCGCGCGGAGGGAGACGAGCCGGTTCACGCCGGAGTCGACGTTGGCGAGCTCGATCTGGAAGTCGTGGAGTGTCGCGGGGAGCGCCAAGGCCCCGGAAGCTACCACCTCCGGGTCGACCGGGCCGCACCCAGATGACCCCCAGGTTCCCTCTTTGTGGCGCCGGGGCCGGGTGAGACTATTCCGTCCAGTGCACGCGCCCACCCTGGAGCCATCCATGCGACTCGTCCCCATCCTGCTCGCGGCGCTCGTCGCCGCGCCGTCCCTGGCCCTCGCCCAGGCCCCGGCTCCGGAGGGCGCCGCGCCGCAGGCGGCCGCCCCGGTGACCGCCGCGCCGGCTCCCAGGGCGGCCCCGGTCGAGGAGCCCTATCCCCAGTTCGGCCTCGCCCTCGCGGTCGGCGCGCCGGACGGGGCGGTGCTCTCCTTCACCTGGTCGCCCCTGTACTGGCTCCTCGTCGACGCGGGCTTCGCCTACACGCTGGCGCCCGGGATGGTCTTCGGCCTCGAGTTCCGCCCCATCGACTTCTTCATCTCGCCCATCATCCGCGGCGAGTACGGCTACTACTTCGCCGGCAACACCGCGAACCAGATCAAGAAGTGGGTGGGGCTGCCGGAAGCCTCCTGGCCACTCATCGGGGACGCCTCCTACAACTGGTTCTCCGGGCTCATCGGCTTCGCGCTCGGCAGCCGGCGCGGATTCACCGCCGCCCTCGAGGGCGGCGTCGGGTACCTCTCGCTCAACGTGAAGGGCGGCACCGCGACGAGCGGCGGCCTCTCGATCTCGACCGAGGCCTACAAGGTCACCTCGTTCATGCCCGTGGCCCGCCTGTCCTTCCTGTACTTCTTCTGAGACCGAGGCACTCCATGAAGCGACTTCCCATCGCAGCGCTCGTCTCCGCCGCACTCTCGATCGCCGGCTGCGGCGCGTTCAACGTCGAGGCCAGCCAGCCGCAGGCCTGCCTCCAGCTCCTGTCGCCCCAGACGCTCATCGTGGTGCCTCCGGTCATCCCGGGAGGCAGCGGAAAGCTCACCGCGAGCGTGGACATCGGCCTCAAGAACGTCTTCCCGGGCTTCATCGTCGACGGCTCGCCCAACACCAACGTGGTCCGGTTCCTTGGCGCGACCCTCGCCCTGACCGGCCCCGCGGGCTCGACCAACCAGTGGGTGAGGGGCATCAAGGTGACGGCGACGAACCCGTCGCTCCCACCGCTCCTCCTCGTCGACTACACCCCCCCGGCGGGCGCTCCCGCCGGCGTGACCTTCAACATCGAGCCCAGGGACCCGAACAACAACCTGGTCACCATGCTCCAGAACGGGGGGCTCACCCTCGACGTGGAGGCCTCGTACGACATCTCCAGCCCCCCGGCAGGCGGGGCGTGGACGGCCGGCGTGGGCGCGTGCTTCTCGGCGAGCATCAGGAAGACCTTCCAGGAGCTGATCAACGGCGGTTAGCCGCCGGCCCTCCGGGATCGGAACGAGAAAGGGCGGCCCGGGTGCTCCGGACCGCCCTTCGTGTTTCCTGGATCGGGCGGGGACGCCTACTTCGTGTAGACCGCCTCCTCGATGATGACCGGGTAGGCGTAGCCGGCGCCGAAGTCCTTGTCGACCCGGACGACGCCGGTGATCACGAGCACCTCGCCGACGCTGGCGGCCGACTCGGAGGTCACGGTGATGTCGTTGTCGCCCTTCTCCGCGCTGCCGCTGCCGTCGCGGACGTGGATCCAGTTCTTGCCCATGATCCCGGAGTTCGACTTCACCACCTTGCCGCGGACGGTGACCTTCTTCTCCTTCAGCTGGGCCTTCTGGGCGTGGATCTCGGCGACGGTCTTGGCGTTGGCGCCGGTGGCCTTGGGGACCTTCACGTCGCCCACGTCGGACGGGCCGGCCGCGGCGGCGGCGTGCTGCGCGCCCATCCCGCCGGGGGGCATGCCGCCCGGGGGCATCTGGCCAGGAACCGGGGCCGCGCCGGGAGGCATCCCGGCCGGTGCGGCGGCCTGGGCAGGGCCACCCTGGCCGGCCAGCGTGCCGAAGTAGATCTTCTCGAACTTGCGGTTCAGGCTCTTCGACTCGAACCCGTCCATGGGCATCGGGTTGTCGATGACCACGTCGGCGCCCTTCTCGACCCCGGCCTGGGGAACGGCCGCCCAGATCTCACCGCCGGGGGTGGCGATCCTGAGATAGCTGTAGGGGGCCGCATCGATGCGCTCGAGGAGCTTGCCCCCCACTCCGCCGGCGGCGGATGCGGTGGCGACGGGGCCGCCGGCCGCGGGAGCCTGGGCCGGGGTGGGTGCATTGGACTTCTTGCACGCCGTGACGGCCAGGGCGAGCAGAACGGCGAGTACGAGACGCATGGGTGAAACCTCCAGGAAAATTGGGCCTTGGAATGGGGGCCGTAGGATAACCAACGACCGACCGAAGGCAATCCCGAACTGGTGTCGATCAGCCTCTTAATCTCCAGCCGCTCCGGAGCACCGCATAGGCCGCCAGGAGGGCCGAGCCGGCCAGAGCCAGGGCCACGGCGAAGCCGATCAGGGGGGAAGCGTCCGCTCGCCCCAGGACCGACCAGCGCAGCGCCTCGACCAGGTAGTAGATGGGGTTCGCCTGGGTGAGCCACCGGAGGGCCGGGGGGGCCATCGACGCCGAGTAAAAGACCCCTCCCAGGAAGGTGAGCGGGGTGACCACGAAGGTGGGCAGGACGTTCACCTGCTCGAAGCTCGCCGCCCAGGTGGCGGTGAGGAATCCCAGGGCGGCGAACCCGGCGGCCACGAGGAGGATCAGGAGGAGGGCCAGGGCCGGGTGGGCCACCCCGAAACCGGTGAAGGCGGCTCCCACGATCCACATGATGCCGCCCACGATGAGCCCGCGCGCCACCGCCGCGGCCACGAACGCGCCCAGGATCTCGGCGTAGGAGAGGGGCGAGACGAGCACGTCGATCACCGTCCCCTGCAGCTTCATCACGAAGAGGGAGGAGGCGCTGTTCAGGTAGGCGTTGGTGACCACGCCGAGCATGACGAGGCCGGGGAGGATGAAGCGGGCGTACGGGACCCCATCCACCTCCTGGATCCGGCTCCCCAGCGACCAGCCGAAGACCAGGAAGTAGAGGGAGGTGGTGACGAGGGGCGAGAGGAGCGTCTGCCCCGGCACCCGCAGGAACCGGCGAAACTCCTTCGAGAAGAGGGTCCGGAAGCCCAGGCCGTTCACGCTCGGTCTCCCCCCGTCCCGCCGCCCAGGATGGAGACGAAGATGTCCTCGAGGCTGGCGCGGCGGGTCTCCACGTCGCCCACCGGGAACCCGGCCTCGGCCACCGCGGCCAGCGCCGGGCCGAACGAGCCGCCGGGGCGCGCGTCCACCTCGATCGCCCTCCCCCCCTCGGCGAGGCGCGCCCCCAGTGCATGGAGCCCCGCGGGGAGTGCCGCGAGCGGCGCCGCCAGGGTGATGCGCAGGGTCTTGCCCCCCTGCCGCTCGAGCAACCGGTCCTTCCCCTCCACGAGCAGCACCCGGCCCCGGTCGATCACGGCCACCCGGTCGGCCAGCTCCTCGGCCTCCTCCAGGTAGTGGGTGGTGAGCACGATGGTGGTGCCGCGGGAGCGGAGGAGCCGCACGTAGGCCCAGAGCTGCTGCCGCAGCCGCACGTCCACCCCGGCGGTGGGCTCGTCGAGGAAGAGGACGCGGGGCTCGTGGACCAGCGCCTTGCCGATGAGCAGCCGGCGCTTCATCCCCCCGGAGAGCGAGCGGGTGTTGGCGTGGCGCTTCCCGGCGAGGTCGAGGGCGAGGAGGATCTCCTCCAGCCGGTCCTCTGAGAGACGCACGCCGAAGTACCCGGCCTGGAAGCGCAGGGTCTCCTCGACGCTGAAGAAGGGGTCGAAGTTGATCTCCTGCGGGACGAGCCCGACGGCCCGGCGGGTGAAGCGGTAGTCACGGACCACGTCGCGCCCCAGGACGCTGGCCTCCCCGGCGCTGGCGCGGACCAGCCCGGCCACGATGCTGATGAGCGTGGTCTTCCCGGCCCCGTTGGGGCCGAGCAACGCCAGGATCTCCCCGGGCGCCACGTCGAGGTCGACGGCGTCGAGGGCGGTGAAGTCGCCGTAACGCTTCGAGACCCCACGGAGGCGGACGACCGGTTCGGACACGGGCGAAGTGTAGCAGCCACCCTCCGTCCGCGCCGGCCGGGGTGTTAAGGTCGGACGATGGGACGCCAAGGAATCGACGTGGACGATCTGGACCGGTGGGTCTTCAACCGGCTGGCCGGCGACTACCGCGCCCGCCCGGGCTACCCGTCGGCGATCGTCGATCGCCTGGTGGCCCTCTCGGGAGGCACGGGGCCGGCGGTCGACCTGGGCGCGGGGACGGGGCTGCTCTCCCTCCCGCTCGCGGCGCGCGGCGTGTCGGTCCAGGCGGTCGAGCCCGCGGCGGCCATGCTGGACGTGCTCCGGGAGGAGGCGGCCGGGCTGCCGGTGACTCCGGTCCTCGCCGCCGCCGAGTCCACGGGGCTCCCGGGCGGGGAGGCGAAGCTGGTCCTCCTCGCCGATGCGCTGCAATGGGTCGCGCCGGAGGCGGCGGGGCTGGAGGCGGGGCGCCTGCTCGCGCCGGGCGGAGCGGTGGCGGTGGTCGAGGCGCACCTCGGCGGCTCCGCCTTCACCGACGGGCTCGTCGCCCTGCTCGCCCGGGAGAACCCCAAGGCGCGCCCGCGCCCGTCCGGCCGCCTGACCCAGTTCCTCTCCGCGGCCGGGATCCGGGCACGGACCTCCGAGTCCTTCCGGGACGAGCAGGTCCTCCCCCCCGAGCGGCTCGAGGCGGCGCTGCGTTCCTTCTCCCTGGTGGGTCCGGCCCTCGCCCCGGACCGGCTCGCCGCGATGCTCGCCGCGGCCCGTGCCCTCGCCGACGGTGCAGGCGGCGCGACCTGGACCCGGGAGGTTCGCCTCACCTGGGGTCGTCGCCCCTGAGGACGGCCGACTCCTCGCGCCAGCGCTCGAGCGCCTGCCGTGCCGCCACGCACCCCTCGGCCAGGTGGCGCCGGATGGGGGCGTCGAGCCGCTCGTCGAGGAAGTGGTGGGCGCTGTAGACCTCCGCCGGCTCGAACCCGCGGGAGAGCTTGTGGTCCCCACCGGCCCCTCCCTCGAAGACGCTCCGCCCCAGCCGGATGCACTCCTCGACCGAGTGGTAGAGGGCGACGTTGAAGTGGAGGAAGGGGTGCTCCTCCACCGCGCCCCAGTAGCGGCCGAAGAGCCTTCCGGGTGAGGCGACGTTGAACGCCATGGCCACGAGCTTCCCCTCCCGTCTCGCCTCGACCACCTCGAGCGCCCCCGGCATCGTCCGCATCACCCGCTCGTGGAACGGCCGCTCGAGGAACCGCATCCCCCACTCCATCTGCGACACCGAGTGGCCGTGCAGCCGCGCCACGTCCCGCGCCCAGACGGCCGGCCGCTCCCCGAGCTCGTCGCCGCGGACGGTGCGCAGGACGATGCCCTGGTCCGCGGGTGCCGCCCGCTCCCTCCGGATGGCGTTCCGGCGCTTGGAGGAGAAGCGGGCCAGGAAGTCGTCGAAGGTGGCGTACCCGCGGTTCACCCAGTGGAACTGGAAGTCGACGCGGAGCGCGAGGCCGGCCGACGCGAGCTCCCGGGCATCCTCCTCCGGCAGGTGCAGGACGTGGATCGAGCGGATCCCCTCCTCGGCGCACAG
>JBAXVO010000149.1:0-8199 GCA_037129355.1 Deltaproteobacteria bacterium | reverse complement strand
ATCGTCGAGGAGGCGGTGGCCGCCGGCGTGGACGAGATCATCCTCATCTGCGCGCGCGGCAAGGACTCGATCGTCGACCACTTCGACATCGCCCCGGAGCTCGAGGCCCACCTCGGCCGCACCGGCAAGGAGGCGCTGCGCGCCGAGATGCGCGCCATCGCCAAGATGGCCAACGTGGTGACGGTGCGGCAGCAGGAGCCGCTCGGCCTCGGCCACGCGGTGCTCTGCGCCAAGGAGCTGGTCCGGGACGAGCCCTTCATCGTCATGCTCGGCGACGACATCATCGACGCGGCCGTCCCCGCCGCGAAGCAGCTCGCCGACTGCTACGTGCGCAACGGCCTCGGCACCATCGCCCTCATGGAGGTCGCGCCCTCCGAGACCTCGATGTACGGCATCGCCGCCGGGCCGGCCATCGACCCCCGGACCATCCGCATCGAGCGGCTGGTCGAGAAGCCGAAGAAGGACGCCCCCTCCAACCTGGCCGTCATCGGCCGCTACGTGCTGCCGCCGCGCATCTTCGAGATCCTGGAGCAGGTGAAGCCGGGGGTGGGGGGCGAGATCCAGCTCACCGACGCCCTCGCCGTCCTGGCGCGGGAGGAGGGGCTCCTCGGCTACCGGTTCGAGGGGGAGCGGCACGACGCCGGCGACCGGTTCGGCTTCCTGAAGGCCAACATCGCCTATGCGATGCAGCGCCCCGACCTCCGGGCGCAGCTCCTCCCCTATCTGAAGACGCTCGTCGGATAGCCCGGGGCGCAGACCCGGCTGCTACACTCGGCGCCCGTGCTCGTCGAGGTCGCCGTCGCCGCCGCCGTCCGCGGCACCTTCACCTATCGCGTTCCCGCGCGCCTGGCCGGCGAGGTCTCGCTGGGCAGCCGCGTGGCCGTTCCGTTCGGGAAGAGCCCGCGCGCCACCGGTTACGTGGTGGGGCTTCCCACGGTGCCGCCGCCGGGGTTCGAGCTGAAGGACGTGGCGGGGGTCCTCGACGAGTTCCCGCCCTTCACCCCGCCGCTCCTGCGGCTCATCCGCTGGGCCGAGGACTACTACCTCGCGCCGCCCGGGGAGCTCATGCGGGCCGCGCTGCCGCCCGGGCTGAACGCGCGCGGGGGGGCCTCCGCCCCCACCCGTCGTGGCGTCGACTTCGCCGCGCCCACGGCCGGGGCGGCCGAGGCGATCACCACGCTCGGGGCGCGCGCCCACGCCCGGCGAGCCGTCCTCGAGTACCTGCTCGCCCGCGGGCGCATCCCGGTGGAGGAGCTCCGGGCGGCCTTCCCGAAGGGTCGGCCGGCGCTCACCGCGCTCGTGAAGGCGGGGCTCGCCACCATCGAGACGGTGGCCATCGCCGCCGGCGGCGGATCGCTGCTCCCGGCCGCCGAGAACCCCTTCCCGCTCACCAGCGATCAGGCGGCGGCGCTCGCCCGCATCACCGGCGCCTCGGGGGCCTTCCACACCTTCCTCCTCCACGGCGTCACCGGCTCGGGAAAGACCGAGGTCTACCTCCAGGCCATCGCGGTGGCCCGGGCCGCGGGGCGCGGCGCGCTCGTGCTCGTCCCGGAGATCGCGCTCACCCCCCAGCTGGCCGGGCGCTTCCGGGCCCGCTTCGGCGACCAGGTGGCGCTCCTCCACAGCGGCCTCTCCGACGGGGAGCGTCACTCCGAGTGGCTGCGCCTCCGGCGCGGCGAGGCCCGCATCTGCGTGGGCGTTCGCAGCGCCGTCTTCGCCCCGGTCCAGGACCTGGGCATCGTGGTGGTCGACGAGGAGCACGACCCGTCCTTCAAGCAGGACGACGGCCCGGGCTACCACGCCCGCGACCTGGCGGTGGTCCGGGCCCGCGAGGAGGGGGCGGTCTGCGTGCTCGGGTCGGCCACCCCGTCGCTCGAGACGCTGGAGAACGCCCGGACCGGGAAGTACGAGCGCATCGAGCTTCCCCGGCGGATCGACGACCGGCCGTTGCCGGAGGTGCGCATCGTCGACCTGTCGCGCATCCGGAAAGGGGCTCCCCTGGCGGGGCTGCTCTCCCCGGTGCTCCAGGACGCGATCCGGTCCACGGTCCGGGCCGGCAGGCAGGCCATCCTCTTCCTCAACCGGCGCGGCTTCCAGACCCTGGTGCTCTGCCGGGACTGCGGGCGCGAGGAGCGCTGCAGCCGCTGCTCGGTCTCCCTCACCCTGCACGCCAGGCGCGGCGTGCTGCTCTGCCACTACTGCGGGGCCACCGAGCGGATGAGCCCGCGCTGCCCCGACTGCGGCGGCGAGCGGGCCGGGGTGGGGGCCGGCACCGAGCAGGTGGAGGCGGCGGTGCGGGAGCTCGTCCCGGCGGCCCGGGTGGCCCGCATGGACCGGGACGCCCTGTCCGGCGCGGGGGACGTGGCGGCACTGCTGGCCCGCTTCGCCCGGCGCGAGGTCGACGTGCTCGTGGGCACCCAGATGGTCACCAAGGGGCACGACTTCCCCGGCGTGACGCTCGTGGGGGTGGTCCTCGCCGACACGGCGCTGGCGCTCCCCGATTTCCGGGCCGCCGAGCGCACCTTCCAGCTCCTCACCCAGGTGGCGGGGCGGGCCGGGCGCGGCGACGACGCCGGCCAGGTGATCGTCCAGACCTTCCATCCCCATTCACCCGCCGTCGCATTCGCGGTGGGGCACGACTACGCCGGCTTCGCCGAGGTCGAGCTCGACCGGCGCCGGGCGCTCGGATACCCCCCCTTCGGCCGGATGATGGCGGTGCGGGTGGAGGGCTCCGAGACCGGGGCCCGCCGGACCGCCGAGGCGCTCGGGGAGGCGGCCCGCCCGGCCCTGTCGGCGGCGGTCACCATGCTGGGGCCCGCCCCGGCCGCCATCGAGCGGATCCGCGGGAAGCACCGCTGGCACCTGCTCTTCCGGGCCGGGAACCCCGCCGCGCTGCGCCGGGTCCACCGGGCGCTGGGGCCGGCCGCCCTGCGCCCGCCGGGCGGGGCCTCGGTGCGGTTCGACGTCGACCCCCACGCCATGCTCTGAGGATGCGCGGAAAGGGCACCCCGATTACAATCGGCGGGCACCCTGGAGCACGCACATGGTCCGCGACATCGTCATCTGGCCCGACCCCATCTTGAAGCAGCCCTCCGTCCCCGTCGACCGGGTGGACGACGGCATCCGCCGCCTGCTCGACGACATGTCCGAGACCATGTACGCCGCCGACGGCGTGGGGCTCGCCGCGGTCCAGATCGGCGTGCCCAAGCGCTGCATCGTCATCGACACCTCGCCCCGGCAGGAGGGGCAGAAGCTCCTCCACCTGGTGAACCCGGTCATCGTCCGGGCCGAGGGGGAGACCGTCTACACCGAGGGCTGCCTCTCCATCCCCGGCGAGGCCGAGGACGTCGACCGCTTCGCCAAGGTCTGGGTCCGGGCGCTCGACTACTCCGGCAAGGAGTTCGAGGTCGAGGCCGAGGAGCTGCTCGCCATCGCGGTGCAGCACGAGCACGACCACCTCGAGGGGACCGTCTTCGTCGACCACCTCTCCAGCCTGAAGCGCGAGCTCATCCGCCGGCGCATGAAGAAGCTCAAGGCCGAGCACGCCTCCGAGAAGCCGGAGGACGTGAAGAAGGCCGCGCAGCACCGCTCGGCGCTGTAGCGCGCGCGGGCCTGGCTCCCGGGGCCGCGACCCCTTCCTTCCTGCAGTGACGCTCCACCACGCAGCCCGCGCAGGCGGGCTTGCGCGCGTGGCAGACCCGTCTCCCGTGCCAGACGAGCAACTGGTGGGCCTTCCCCCAGCGCTCGGGCGGCAGCAGCGCGGACAGGTCCTCCTCGACCCGGTCGGGGTCGGTGGCCTTCGAGAATCCCAGCCTCCGGGCCAGCCTTCCGACGTGGGTGTCGACCGGGAAGGCGTGCCCGGCGCCCAGGTGGACGAGGACCACGCCGGCGGTCTTCCTCCCCACCCCGGGCAGCGCCTCGAGGGCCTCCCGGGTGCGGGGGACCCGACCGCCGTGCTCCTCCATCATGGCCCGGGCGGCGGCCACGATGGCCCTGGCCTTGTTCCGGAAGAGCCCCAGCGTCCGGACGTGGGGCCAGAGCGCCTCGGGGCTCGCCGCGGCGTAGGCGGCCGCGTCCGGGAAGGCGGCGAAGAGGGCGGGGGTGGCCTGGTTCACCCGGACGTCCCGGGCCTGGGCGGAGAGGATGACCGCCACGAGCAGCTCCAGGTCGGTGCGGAAGTCGAGCTCGATCCGGGCGTCGGGCATGGCGGCGTCCAGGAGGTCGATCACCTTGCCCGCGCGCGTCCGCTTCGACATGAGCGCGAATGCTAACATCCGCGCCCCCCGGGAGACCCCATGAACCCCATCGACCTCCGCTCCGACACCGTCACCCTCCCCTCGCAGGCGATGCGCGAGGCCATGGCCCGCGCCCCCCTGGGCGACGACGTCTACGGCGAGGACCCCACGGTGAACCGGCTCCAGGAGATCTGCGCCGACCTGCTCGGCAAGGAGGCGGCCCTCTTCGTGGCGAGCGGCACCATGGCGAACCAGGTGGCGCTCGGCGTCCTCACCCGCCCCGGCGACGAGGTGATCTGCGACCAGGGGGCCCACCCGGTGAACTTCGAGGGGGGCGCCATGCCGGCGCTCTGGGGCATCCAGCCGCGCACGCTGAAGGGGGAGCGCGGCCTCCTCGACCCGGTGGAGGTCGAGGCCGCCATCCGCCCCGAGAGCGAGCACTTCCCCCGCAGCCGGGTCCTCGAGATCGAGAACACCCACAACCGGGGCGGCGGCTCGGTCTACCCGCTCGAGCGGGTCCGGGCGCTCGCCGAGGTGGCGCGGCGGCGCGGGCTCGACCTGTACCTGGACGGGGCGCGGCTCATGAACGCGGTGGTCGCCTCGGGCGTGGCGGCCCGCGACTACGCCGAGGGGGCGACCCTGGTCTCGCTCTGCTTCTCGAAGGGGCTCGGGGCGCCGGTGGGGTCGATCCTGGCCGGCGACCGGGACCGCATCCGGGACGCGCGGCGGCTCCGCAAGCGGCTCGGCGGCGCGATGCGCCAGTCCGGGGTGCTCGCCGCGGCGGCCATCTTCGCCCTCGAGAACAACGTGGCCCGGCTGGCCGAGGACCACGACAACGCCCGGGCCATGGCCACCGCCCTCTCGGCCATCCCGGGGGTGACGATCCCCCACCCGGTCGAGACCAACCTCCTCTTCGCGTCGTTCCCCGGGCGGAGCGCCGTGGAGCTCGTGGCGAAGTTCCGCGCGGTGGGCGTGCTCGCCAATCCGGAGGGGTCGCTCCCCGAACTGGTCCGCTTCGTCACCCACCTCGACGTGTCGCGGAAGGACGTCCTCGAGGCGGCGCGGCGGGTCGCAGGGGTGGTCGCCGCCTGAAGCGGGATCGTTGCCACACCCCTTCGGGTGGTTTAAGGATCCTCCCAGGGGTTCTCGCCTCGACAACCCCGGCACCCCGTGCCAGCCTGAACCGTCGTCCAAGCCCCCAGGAGGATCGCGCCCTCGATGCAGATCAACCTGCGCAAGGCCATGTTCGTGCTGCCGAACCTGTTCACGGTCAGCTCGATCTTCCTCGGCTTCTACTCGATGACGCTGGCCTCGGGGGACGCGACGCCGGAGCAGCTCTACCGGGCGGCGCTGGCCATCTTCTTCGCCATCTTCTTCGACATGTTCGACGGCCGGGTGGCCCGGATGACCCGCACCCAGTCGGACTTCGGGGTCCAGCTCGACAGCCTGGCCGACGTGATCTCCTTCGGCGCGGCCCCGGCCCTGCTCGTCTACAAGTGGGCGCTCGCCCCCATGGGGTTCATGGGGCTCTTCCTCTCCTTCGCCTTCGCGGCCTGCGGGGCGCTCCGGCTGGCCCGGTTCAACGTGCTCGCGGCGCGGGGCGACAAGGCCTCCCACCGCTTCTTCACGGGGCTGCCCATCCCGCTCGCCGCCGGCGCGCTGGTCTCGGTGGTGATCGCCCACTACCGCCACTACGGCGCCCCCACCGACCCCACCACCCACGTCCCCATCGCCATCGGGGTGACGCTCCTCTCCTTCCTCATGGTCTCGACGGTCCGCTACCGGACCTTCAAGGACACCCACCTCACGGTGCGGAGCGTCGCCACCTTCGGCTTCGTGCTCGCCGCCGCCGTCGTCATCGGCCTCGTCACCCGGGCCTCCTTCGTCCTGCTCGTGTTCGCCGGGGCCTACATCCTCATGGGGCTCGTGGAGTCCATCTTCTTCCGGCACACCATCGAGAAGTCGTCCTTGCCGCCGGCCGTGCAGCGCGAGATCGAGTCGGACGAGGCGCTCGAGCCGGACGACGACGACCTGGAGACGAAGGACGAGGGAGACGAGTACATCTAGTTGGCTTCGCTCTCTCTGAAGAAGGGGCGTCCCGACGGCCCGCCGTCCCCCTGGGTGATCCTCGCGGCCTGGGGCCCCTGCGGCTACTCCCCCTTCGCGCCGGGCACGGTGGGCACGCTGGGGGCCATCCCGCTCTTCTGGGCGCTGCGCCAGCTTCCGCTGGGCGGCTACCTCGCCGCCACCGTGGCCCTCTTCCTCCTCTCGGTGCCCGCCGCCACCCGGGCCGGCGCCTACTGGAAGGTGGCCGACGCCTCCCCCATCGTCATCGACGAGGTGGTGGGCTACCTCGTGGCCATGGCCTTCTTCCCCTGGTCCTGGGGAAACGCCATCGCCGGGTTCCTCCTCTTCCGGCTCTTCGACGTGATGAAGCCCTGGCCGGCCTCGGCGCTCGACCGGATCAAGTCGGGGCTGGGCGTGGTGCTCGACGACGTCGCGGCTGGCGCCTACGCGGGGCTCGCCCTCGGCTTCCTGCAACTCGGCCTCACGCTCCTCCTCGGCTGCACCGGGAGCGTTCACTGGTGGTGCATGGAGCTGACGCCGTGACCGGAAACCCGGACCCCTCCCCGATGAAGGTGGAGCTCCTCGCCACCGGCGACGAGCTCCTCACCGGGCAGATCCTCGACACCAACTCGGTCTGGCTCATGGACCGGCTCTGGGACCTGGGGATCATGGCGCGCCGGAAGACGCTGGTCGCCGACGACCGGGACGACCTCGCCGCCGCGCTGCGCGAGACCACCTCCCGCGCCGACCTGGTGGTGATGAGCGGGGGGCTCGGCCCCACCGAGGACGACCTCACCGCCGAGGTGGTCGCCGCCGCCATGGGGGTGCCGCTCGAGGTCGACGAGCCGTCGCTCGAGGCCATCCGGGCCCGCTTCGTGAAGCTGGGGCGGGAGATGACCCCCAACAACGCCAAGCAGGCCCGCTTCCCGCGCGGCGCCACGGTCATCCCGAACCGCTTCGGCACCGCCCCGGGCTTCTCGGTGCGGCTGGGACGGGCCGAGCTCATCGCGCTGCCCGGCGTCCCGGTGGAGTACCGGGGGCTCCTCGACGAGTGGGTCCTCCCCCGCCTCGCCTCCCGGGCGGGGGCCACGCCGGCCTTCCGGCTGGTGAAGCTCTTCGCCGTGCCCGAGTCGCACGCCGACCAGGCCATGCGGCCGATCATGGACGACCCCGCCAACCGGGGCGTCCGCTTCGGCTACCGGGCCCACTGGCCGGAGATCCACGTGAAGTGGGCCGTGCCAGCGCCGGCTTCAGCCGGCGCAATGCCCGCGCCCGCCCGGAGTGAAGCGTCCGAGGCCCATGCGGAACGGATCCTCCAGCAGGTCCGCTCCATCTTCGGCGACGCCGTCTTCGCCGAGGGGAAGGACGAGCTCGCGCCCCTCGTGGTGGCCCAGCTCGCCCGGCGCGGCGAGAGGGTGGCGCTCGCCGAGAGCTGCACCGGCGGCCTCGTGGCCGAACTCCTGACCGCCGTCCCGGGAGCGTCGAACGTCTTCGACCTGGGGGTCGTGGCCTACTCCAACGCGGTCAAGTCGGGCATCGTCGGCGTCCCGGAGGAGCTCCTCGCCACCCACGGCGCCGTCTCCGAGCCGGTGGCCCGCGCCCTCGCCGAGGGCATCCGGCGGGCCGGGAAGGCCACCTGGGGCATCGGCATCACCGGGATCGCCGGTCCCACCGGCGGCACCCCGGAGAAGCCCGCAGGCACGGTCTACGTGGCGCTGGCCGGCCCCCAGGGCACCGAGGTGGTGCACCGGGTCTGGAGGGGCGACCGGGAGCGGGTGCGGAAGACCACCGCCTACGAGGCGCTCGACCTGCTGCGCCGCGCGACGCGGGGATAGGCCGGCCAGGCCGCGGTCAGGCCGGGTCGGCCGGCCGGCAGAACAGGCCGGTGAACCGCTCC
>JBAXVO010000148.1:0-8269 GCA_037129355.1 Deltaproteobacteria bacterium | reverse complement strand
GGATGGCCGTTCTTCGAGAGCAGGATGGCGATGGGGCGCGTCCCGCCGAACTCGGAGAAGACGATGACCATGACCGAGGTGATCGGGACCGCCAGGACGGCGCCGGCGACGCCCCACAGCTGCGACCAGACCGCCAGGGCCACCAGGATGGCGAAGGGGCTCAGGTTGAGCGAGGAGCCCATCAGGAACGGGTCGAGGAAGTTGCCGATGATGACCTGGGCGGCGGTCAGGGCCATGAGGAGTCCCAGGACCGCGCCCGGCTCCCCGAACTGGCCGAGCGCCACCGCCACCGGGATGACGACGCCGAAGAAGGAGCCGGCGTAGGGGATGTAGTTGAGCAGGCCGATGAGCACGGCCAGCAGCCCCGCGAACTGGACGCCGAGGAGCGCCATGATGACCCAGCAGACGCCCCCGAGGAGCACGTTGATGGCCGTCTTGACCGACAGGTAGGCGCCCACCCGCCGGTTGATGGCGCCCGTGACCTCCCGGATCCGGGCGGCGTTCCGCGGATCGCCGGAGGCCTGGATCAGCTTCTCCTCGAAGTAGCGCTGCTCCATCATGAGGAAGGCCGCATAGAGGATCACCACCGCGACGGTGGCCACCATCGACGAGACCGACGCGACCACCGATCCGAGCAGCCGCTGGAGGTTGATCTGGCCGAGCAGGTCGTTGCGCAGCGTGGTCCACGTGGGCTCCGCCTCGATCCGGAGGAGCACGGCGACCCGCTGGATGCCGGCCAGCAGGGACCGCTGGTACTTGGGTGCGTACGCCGTGATGCCGTCCGAGCTGGCGACGAGGAGCCACACCATGCCGACCAGGCCGGACGAGATGACCAGCACCGACACGGCGTTGCGGACCTGGACGGGCATGCGGCGCCCCAGGACCGGGACCCGGAGGAGGAGCTGGGTCAGGCCGAAGATGACGTAGGCCACCAGCACGCCGAAGGCGAGGGGGACGAGGACGTCCCGTCCGACGTGGAGCACCCAGCCGAGGATCAGGGCGAGGATGGCTCCGAAGACGATCGCCTGGAATCGCGGGTTCATTCGTGGGGGAGCATCCACGCCGGGGAGTTGGCCGTCAAGGAGCCCCAGGGGCCTGACGTTGCGGCCCCGGGCCCGGCGCCCTAGATAGCCACGCCATGAACGATCGAATGGCGTCCGCGCTGCGGGTCCCGGCGTCGTGCCTTATCCTCCTCTGTGCGACTGCGCCCGCCCTGGCGGCCCCGGCTGCCGGCGCGGCACCCGCAGCACCCGGCCCGGTCACCCTGTTCCAGAACGTCCGGGTCTTCGACGGGAAGGGCGGGGCCGTCTCCGGCCCGTCCGACGTCCTCGTCCGGGGCAACAAGATCGAGCGCATCGCCCCGGCGGGATCGATCCCGCCCGGCGCCGAGGCTGGAGCCACGGTCATCCCGGGCGGCGGACGGGTGCTCATGCCGGGGCTCATCGACGCGCACTGGCACACGATGCTGGTGGCCACCCCGGGTCGCGGCGACTTCGAGGACGATCCCAGCTTCATGGCGGTCGTCGCGGTCCCGGAGGCCAACCGCGTCCTGATGCGCGGGTTCACCACGGTGCGCGACGTCGGCGGCAACTGCTTCGCGCTGAAGCACACGATCGACGAGGGCATCGTGGTCGGCCCGCGCATCTATCCCTCGGGCGCGATCATCTCGGTGACCAGCGGCCACGGAGACTTCCGTCACCCTCGAGACCTGCCGCGAACGCTCGGCGCGCCGGGTTCGTTCATCGACCAGTCCGCGCACTCGACCATCGCCGACAGCCCGGACGAGGTCCGGCTGCGCGTGCGCGAGCAGCTCATGCGCGGCGCCGTGCACATCAAGCTCACCGCCGGAGGCGGCGTCTCGTCCCCGCACAGCCCCCTCGACGTGGTCACCTTCAACCCGCTGGAGCTGAAGGCCGCGGTGGACGCGGCCGGGAACTGGGGCACCTACGTGATGGTCCACGCCTACACGCCGGCGGCGATCGGCCAGGCCATCGACGCGGGCGTGAAGGTGATCGAGCATGCCAGCCTGATGGACGATGCCACGGCGCAGTTGATGGCCAGGAAGGGCATCTGGCTGAGCGCGCAGGCCTTTCCCGTCGAGCTCGGCACCGTGTTCCCTCCCGGGTCGGTCCAGGCCGGGAAGTTCAAGGACGTCTTCGAGGGCACCGACCGCGCCTACAAGCTGGCGAAGAAGTACGGCATCAAGACCGCGTTCGGCACCGACATGCTGTTCTCCTCCGCGCTGGCGCAGCTCCAGGGACGGGTGCTGGCGAGCCTGACCCAGTGGTACACGCCGACCGAGACGCTGGTGATGGCGACCGGCACCAACGCCGAGCTGCTGCAGCTCACCGGCAAGCGCAACCCCTATCCCGGCAAGCTCGGGGTGGTGGAGGCGGGCGCGCTCGCCGACCTGCTGCTCGTCGACGGCAACCCGGTCGAGAACATCCAGCTCCTCGCGAACCCCGAGAAGAACCTCCTCGTCATCATGAAGGACGGGAAGGTCTACAAGAACCTGGTGGGGCAGCCGACCCGGTAGCGCGGCCGCTCCGGAGGATCAGGAGCAGGGCAACGACGCAGACCAGCCCCGGCACGCTCGCCTCGAGCCCGAACTTCCCCCCGGACAGCCAGTCCGGGGCGCCCGAGGTCACCGGGACGAGCAGGCTCGCCCCTTCGTGTCCACTCACGCCGAAGCCCAGGATCGGGCCCTGCGTGACGTTCGCGGCGAGGTGCAGGCCGAACGGCAGGGCCAGGCTCCGGGTCCGGAGGTACGCGAGCCCGAACACGACCGACGCGAGGAAGAGGTTCGCCCCTGCGAGGTAGGCCAGGGGCCCGAGCCCGCGCAGCGCATCGGAATGGGTGAGGACGAAGAGCGCCGCGATGATCAACTGGGCTGGCCAGGTTCCCAGCCCGTCGAGAAGGCGGCGGAACAGGAAGCCCCGGAAGAGAAGTTCCTCCGTCGCCGCCGCCGCGGCCAGGACCACGAGTTCGGGCCAGAGGGTAGCGGCCCCGCCCGCGCCGGGCCGCCAGTTCACCACGCCCACAAGGCCGAGGAACAGGGCCGGGACGGCCATCAGCAGCGCGCCGCCCAGACCTCCCAGGAGGAACCCCCGCGGCCAGCGCCGGTCGAGCGGCCCCAGGAGCCGGGCAAGCGGCTCTCGACGCAGTGCCTGGCAGGTCGCCGAGGCCGCCAGCACGACGGAGAGCTGCTGGAGCGGCGACACGTCCGCGCCACGCCCGCGCGCGAAGAGGAGCAGCGGGAGGAGCAGGCTCGCGAGGACGACGAAGAAGATCCCGATCCACCAGCCACTGCGCAGCCGACGAGCGTCGTCCAGGAAGGGGTTCGGTGGCATCTCAGAACACGAACGCGTTCATCCGCACCAGCCACAGCAGCTGGAAGGCGAGCGCCACCACGGCGAAGGCGCCGTGGAACGATGGATTTCTCGTCCAGATGGCGAGGAGGCACCCGACCACGTAGAGGGCGTTCCGGACGGGGTACATCGGTCCCAGGATCCGGAGGTACTCGGCGCCCTTCAGCACGGACTCCGAGTAGTCGAAGACGTAGAAGAGCGCCAGGAAGCCGAAGAACCACTGGCGCCGCGCCAGGAAGTACGACCGGTTGTTCTCGAACGCCCCGACGTTCTCCGGGAAGAGGAGCGCGGTGAGGAAGAACAGCTGGAGGACGTAGACCACCCAGAAGGCGAAGATGGGAAAGGTGAAGCGCGGCAGCAGGTCGAAGCGGATCTCGAACCACCAGAACTGGAGGATGGCCAGGATCATCGAGAGCGCCCAGGCCATCTGCACCCAGTAGATGTGGCGGTGCTTCTCGTCCGAGATGACCCGCGCGACCCCGCGCAGCAGGTTGCCGATGGCGAGGCCGACGACCATCCCGATCAGGACGCGGACGTGAAAGTAGGTTCCCTCGATCCCTTGCATGCCTGGCTCTCCTGGAGGTCCCAGCCCAACGTGACCCGGGACCCGGTCGAACTCTAGTTGACGGTGGGCAAACCGGCCACCGGGCCCGGAGGGTCCCCGGGCGGGGGCGGGTGAGGATCGCGCGTTGCACCCCGGGGGCGCAACGTTAAGGAGACGCGACGGGCCCCGAAGGCAGGGGCGGGGGAAACCACATGCATCGTCTGACCGTGAAGAACGTCTGCGCCCTGGCCGTGCTGGCGATCGGAGCACTCCCCGTCGCCCACGTCTCGGCGGCGGAACCCTCCTGGCACAGCCCTTCCCTGACCATGGAGACGGTCACCGGGCCGAATGGCGCCGTCACGACCGCCGTGGCCCTGGCGGCGAACGCGCAGATGGGAGTCCCCGACCAGAAGGTCGCGGAGGAGGTGGCACCAGGGGTGTATGCGCTCCGGGGCTGGGGGATCGCGCACAGTTTCGCCATCGAGGCGCCGGACGGCTGGATCGTCGTCGACACGGGCGACTCCACGCGCGCCGCGGCCGAGATGCGGAAGATGCTGGAGGCCAAGGTTGGCCGGAAGATCAAGGTGGCGGCCATCCTTCTCACTCATTGGCACTACGCGGACGGCACCGCGGCGTGGCTGGACGAGGGCGCCGAGGTCTGGGGGCACGAGCACCTCGACCGCAACCGCCGGGCCTCCACGGGCGTCAACGTCCTGGGCGGCACCTTGCAGGCGCGAGCCATCGCCCAGTTCGGGGTCCTCCATCCGCCGTCGGGCCCCGACGCCTTTCCGAACCTGCTCGGCTTCGGCCCGGACAAGTTCCTCGATGTCTCGAGCTACAAGCCGCCCTCCCGTCTCTTCGAGAACGGCAGGATCCTCGACCTGGTGATCGCCGGCGAGCCGGTGCAGGTCGCGCCCAACCGCTCGGACGCGTCCGACAGCGTCGGCTTCTACTTCCCCCGCCGCCGGCTGCTGGTGACGAACTTCATGGTGGTGCCCACCATATTCAACGTCTACACGCTCCGGGGGGGCTCCTACCGGGACCCGGTGATCTTCGTCGGCGACGCGCGCTGGCTCGAGTCGAAGGGCGCCGAACTGCTCCTCGACATCCACGGGCCCACGCTCCGTGGCGAGAAGGCCGTACGGGCGGCGATCGAGCAGTCGGTCGACCAGGTGCAACTCATCCACGACCAGACCCTGCGCCTCATCGCCCGGGGCATGGACGGGAGGGAGGCGGCCGAGAACCTCTACATGCCGCGCGACCTGCGCGAGGGGCACGAGGGCTACGGGCAGGTGGAGAGCCACGTCCGCCAGGTCTTCAACGGGAACATCGGCTGGTTCGGCGGGGACGTCTACGAGATCAATCCGCTCTCGCTGCGCGAGGAGGCCGCCCGTTCCGTCGAGATGATGGGAGGCCCCGCGGCGGTGCGGAAGGCCGCCGCGGCCGCGGTCCGGAAGGGCGGCTTCGCGAACTGGCGCTGGAGCCTCAAGCTCACGTCCATGCTGCTCCGGCTCGACCCCGCGGACGCCAGCGCTCGCAAGACCCGGGCCACGGCGTCGCGCGCCCTCGGCCAGCGCACCGACTCCGCCAACGCGCGCGGTTTCTACATCACCGAGGCGTTGCAGCTCGAGGGGCGGATGCTGGCCCAGGGACAGCCGGTGACGCTGGACGTCGTCCGGACCGTCATCGGGACGCCGAGCCCGGAACAGCTCGTCGCGGCCTCCGTGGACGAAAATCTGCAGTTCGTCCGCTACCTCGTGGATCCGCGCAAGGCGGAGGGGAAGCGGCAGGCTTTCACCATCGCCGCCGAGGGCGATCCACGGATCCGGCGGGTCGAGCTTCGCAACGGCGTGCTCGTGATCACGGACGCGGCGGCGAAGGGTCCCGTCCACCTGGACGTGACGCGCCGCGAGCTGGCCGACTTCGTCCTGGGGAGGAGATCACCCACCAAGTCGGGTGATGCGCTCGCGGAGCTCGATCGCTCGCTGGATCGCAGTCACCTCCTCCCCGCGGCCGCTCGTCCCCCGCCGCCACTCGAGCCCAGGGACAAGGCGAAGTACCCCGAGATCCTGGAGCAATGACCCCGCGAGGACCTCACCATGCGGAAGACGATCGTCGCAGCCGTTCTCGCCCTCGGCCTCTCCGGCCCAGCCGGGGCGGCTGAACCGCCCCCGAGCGCCTTCCCCGACACGGCCGCGGGCAAGCGGGTCGCCGCATTCTTCGACGCCTTCCGATCCGGGAGCGAGGAACGCCTCGCGGAGTTCTTCTCCGCCGCCGTCTCCCCGGAGGGCCTCCGGCAGCATCCCGCCGCGGCGCGGGCGAAGCGTCTCGGTGGGATGCGCCAGGAGATGGGCGGCGCGGGGGTGAGGCGCGTCGACGCGCCATCCGCCGGGCAGGTCGTCGTCGTGACGGAAGGCGAGGGGAAGCGCCTCACGCGATGGACCTTCGGGTTCGGCCCGCCGCCCGAGACGTTCCTGCTCGGGATCGGCCTCGACGAGGCGAATGGCTCCGACCTCGCCGGCCCACCCCCGCCGATGAGCGAGGCCAAGGCGCTCGCGGCGATCGAGAAGGTCGCCGCGGATGCCGCGGCGGCCGACCGGTTCTCCGGCGTGGTCCTCGTGGCCCGCGACGGGAAGGTCCTTCTCCACCGGGCGTTCGGCTTCGCGAGCCGCGAGCACGGCGTGCCGAACCGCCCCGACACGAAGTTCAACCTCGGCTCGATCAACAAGATCTTCACCCGGGTGGCCATCGGCCAGCTCGTGGAGGCGGGCCGCCTCTCCCTCGACGACACGGTCGGCAAGCACTTCCCGGACTACCCGAACCCCGAGGCGCGCCAGGCGACGGTGCGCCAGCTCCTCGAGATGAAGTCGGGGATCGGCGACTTCTTCGGGGAGGCGTTCGAGGCGACGCCGAAGGATCGCCTCCGGACGAATGCCGACTTCCTTCCGCTCTTCGCGAAGAAGCCGCTCCTCTTCGCCCCGGGGACCGACCGGCGCTACTCCAACGGCGGGTACGTCGTCCTCGGCGAGATCGTGGCCAGGGCGAGTGGCCTCGGCTACCACGAGTACGTCCGCGAGAACGTCTACGCGCGGGCCGGGATGGCCGACACCGAGTCGTTCGAGGCCGACGTCCCGGTCCCGAACCTCGCCGAGGGCTACACGCGCTCCTGGGACGGTGAGGAGCGGACCGAGGGGCCACGCCGGCGGAACATCTACACCCGGCCGGCGCGGGGGAGCGCCGCGGGGGGCGGCTACTCCACGGCGCCCGACCTCCTCCGCTTCGCATCCGCGCTGCAGGCCGACAGGCTGCTCTCGCCCCCCTTCACCGAGTGGTTCGTCACCGGGGCCGGACCCGTTCCCGGGCCGGTGCCGGGCGACCGGAAGCGGGGCGCCTTCGGCTTCGCCGGGGGAGCCCCGGGCATCAACGCGCTCCTCGAGCTCGACCGCGAGACCGGTCTCGTCGTCGTCGTGCTCGCCAACGACGACCCGCCCGCCGCCACGGCGCTCGGCAGGGAGATCGGCCGGCTCCTCGGGGCGATCGCGATGGCGGCCGACGCCGACACCATCTACTTCGGCGGCCCGATCGTCACCGTGAACGACAGGCAGCCGACCGCCGAGGCCGTCGCCGTCAAGGCGGGGAAGATCGTCGCGGTGGGGTCGCGAAGCGCAGTCGAGAGGGCCCACAAGGGTCGCCGGACGGCGATGGTCGATCTCGGCGGCCGGACGATGATCCCGGGGTTCATCGACGCGCACGGCCACATGTGGGGCGCCGGCGTCCAGGCGATGGCCGCCAACCTCCTGCCGCCTCCCGACGGCGGTGTGCGCTCCATCGCCGACCTCCAGGAGCAGCTCCGCAAGTGGATGGCGACCTCCAGCATCGCCCGCGACTTCGGTGTCGTCATCGGCTTCGGCTACGACGACTCCCAGCTCGCGGAGCAGCGCCACCCGACGGCCGAGGACCTCGACGCCGTCTCGACCGACCTTCCGATGATCGTGATCCACCAGTCCGGACACCTGCACGCGCTCAACACCAGGGCCCTGCAGATGGCCGGCATCGACGCGGCGACGGAGGATCCGCAGGGTGGGGTGATCCGCCGCAAGCCCGGCACCCGGGAGCCCAGCGGGGTGATGGAGGGCACGGTCCTCATCCGGGAGTTCCTGCGCATCATGCCCAAGCTCGGACCCGAGCAGCAGCTGGCCTTGCTGGAGGCCGGGCAGAAGCTCTACGCGAAGTACGGCCACACCACGGCGCAGGAGGGGCGCGCCCTGCCCGGGAACATCGACCTGTACGTCGCGGCCGCACGGGCGGGCCGGCTCCAGATGGACGTGGTGGTGTATCCGGAGGCCCTGCTCGTCCC
>JBAXVO010000147.1:0-8343 GCA_037129355.1 Deltaproteobacteria bacterium | reverse complement strand
GTGTTCTGCAGGGTGGCCGCGCGGAACGAGCCGTGGCAGTCGAAGCAGGCGTCGGGGTTCACCTTCTCGTTCGCGCCGGTGGTGATGGCGCTGGTCGACGGGACCCAGTCCATGGTCAGGCTGAGGGGGGCGAAGACGTTGCGATCGGCGGCCGGGTCCAGCGTGGGCTGGGCGTAGGCGGCCAGGATCACGAGGCGCTGGTTCGCGGTGGCGCTGTAGGCGACGCCCGAGGTGCTGGGGTTGATCACCTTGGTGAACGTGTAGGTGTACGTGCCGTCACCGTTGTCGATGAAAGCGGCGGCGTTGGCGGTCTCGGTGCTGGCCGTCGACACGGAGGTCGCGGCCATGTGGCTCCACCAGTAGGAGTTCGTCCCGCTGCCGGCCGGGGGAGGAGCCGCGGAGCTGGGGGAGGTGTAGGGGACGAGCTGCAGCTGGGCGAAGCGCCAGCCGATGCCCGGCTCCGTCGCGGTGGCGGCGCGCTGGCCGAAGCCGGTGACGGGGGTGCCGGCGCGGTCGGTGACCCGGACGGTGACGACGGGCTTGCCGTCGACGGAAAGCGCAGGCGTGCCCACGATGGCGATCGCGAAGTTCGCGTCCGCCCTCTGGGCGGTGCTCATGGTGAGGTAATCGATCTTGGCGCTACCGGCGGGGCCAGTGGGGCCCGTGGTGCCGGGGGCGCCGGTGGGGCCCGTGGCGCCGGGCGAGCCGGGGTTGCCAGCGGGGCCGGTGGGGCCGGTGGAGCCGGTGGGGCCGGTGGAACCCGAGCAGGCCGTCAGGCCGATGCCTGCCGCCGCCAGCACGGAGAGTGTCATGAGCTTCGACGTTCGCATTTGTACTGCCTCCTTGGAACTGACTTGACTTCGAATGAGCCGATGAATCGTCGCGCGTTGTGCTGCGGAGTGAACTCGTGGGACGGGAGACTACTCTCTCGTTTTCAACTTCGGGAAAAAGCGTCGCGTCCCTCTTGGAGCGTTTCACACCTGGTGTCCATGTCGAAGGGACATGCCTGCGGGGTGCGTGAAATGCCCTAGGTGACGCAATTTCCGCGCTTCTCCTTCCTTCCCCCCCTTCACACTTCGTCACGCTGCCTCCCCGGTGAGCGCAATGATTTCGCTCGATCCGGACGCCGGGCGACGACGGAGTTCACAGTGCGCGATCGGTGCCAGCGCGGGCCCGGGCCTGGATCGGCGCGATCGGAGCCCGGCGCCGCGTCGACGGAAACGTCGACTCTCTGGGTCCAGTTTTCGCGACGAACGTGGCCGGGGATCCGACTTCCGGCCTCTTGTCCGGGGGATGCGAATCCCGGCGGCGCCTCCGGGTTCACTCACCGTTGATGATGGATGCGGGCGCGCGCCGGATCGCGGTCCACGCGCCGATCGCCCCTCCCTCGATCAAGGGACAGCCGTGACGCGGCAAGGTTTGCGCTTGCCGGGAGGCCCGCGCATTCCCGGTCAGGAGGGTCCTGAGGACCCGTAAGGGTCAGCCCTGGAAGGGTCGACCCGATGCGGCTTGCTCGACGAGCAGCGGCGCCGGACGGAACCGGAGCCCGAAGCGCCCTTCCAGCCGGCGCATCCGCTCGAGCACCCGGCCGCTCCCCTCGGCGTCGATCCAGCGGAAGGGGCCGCCGCGGAAGGGCGGGAAGCCCAGGCCGAAGACCGCGCCGACGTCGCCGTCGCGCGCGCTGCGGAGCACCTTTTCACCCAGGGTGAGCACCGCCTCGTTGGCCATCTGCAGCACGCAGCGCTCGACGATCTCTTCGCGGTCGATCTTCTTGCGGCGCCGCCCGCCGGGGAGCGCGTCGTAGACGGTGACGTCGACGACCTTCTTCTGCTTCGGATCGCCGTAGGTGTAGAAGCCCTTGCCGTTCTTGCGTCCGAGCCGCCCCGACTCGATCACCTTGCCCATCACCTCGGGCACCGACATGCGCTCGCCGAAGGCCCCGTGCATCACCTTGGCCACCTTGGCGCCCACGTCGATCCCCACCTCGTCGAGCAGGGTCATCGGCCCGACCGGGAAGCCGAACCCCACCAGCGCGGCGTCGATGTCCTCGACCGACGCGCCCTCGAGGAGCAGCATCACCGCCTCGTTCATGTACGGGGCCAGCACGCGGCTCGTGTAGAAGCCCGGCCCGTCCCCCACCACGATGACGGTCTTCCCCTGCTTCTTGCCGAGCGCCACCGCGGTGGCGGTGACCTCGTCGGCGGTGCGCGGGGTGACGATCACCTCGAGCAGCGGCATCTTGTTCACCGGCGAGAAGTAGTGCATCCCCAGCACGGTCTCGGGGTGGGCGGAGGCCGAGGCGATGTCCCCCACCGGGATGGACGAGGTGTTGGTGGCGAAGATGCCCTTCGGGTTCAGGGTCTCGAAGGTCCGCAGCATCTCCTGCTTGAGCTTCAGGTCCTCGAAGACCGCCTCGACGAGCACGTCGACCCGCTCCATCCCCTCCCAGCCGGTGCCGGCGGTGAGCAGCCGCATGCGGGCCAGCTTCTCCAGCCGGTCCATCGAGCGCTTCTTCACCCGGCCGTCGTAGATCCCGGCCACCGAGGCGAAGGCGCGCGCCACGGCGGCGTCGTCCTTCTCGCGGATGCGCACCGGGATCCCGGCGTTGGTGGTGACGTAGGCGATGCCCGAGCCCATCAGGCCGCCGCCCAGGATGCCCACCGACTCGACCTTGCGCCCCTTCACCGACGGATCGGAGGTCCCGTTGTCCTTCTTGAGGGCGGTGGTCGCGAAGAAGATCCCCATGAGCTCGCGGGCCACCGGGGAGATGGCCAGCTCGCCGAAGAGGCGGGCCTCGGCCTGGAGGCCGGCCTCGATCCCCTTCTCGATCCCGGCCTGGATGGCCTCGAGCGCGGCGACCGGCGCCGGGTAGTGCCCCCTGGTCTTGGCCAGGAGCTGCTTCCTGGCCTGGCGGAAGAGCACCTCGCGCCCCAGGAAGTTCTCCTCGAGCGCCAGCTTCTGGAGGGTGGCCTGCGGGTCCTTCTTCAGCCGGTCCACCATGCCGGCCGGAGCCGGGCGGAGCCGCTCCCCGTCGGCGAGCGACCGGGCCCGGGCCCGGGCCACCTCGAGCAGCATGGCCGGCGGCACCGACTCGTCGACGAGCCCGATGGCGAGCGCCTTCTTCGGCTTCACGGTCTTGCCGGCCAGGATGAGGTCGAGGGCGGTGGCGATGCCCACCAGCCGGGGCATGCGCTGCGTCCCGCCGGCGCCGGGGATGACGCCGAGCTGGACCTCGGGCAGGCCGAGCTGGGTCTTCCTGTCGTTCGAGACCACGCGGTAGTGGCAGGCCATGGCCCACTCGAGCCCGCCGCCGAGGCAGGCGCCGTGGATGGCCGCGACCACGGGCTTCGCGAACTTCTCCAGCCGGTCGAAGCCGGCCTGCGCGTCGAGGGAGAGCCGCTCCGCCTCGTCGGCGCTCTCCACGTCGCGGAGCATCTCGATCTTGGCCCCGGCCACGAAGCCGTCCTTCTTGCCGCTGGCCAGCACGATGGCCTTCACCGCGGCGTCCTTCTCGAGCAGGTCGAGGACCGCCTGGAACTCGGTGCCCGACTCGCGGGAGATGGTGTTCACCGGCTCGCCGGCCACGTCCACCCACACGGTGGCGATGCCGTCCTGCGTCTCGATCCGGAAGTTCTTCCAGGTGCTGGCGTTCATGTCAGGCCTCCGGACCGTCGAGGACGACCGCGGCGCCGAGCCCGCCGGCGGCGCAGACGGTGAGCAGCGCGTGTCGCCCCCTTCGCCGCGCCAGCTCGCGCAGCGCCTGGGTGATCATGCGGGCGCCGGTGGCGCCGAAGGGGTGTCCGAGCGGGATCGACCCGCCGTTGGGGTTGAGCCGCGAGGGGTCGATCTCGCCGAGCGGCTCGGGGCGCCCCAGCTTCTCCTCGGCGAACTTCCGGGAGGCGAAGGCCTGGAGGTTGGAGAGCACCTGGGCCGCGAAGGCCTCGTGCATCTCCACGATGTCCATGTCGCCGAGGGTGAGGCCGGCGCGGTCGAGCGCGATGGGGGCGGCGTAGGCCGGCCCCTGCAGGAGCTGGTCGCCCGGATCGGTGGCGGCGTAGGCGTAGGCCCGGAGGAAGCCGAGCGGCTTCACGCCCAGCTCGCGGGCGCGCCCCTCCGACATGAGGATGACCGCGGCGGCGCCGTCGGTGAGGGGCGACGAGTTCCCGGCGGTGATGGTGCCGTAGCGCTTGTCGAAGACCGGGCGGAGCGACGCCAGCGCGGCGTAGGTGGTGTCGGCGCGCACGTTGTTGTCGGCGGCGGCGATCTTCGCGAAGCGGGGCGGCACGTCGACCGCCATGACCTCCTCGGCGAACTTCCCGCTGGCCCACGCGTCGGCGGCCTTGCGCTGGCTGTCGACGGCGTAGCGGTCCTGGGCCTCGCGGGTGATGCCGTTCTCCCAGGCCATCTTCTGGGCGCTCTCGCCCATGGTGAGGCCGGTGGTGGGCTCCTTCAGGGCGGGCGGGACCGGTGCCGCGTCCTTGAGCGAGAGGCCGGAGAAGGCCTTCAGCTTCTCGGGGACGCTGCGGGCGCGGGACGCGTTCACGAGCGCCTGGGCCAGCTTGTGGGAGGCGAAGATGGGGGCGTCGGAGAGCGACTCGGCGCCGCCGGCGACGACGGTGTCGGCGTGGCCGAGCAGGATCTGGTCGGCCGCCTCGGTGGCTGCCTGCAGCGACGTGGCGCAGGCGCGGGAGGTGGTGTGGGCCGGGACGCTCCGGGGCAGCTCGGTGCGCAGCACCACCTCGCGGGCGATCAGCGAGGAGAGCTGGGAGGGGACCACCTGGCCGAAGATGAGGGCGTCGAACTCGCCGAGGGGGAGGCCGCTCCGGGCCACGAGCTCGTTCACCAGGATGGCGCCGAGGTCGACCGCCGAGAGGTCCTTGAAGTCCCCTCCCGACTTGATGAACGGGGTGCGCAGGCCGGCGACGACGGCCACGCGGGGAGGCGGCGACCCGTCCGTGAGGGCGCGGGAGTGATGGTGCCGGTGCTTCCGGTAATGGGACATTTACGACCCCCGGGTTGATTCTTGAATCAGCGTTGTGTCGGAATGATTAGCCCGTTCGACGCAGAGCGTCAAGAGGGGCCGGACCTGGCGGGGAAACGCTGAAGCCGGGGGCTGCGGGCCTAGTCCGGCTGGCCCTGGCAGGCGGAGATCGCCGCCTGCTCCTGGCGTTGGTAGGCCCTCTTGGCGTTCTTCGTCCCGGGATTCGGGTACTGCGCCGGGAAGGCCTTCTGGAGGTAGCGCGTCGTGCAGGAGCAGACCTGGTCCTCGGTGAGGCCAGTCCCCTTCGGCAGGCTTCCGGCCACGCGCTTCTTGCAGGCCCTGAAGGCCGCCTGCGCCTCGGGCAGCGGCCAGGGCTGGGGCACGCCCCCGGAGAGGGCCTCCACGAGGGCGCCCTCGGCGGCGGCCTTCTCGAGGGCGGCGCGAAGGGCCTCCTCCTGCTCGGGGTTGAGCCCCGTGGCGGCGCCGGGCGCGGTGGGATCGACGGAGCCGGCCACCGGCACGTCGCGGAACCCGTCTCCGGGGTCGCCGCCGCGGTTCGTTCCCCGGGCCTTGTCGGGAGCGGCTCGCGCCGAGGAGCCCGCGGACCCGTCGTCGAGCAGGACGAAGGCCCCGAGCCCCGCCACTGCCACGGCGGTCACCAGCAGCGACGCGACCAGCACCTTCTTGTTCACGATGCCTCCCGGCGGCCTTTTACCTCGAACCGGCGGGAGGAGCGCGCCTATTCCTGCTCGGGCTCGGCCGGGCCTCCGCTGCGGGCCACGTCCTCTCCCTTCACCTTGGCCGGGTCCATGGCCGCCGCCCGCCTCGTCATCTTGGCGAAGAGCTCGTCGAAGCCCGGCAGGTCTCCCTGGATGAAGCGGAGCGGGTTGACGCGGGCCACGACGAAGTTGCGCAGGTACGGGGAGTCGAAGCCCCGCTCCTTGAGCCGGGCCACGGCGCCTCCCACCGCCTCGTCGAAGGCGAGCAGCACGTCGGCGCGACGCTCCCGCTCCGGGAGCGCCGCCGATAGCTTGCGATCGACGAAGGCGTCCACCTTGCGCAGGATGGGGTGGTAGGCCCCGCCGGAGAGGCGGGCCTTCTTCTCGTAGGCGAAGCCCAGGGTGGCGAGCGCGGGCTCCTCGAACTCGAGCGCCATGTCGGTCTCGCGCGCGTCGCCCGACGCGGCCAGGTCCCGGTACATCCGGACCACCTCGAGGGCGCGCTCCCGGAGGTTGTGGGCCTTCTCGATGTTGAGGGCGAGGATCTGGTAGGCGACCGCCTTCTCGGGGACCACCAGCGCGAGCACCGCCCTCGCGCCCAGCTCCTTCAGCGCGGTGAGCCGGTGGCCCCCGTTGGGCGTCAGGTACCGATCGCCGTCCCGGACCGCGATGATCGGGTCGAGGTAGCGGCGCGTCTTGTCCATGGCCACGGTGAGCTTGCGCACGTGGCCGTCGGAGACGTCCCGCTGGAAGCTGGTGCGCTCGACCTTCTCCACCGGCAGGGCGGCGAAGAGGAGGGCGTGGCCGCCCAGCGGCTCCCGGTAGGCGGCGAGCACGGCGCCGCCGTCGGCCTCGATGGCCCGGGCGAGCCCGGCCAGTTCCGGGGAGGGCTCGGCGATGCGCAGGTCGGTGGGACCGAGCGTGGTGGGCTGCAGCTTCACGCCCCGTCGCTTGCGGGGGCGTCCGGACCTGGTGGCGGGGCGCTTCTTCGCGGCCATCCTTCCTCCGTGCGGTGAGGGGCTACCCCTTCGCGGGAAGCTGGGGCGTCTTCACGAGCCGTGACGTGTCGTAGGCCTGGGCGCGCAGCCGGGAGAGGATGCCGTCGTAGGTGGCGGGATCCATCTGGGGGGAGCGCGACAGGATCCAGAGGTAGTCGCGATCGGGGTGGCCCACCACCGCCCACCGGTAGCCGGGGTCGAGGTCGATGATCCAGTAGGCGCCGTGGAAGGGCCAGAAGAACTGGACCTCCAGCTTGGCGTTCGACGGATCGACCGACCAGGCCTTGCCCTCGACGGAGCGCTCCGGCCCGTCGAGCTTCTCCTTGCGGCAGGTGTTGACGACGTCGACGTCCCCGTCGGGGCGGAGCGAGTAGTTCGCGGTGACGCCGACGCAGCCCTTCTGGAACGACATGGGGATGGTGGCGATCTCGTACCAGCGCCCCATGTAGCGGTTGAGGTCGACCCGCTCGACGGCCTGGAGCGGAGGGCCGGGCGGGACGTGGGCGCATCCGGCGAGCAGCGTGGCGAGGAGCAAGAGTCGGCGCATCCCGATCCCCTAACCATTGCCGTGCATCGTGCACGCCCTTATCGTGGCCTGCCGTGATCCAGGTCCGCGAGCTGCGCAAGGAATACAAGGTGCACCGACGCCAGCCGGGACTGGGCGCGTCGATCCGCTCGCTGTTCCGGCGCCGCTACGAGGCGGTGAAGGCGGTCGACGGCATCTCCTTCTCGGTGGGGCCGGGGGAGCGGGTGGGCTTCCTGGGACCGAACGGGGCCGGGAAGACCACCACCCTGAAGGTCCTCTCGGGGCTGCTCCACCCCAGCGCCGGCGAGGTCCAGGTGGCGGGCTTCGTGCCGGCGCGGCGCGAGGTGGAGTTCCTCAAGTCGATCACGCTCGTCATGGGGCAGAAGCAGCAGCTCCTCTGGGACCTGCCCCCCTCCGAGACCTTCGCGCTCAACCGGGCCATCTACGAGATCCCGCGCCCCGAGTTCGAGTCGCGCGTGCGCGAGCTGGTCGACCTCCTGGATCTCGGCGGCGTGGTGGACAAGCCCACGCGGCAGCTCTCGCTGGGGGAACGGATGAAGTGCGAGCTGGCGGCCTCGCTGGTGCACCGGCCGCGGGTGCTCTTCCTCGACGAGCCCACCATCGGGCTCGACGTCACCATGCAGACGACGGTCCGCGAGTTCATCCGCTCCTACAACGAGCGGCACGGCGCCACGGTGCTGCTCACCAGCCACTACATGGACGACGTGCTCGCCCTCTGCCCGCGCGTGGTGGTGATCGACAAGGGGCTGCTCATCTACGACGGGGATCTGAAGCGGCTCTCCCGCGAGGTGCGCCCCGACAAGCGGGTCGTGGTGCGGCTCGGGCAGCCCGTCCCGGAGGCGGAGCTCGCCCGCTTCGGCACCGTGGTCTCCCACGCCGACACCCAGGCCGTGTACCGGGTTCCCGGGGGCGAGGTGGCGAGCGTGGTGGGGCGGCTGCTCTCGTCGTTGCCGGTGACCGACCTCACGGTGGAGGAGCCGCCGCTGGAGGAGATCATGAGCGAGCTGTTCCAGGGCAGGCGGGGCGCCGCCGGGGCGTAGGGTGTCGCGGGGTCCTGCCGTGGTGCCGGCGGTTCCGGATGGCCCGCGTCGCTGGGGG
>JBAXVO010000146.1:0-8390 GCA_037129355.1 Deltaproteobacteria bacterium | reverse complement strand
CGTCGAGGATGCGCGCCGCGGCGGCCGCCGGATCGGATGGTTCGGACTCGCGGAGCGGGACGGGAGGGGGCGCGACCTCGCCGCAGGACACCTCCAGGAGGGCCGCCACGGTCGGGCCGCGCCGCCCGGTGCCGCCGACCTCGACCCGCCAGGTGCCCGGTGCGTCGAACGACACCGTGGCCGAGAAGCGGTCGCCGTCCACCTCGACGGGAAGCTCCCGGACCTCGCCGGACGGGGTCGAGACCCAGACGCGCGCCCCGTCGAGCCGCAGCAGCCGCCCCCGCAGCGTGGCCCGGGTTCCGGGCGCCACCCACCGCGGGAAGGGCTCGACCTCGGCCCGCCGCTCCGTGGCGAGCAGCACGCCCCAGGCGAGGCCGTCCTGGACCACGACCCCGACCCCCAGGTGGGAGGCGCCGCGGAAGCGGGCGGCGGCGGCCATGGCCTCCGGCAGGGAAGGGGCCCGGGTCGAGAGCACCACGGCTGCCGGCGCCGGGTCGAAGATCCCGGCCTCGCCGAGCGCGGTCCGCAGCGCCGCCGAGGAGAGGGGGCGCGGATCGCCGGCAGCGGCGGAGCGGGCCAGCGTCCGGGCGGCCAGCACGAGCGGCTCGGAGAGGACCGGCACGGATCGCTGGGGCAGCGAGGAGAGCACCTGCCGCAGGGTCGCCGACTCGAGCGGCGTGAGCTGCGGTGCCGCGGGATCGCCTGCCGCGCCCAGGAGGGCGACGAGCGCGAGGGCCGCCGCGGCGGCGGGGATCATCCCTTCTTCCCGTCCCGCCGGACCCGCACGTCGAGGGCCTTGACCGCGGAGTGGCCGAGCCGGCCGTTCATCCGGGAGACGATGGTGGCGGAGAGCTCCTCCGCCTGGCGGGCCCACTCCGGCGAGGAGGCCACCACCCAGAGGTGGCCGTCGGGGCCGAGGCCGCGCACGGTGAGCTCCCGGGAGAGGGGCCAGCCGCAGGCCTCGGCGAAGGCCGCCGCCGCGGCCGGACGGCTCGCCCCGGCACGGCGGGAGAGGGACTCGGCCACGACGCTGGCGAGCGTCCTGCGACGTCCTCGCGGGCCCCGGGGTTCCATGCGGCCTCGACCTTGGGGCCGGGAGGCGGGCGGCGTCAAGGCACGGCCGCGGTACCGCCGTTTCGCCGCCGGTGGCGCGAACCCTTTCGCGCCGTTACGGCTCTCCCGGAGTGAGGCCTCGCGCCGATGGACGGCGCCCGCCCCCCGAGGACCGCCAGATGAAGCCCACCGTGGACGTGACCGATGCGAACTTCAAGGAGGTCGTGGAGAAGGACGGGATCGTCCTCATCGACTGGTGGGCGCCCTGGTGCGGCCCCTGCCGCTCCTTCGGCCCCACCTACGAGAAGGTCGCCGGACGCCACCCGGACGTCACCTTCGCCAAGGTGAACACCGAGGATCAGCAGGCGCTCGCCGGCTCCTTCCAGATCATGTCGATCCCGACGCTCATGATCCTCCGCGACAAGATCCTGCTCTTCTCGCAGCCCGGCGCGCTGCCCGAGGCGGCGCTCGAGGAGCTCGTCCAGAAGGCGCGCGAGCTCGACATGGACAAGGTGCGCGCGGAGATCGCCGCGACGGAGGCGGAGGAGAAGCAGAAGGGCGAGACGGCGGCGTAGCGCCGCCTCGAAGGGCGGGTTGGCGTAGAATCCCGCCGTGTACCTGCCCGAACACTTCGCGGAACTTCGCGTCGATGTCCTCCAGGCGGCCATGGAGCATGCTGGCCTGGCCACGCTGGTGACCAACGGAGCGGACGGGCTCGATGCGAGCCACGTCCCGCTCCTCGTCGAGCCCGGGCCGGGTCCGTGCGGCCGGCTCGTGGGGCACCTGGCCCGGGCCAATCCGCAGTGGCGCGCCACTTCGGAGGGAAGCCCCGCCCTCGCCATCGTTCTCGGGCCCGACGCCTACGTGACGCCCTCCTGGTATCCCTCGAAGCGCGAATCGGGGCGTGTGGTGCCGACGTGGAACTACGTCACCATCCACGCGCACGGGACGGTTCGCTTCTTCCAGGACCGGGATCGCCTCCTCACGGTGGTCGACCGCCTCACCGATCGGCACGAACGATCGCGTGCGCACCCGTGGAAGGTCGCCGACGCGCCCCCCGACTACGTGGAGGCGATGCTCTCGGGAATCGTCGGCGTCGAACTGGCCATCACGCGCCTCGAGGGGAAGTGGAAGGCGAGCCAGAACCGCAGCGAGGCCGACCGGCGCGGCGTGGAGGAGGGTCTCCGGCTGCAGGGGGACGAGGAGATGGCGGAACTGGTGCGCGGCCCGTCCGGTTCACCCGGGTGAACCGGAGGTGGCCGCCCGGATGGACGGGAGGGCCGTAGGACGGACCGGTTCCGTGGGTGGTTCTTGCGCCGCCTGAAGGCGGCGCTGGGGTGTCAGACCCGCTTGCTACCTGAACGAACGAGCAGTATCGTTCAGGACGTGAGCCATGGGCACCGCCACCCGCCAGCAAGAGATCCTCGAGGAACTCCGCCGCCAGATCCACCGCATGGAGCGGCGGCCGGCCCGGCGCGAGGGGGTGCTCGCCTGCGGTCTCCCCGAGGTGGAGGCGCGCCTCCCCGGGGGAGGCTTCCCCCGCGGCTGCCTCTCCTCGCTCCGCGGCGGTCCAGCGAGCGGCAAGACCGGCGTGGCCCTCTCGGCGCTGCGCCAGGCCCAGGCCGAGGGAGGGCTCGCCGCCTTCGTCGACGGTCGTGGCGAGTTCTATCCCCCTGCCGCCCTCTCCCTGGGGGTGGACCTCGCACGGCTCCTCATCGTGCGCCCCGGGACGGCGCGGGGGGAATTGCTGCCGGGGCTCTGGGCCGCGGAGGTGCTGCTCGGGAGCGGCGCCTTCCGTGCGGTGGCCATCGACGTCCCCCTGCGCGGCGTCCCCGCGGCGCGAGCCGAGCCGATCCTGCGCCGGCTGCGGGCGGCGGCCGAGAAGGGGGGGGCGGCGGCGCTCCTGCTCTCCGGCCCGGGCGATCCGGCCATCCCGGCGGCGGTCCGGATCGACCTGGACGCGGTGCGCCTCGCGGAGATCGACCATGTCGCCTGAGCGGGGTCCGCCGCGCACCCTCGCCGTCGTCCTCCCGGACCTGCCGCTGCAGCGGGTCCTGCGGGCCCGGCCGCCGGCCGGGGCGCTCGCGGTGGTGGCGGAGGGGCTCGTGCGCCACGCCACCGCACCGGCGCTCGCCGTCGGGGTCCGGCCGGGCGACTCGCTCGTGCAGGCCAGGGCGGCCTGCGCCGATCTGGAGGCCGTGCCGCTCGACGCCGTCGCCGACCGGGCGGCGCTTCGCGCGCTCGCCGAGGCGCTCCTGGCCCTCGCCCCCGTGGTCGAGCTGGCGCCTCCCGACGCGGTCCTCCTCGACGCCGCCGGCGCCTGCCTGTCCGGCAGCGATCCGGAGGAGGCGGAGCGGGTGCTGGCCGGTCGGGTGCTCGCGTGCTGCGTCGACATGGGCTTCCGGGGACGTCTCGCGGTGGCCGACGGCAAGGGGGTGGCGCTCGCGCTGGCGCGTCACGCCGGCCGGGAACGGACGAGGGTCGCGCCCGGGCCCGGGGAGGGGGCGCGGGCGCTCGCGCCGCTGCCGCTCGCGGCGCTCGACCTCCCCGCCGAGATGGCGCGCTGGCTCTCCGCGGTGGGGGTCGGGGACGCCGGCGCGCTGGCCGCCCTCCCGGCGGAGACGCTGGCCCACCGCTTCGGCGCGGTGGGCGCGGCGGCCGGCCGGCTGGCCCGCGGGTCCGATCCACGTCCCCTCGTTCCCTTCGTCTCCGAGACCTTCCCGCGCGAGCGCTGGGACCTCGAGGGGGAGGTGGGGCTGCTCGAGAGCGCCGAGCCGGTGCTCTTCGCGGCCAAGCGTCTCGCCGACCGGGTGGCGGCACGGCTCGTCGGGCGGGGGCTGGGGGCGAGCCGGTTGAGGCTCACGCTGCTGCTCGACCCGCGCGGCGAGGAGCGGGTCGACCTGCCGCTCTCGCGGCCGAGCGCCGACGCGGCGGCCTGGCTCGGGCCGCTCCGCGAGCGGCTCGCCGGTCTGCGGCTCCCCGCCCCGGTGCGCGCCCTCGACCTCGCCGTGGTGGAGGCGGCCGAGGTCCCGGCCGAGCAGCTCGCCGTGGGAGACCGGCCCGAGGTGGCGCGTGCGCTCGACGTGGCCCTCTCGCGCCTCGCCGCCCGGCTGGGGGAGCGGTCCCTCTTCGCCGCCGAGGCGGCCGACCGGCATCGGCCGGAGGCGGCCTACCGGGCGACCCCGTTCCGGCACGGAGGGACCGGGCGGGCCGGCGGGGCGGGGGCGCAGCCGCAGCCGCAGCCCGCGCCGGAGGCGCAGCCGGGGCGCCCCACGCGCCTCTTCGATCCCCCGCGCCCGATCGTCGCGCTGGGGGAGGGTGGCCGGCTCACCTCGCTCCGGGTCGAGGGCACGGTCCGCGCCGTCCTCGCCCTCTCCGTCCCCGAGCGGCTGGCCGGCGAGTGGTGGAACGAGCCGTTCGACCGCGACTACTACCGGGCCCGGCTCGAGGGGCTGGGCGAGGCCTGGATCTTCCGCGACGGACGCGACGGCCGGCTCTGGCTCCACGGCCTCTTCGACTGAGGGCCGATGTCCCCCCGCTACGCCGAGCTGCGTTGCCGGTCGAGCTTCTCCTTCCTCACGGGGGCGAGCCAGCCGGAGGAGCTCGTGGACCGCGCCGCCGACCTGGGGCTCGAGGCGCTGGCGCTCGCCGATCGCGGCGGCCTCTACGGCGTGGTGCGGGCCCACGCCCGGGCCCGCAAGCGGGGGATCCCGCTCGTGGTCGGCGCCGAGCTCGCCTGCGACGGGCTCGGTCCGGGCACGACCGGGCTCACCCTGCTGGCCATGGACCGCGAGGGCTACGCCGGGCTGTGCCGGCTCCTCACCGAGGCCCACGCGGGCGCGCCGCTCGGGGAGGGGGAGGCGCCGGAGGGGACGGTGGTCCGGCCGCCCGAGCCCAGGCTCCCGTTCCTGGCGGTGGCCGAGCGGTCCCGCGGCCTCCTCGCGCTCCACGCCGGCACCGACGCCGGGGTGGCGGCCCGGCTGCGGGAGGTCTTCGGCGGGCGGCTCGCGCTCACGGTGTCGCGCCACCGGGCGGCCGGCGAGGAGGCGCGCATCGCCGCGGTGCGCAGCGTGGGGCGGAGGCTCTCGATCCCGGTGGCGGTGACGAACGACGTCCACACCCACGATCGGAGGCGGCAGCCGCTGCAGGACGTCCTCACCTGCATCCGGCTGGGGACGAGCGTCGACCGGGTGGGCCGGCGCCTCTTCCCCAACGCCGAGCGCACGCTGAAGGGGCCCGGGGAGATGGCCCGGCTCTGGGCCGACTTCCCGGAGGGGCTCGAGACCGCCGCCGACCTCGCCGCCTCCTGCCCCTTCCGGCTCGAGGAGATCCGGGGCGAGCACCCGCTGCCGCCGGTGCTGGCCGAGGAGGGTGGCACGGCGGGGGGCATGGGGCTGCTCCGGCGCCTCGTGCGGGAGGGGGCCGTCGACCGCTACGGCGGGCCGCCTCCCGCCGACGTGGAGCGGCAGCTCGCCCGGGAGCTCGCGCTGGTCGAGCAGCTCGGCTACGAGAGCTACTTCCTCACCGTCTGGGACGTGGTCCGCTTCGCCCGCGAGCGCGGCATCCTCTGCCAGGGACGGGGCAGCGCGGCCAACTCGGCCATCTGCTTCGTGCTCGGCATCACCTCGATCGACCCGGTGCGGATGGGGCTGCTCTTCGAGCGCTTCCTCTCCGCGGAGCGGGGCGAGCCGCCCGACATCGACGTCGACTTCGAGCACGAGCGGCGCGAGGAGGTCATCCAGTACGTCTACGGCCGCTACGGGCGCGACCGGGCCGGCATGGTCTGCGAGGTCATCGCCTACCGGGCCCGCTCGGCCATCCGCGACGTGGGCAAGGCGCTCGGGCTCGCCCCCGACCAGGTGGACCGGCTGGCCAAGCTCACGGGCAGCCACGACGCGGCCGGGGAGATCCCGCCGGCCGTGCTCGCGCAGGCCGGGCTCGACCCGGAGGGCTCACCGGCGGTGCGCCACGCGCTGCGCCTGGCCGCCGAGATCGCCGGCTTCCCCCGCCACCTCTCCATCCACGTGGGGGGCTTCGTCATCACCAGGCGGCCGCTCGTGGAGACCGTCCCGGTGCAGCCCGCCGCCATGGCCGGGCGCACGGTGGTCCAGTGGGACAAGGACGACCTCGCCGAGCTGGGGCTCCTCAAGGTCGACCTGCTGGCGCTCGGCATGCTCACCGCCCTCTCCCGGGCGCTCGGCCTGATCGGGCGCCACCGGCCGGCCCCCTCTGGCGCGACCGCCGATCCCTGGCCCGCCTCGCTCGCCGCCATCCCCGCCGAGGAGCCCGGGGTCTACGAGATGATCTCCCGGGCCGACACCATCGGGGTCTTCCAGATCGAGTCCCGGGCGCAGATGTCGCTCTTGCCCCGGCTGCGTCCGAGCCGCTTCTACGACCTCGTCATCTCGGTGGCCATCATCCGCCCCGGCCCCATCCAGGGGGGGATGGTCCACCCCTTCCTGCGCCGGCGCGACGGGCGGGAGGAGGTCCGCTACCCGTACGAGCCGCTCCGGGCGGTGCTCGAGCGGACGCTCGGCATCCCGCTCTTCCAGGAGCAGGCCATGCGGCTCGCGGTGGTGGCCGCCGGCTACACCCCGGGCGAGGCCGACGAGCTGCGCCGGGCCATGACCCACAAGCGCTCCCACGAGCGCATCGAGGAGATGCGCGGGCGGCTCGTCTCCGGCATGGCCGCGAAGGGCATCCCGCCGGCCGACGCCGACGCCATCCTGCAGCAGCTCCACGGCTTCGCCGGCTACGGCTTCCCGGAGTCGCACGCCGCGTCCTTCGCGCTGCTCGTCTACGCGTCGGCCTGGGTGAAGCGGCACCACCCGGCCGCCTTCGTCGCGGCGCTGCTCGACAGCCAGCCCATGGGGTTCTACGCCCCCCACACGCTGCTCGAGGACGCCAAGCGGCACGGGGTGGAGGTCCGCGGGGTGGACGTCCTGCACAGCAACTGGGAGTGCACGCTGGAGGGGGAGGCGGAGGGGGTGGCCTCCGCGCCCGGGGAGCGGCCGGCGCTGCGGCTCGGCCTCTCCCGGATCCGCGGGCTGCCGAGGGCGGTGGGGGAGGCGGTGCTCGCGGCCCGGCGGGAGGGCCCCTTCGCCTCGGTGGAGGACCTGGCGCGGCGGGCGCGGCTGTCGCGGGCATGGCTCACGCGGCTCGCCGAGGCGGCGGCGCTGCGGTCGCTGGCGCCGGGGCGGCGGGCCGCCCTCTGGACGGCGCTGGGGCTCTCGCCGGGGGACGAGGGGGGGCTCTTCGCCGGGCGGCTGCCGCCCGAGGCGCCGGCCGCGCTCGAGGAGCCGGCCGCGGCCGAGGAGGTGGCGCGGGACTACGCCGCCACCGGCCTCTCCGAGCGGGCCCACCCGGTCTCCTTCCTGCGCGCTGCGCTCGCGGCGCGCGGGGCGCGCACCGCGCGGGAACTCTCCCGGATGCGCGGCCGGGCGGCGGTCGAGGTGGGCGGCATCGTCATCGTCCGGCAGCGCCCGGAGACCGCGCGGGGGATCACCTTCGTCTCCCTGGAGGACGAGACCGGGATCGCCAACCTGGTGGTGATGCCCGACGTCTACGAGCGCTACCGGTCGCTCGTCCGCAACGCCCCCTTCCTCATCGCCCGGGGGCGGGTCGAGCGCACCGGAAACGTGGTGAATCTTCAAGTCAGGGAGCTCCTGCCCCTCGCTCCGCTCGAGGAGGTGCGGACCGCCTCCCGGGACTTCCACTGACGGCCGGATGGGGAATCGCGGGAATCCCGGGCCCGGCTATGATGTTCCCGAACCGACCCTCTGGAGGATTCCCGAATGCGTATCGCCGCACTGCTCGCCGTCCTGCTCGCGCTCCCCGTCCTGGCCGCCGACAAGGCCCCCGCCGCGCCCGCCGCGGGGAAGAAGATCGAGATCAAGGTCACCGAGAACGGCTTCGAGCCCAAGGAGATCAAGGTCAAGAAGGGGGAGCCCGTGACGCTCTCCTTCCTGCGCACCACCGACCGGACCTGCATCAAGGCCATCGACATCCCGGACGAGAAGGTGAAGAACTTCACGCTCCCGCTCGACAAGGCCGTGGCCCTCACCATCACGCCGGCCAAGGCCGGGGTGGAGAAGTTCCACTGCACGGCGATGGCCATGGGTGGCGGGAAGATCGTGGTATCGGACTAGTCCCCACCTCCCATCGGGTGGTGGCAACCAGCCGCACCCCGTCCGAGACGTGGTGCGGCGCTCGCTTTGGTGGGATCATCTCCTGCACGCAGGGTGTCGGACGAAGGGGGGACCTTGGTTCGCGCAACCGACCTGGCGCCGGACGAGCCTCTCTACCGGGCCATCCTCGACACCATCCCGAGTGGCAGG
>JBAXVO010000145.1:0-8393 GCA_037129355.1 Deltaproteobacteria bacterium | reverse complement strand
GCCGCCGCCGCGTCGTCGAGCACCCCGTCGGTGGAGATCCCCGCCACCCGCCAGATCCCCGTCACCAGGGCGCCCCGGGCGCCCCTGGAGGCCAGGGAGACCAGGGAGCCCAGGTAGGTCGAGCCCTCCGAGGCGTCCGGTGTGCCCGGGCGTCCGTCCGCCTCCCGCATCTTCCTGAACGCCGGGGAGATGGACGGCGCCGACGAGACCCGGCTCCGCGAGACGGTCGCATCCCTCGCGCCCGGCGTGGAGCTGGTGAAGGTCGAGCTCCGACGCAGCCACTCCTTCCTCGAGGTGAAACCCGAGGATCTGGAGACGCTCGTCTCCGCGCTCCAGGGCAAGGAGGCGCTCGGCAAGGTGCTCGCGGCCGAGAAGGCCCGCCGCCGCCGGCGCTGATTCGGGAATCGAGCCCCATCCGGGAGCCGCTCCCGAGGTCACAAGCCGCGTCCCCGTCGCTCTTCCCTCCATCGGGGGCGGATCGACGGGGGGACGATGGGCGGATCGAACGGATTCAGGGGAGAGGTCGCAGAGGCTGGGAGGCGGGCGTTCGGGGGGCGCTCCATCTCGGCGCTGCTCTCCGAGATCGCCCGGGCCCCGGAGGTGGACATCGGGGCGGCCGCGGCCCGGCTGCGCCCGGGGGTGGTGGTCGACGGGCGCTTCGAGATCGTCCGCGAGGTCGGCCGGGGCGGGTTCGGGGTGGTGTACGAGGCCCGCGACCTCTCCCTCGGCCGCACCGTGGCCTTCAAGGTCGTGTCCGGAGGGCAGGGCGCGATCCGGGAGGACCGGCTCCTGAGGGAGGCCGCCGCCGCGGCACGCCTCTGCCACCCCAACATCGTCCAGCTCCATGACCTGGGACACTCGGAGTACGGCCCATTCCTGGTGATGGAGTTGCTCCGCGGCCAGACGCTCTGCGAACGGCTCGCGACCGGCGTCGTCCCGCCGCGGGACGCGATGCACCTGACCCGCGACGTGGCCGCCGCCCTGGTGCACGCCCACTCCGCCGGGGTGATCCACCGGGACCTGAACCCACGGAACGTGTTCCTCGACGAGGAGGGGCACGCCAAGGTCCTCGACTTCGGGCTGGCCCGGGCCTTCGGCCAGCGAGGGCTCCAGGGGGGGACGCCCGCGTACATGGCGCCGGAGCAGTGGCGCGGGGCGCCGGAGGACGAGCGGACCGACGTCTTCGCGCTGGGCGTCCTGATCTTCCAGATGCTCACCGGGGAGCTCCCGTTCCCCGGAGCGACCGGGTCGCGCGACGCGCGCTCCACGCCCATCCTCGACGCCCCCGAGCAGCCACAGCTCGGCCCGCTCGTCCAGCGGATGCTCGCCCGCGACCCGGTCGACCGTCCGCGCGACGCCGCGGCGGTGGCGCGGGAACTCGACGAGATGATGGAGCCGTCCCCCCAGGGGTCCCGGCCCGCCTCGGTGGGCCACCCCAGGGCGCGCCGACCTTCCCGCGTGCGGCGCATCGTGGCCGGGATCGTCGCGGTCTCGGCGGGCGCGGTCGCCGGCGCACTGCTGCACGAGCGCGTCGTCCACGCCGCGCCCGCAGGCCACCCCGGCCGGACGACGGTGGTCGTGTCGGATCCCCTGAACCGGACCTCCGATCCCTCGCTCGACGCCGTCTCCCCCCTGCTCGTGACCGCGCTCGAGCAGTCCCGCGCCCTCGACGTCCCGGGAAGGCTTCGCCTGCTCGACCTCGCTGCGCAGGACGCGCTGGGCTCGTCGGGGAGGGTGGAGCCGGCCGTGGCGCGGGAGGTGGCCCGCAGGGTTGGCTCGCGGCTCTTGCTCGTTCCGGAGGTGAGACGGATCGGATCGGACGTGGTGCTCCAGGTCCGGGGGATCGACCCGTCAAGCCTCGACACGCTCTTCGTCGTCGAGGAGCGCCGCCCCGCGACCGGGATCGGGGAGCCGAGCGGGATCCCGGAACTGGTGGACCGCGTCGCGGGATCGATCCGCCAGGCCCTGCGCGAAGGGGCTGGCCCCGACGTCGGAGGGAAGCCGGCCGCGGTGACGAACAACCTCGACGCCTACCGCCACTACCTGCTCGGCCAGCAATACGCCAACGAGACCTTCGACATCCCGGCCGCCATCGCGGAGTACAAGGCGGCCATCGCCGCCGACCCGGGGTTCGCCATGCCGCACCTCGAGATGGCGATCCTGGCCGGGTGGCACGACGCGCCCGACGAGGACCAGCGGACCCACATGGAGGCCGCGGCGAAGCACGCGTCGAGGCTGCCCGACAAGGAGCGTCGACTGGTCCTCGGGTACAAGGCCATCGTCGAGAAGCGCCATGCGGAGGCGACGCGGATCCTCGATGCGCTCGCCCTCGACTACCCGCTCGACAAGCAGGTCCTCTACCTCGCCGGCGAGGCGTTCTGGCATGGCGACACGCCGGCCGGCTACGCACGCGCGGCATCGCTCTTCCGATCCTCCCTCGACCTGGATCCGGCCTACCTGGTGGCGTACATCCACCTCTTCGAGTGGCTGGACCGGTTCGGACCGAAGGGGGAGGCGCTGGCCCGGGCGGAGCGCGCGGCACGGCTCCGCCCGTCGGCGGAGGCCCAGGCCATGGTGGCTCGGGCGCTCGGGGCCGCCGACCGCTGGACCGAGGCCGTCGCGGCGGCCGGGAGCGCGACCGCGGTGTCGGGCGGCGAGCACTTCGAGTCGGCCTACGCCAAGGCGGAGGTCCTCCTCGGCGCCGGGGACCGGGCCGGGGCCGAGCGGGAGCTCCGTCGCTGGAGCGGGCCCGACGTGCGCCCCGGGCCGCGCCGGGTGGCGGCGGAGGTCCTGGCGCCGATCCTCGCCTCGCAGGGGCGAGGGCGCGAGGGGAGGGAGTCCTTCCTCGCCGTCATCCCCGTGGCGGCCGGGAACCAGTTCGAGGCCTGGGACGCGGCGTTCCTCGCCTACATGGCCCTCGTGGGGGCGAACACGGAGGCGGCCCGCCAGTCCCTCGAGACCCACCGAGCGCCGCCCCCCGGGGAAGACCCCTATGCCGACCGGAGGGCATGGCTGCTCGCCTGGCTGGGCATGGACGACCAGGCCAGGGCCAGGGCGCAGGTGCTCGCGCCGGGGTCGCTGTCGGAGCGTCAGTACGCCGCCGTCCGGGCCCTCCGGGAGGGGCGCCACGCGGAGGCGGCGGAGATCCTCGTGGACGTGTCGCGCCGCAGCCCGGCCGTCGAGCCGCAGTTCCTGCTCGGGATGGCGCTTGCCGGTGCGGGGCGACACGCGGAGGCGCTCCAGGCGTTCGAGGCGGTGTGTGCGCTGCACCTCATCTACGGGCCCCCGGCCGTCTACGTCTTCCGGCCCTGGGCCGACGTCCTCGCCGCCGAGGAACTCGCCCGGCTGGGCCGGCCCGACGAGGCCCGGACCCGGGTGGCGGCGTTCCTCGAGAACTGGTCGGGAGCCGACCCGGACCTTCCGCTCCTCGCGCGGGCCCGCGGGCTGGAACAGCGCCTGTCGCGGTGACGAGGGCGCCCCGGGGGCGCCGCGCCGTCAGTCGAGCAGCGCGACGGGCGCGCGATCGAGCTGCTGCCTGGCGGCGTCGATCCGGGTGAGGAAGTCGTCCCGCCACTCCGCCTTCACCGGCTCCCCTCGGGGGAGCTGGAGCTGGAGCGGGTTGACGTAGGACCCGCCCCGCCGGATGGCGTAGTGGAGGTGGGGGCCGGTGGAGAGGCCGGTGCTTCCCACGCGCCCCACCACCTGCCGCTGGCCGACGTGGCTCCCGGCGGCCACGTTCACCTTGGAGAGGTGGCAGTAGACCGAATCGAGACCGTTGCGGTGGCGGATCTGCACCATGAGGCCGCACCCTCCGTTCCACCCCGCCAGCGACACCACCCCGTCGCCCACGGCCCAGACCGGCGTTCCCTCGGGCGCGCCGTAGTCCACGCCCTGGTGGGCCCGGACGTAGCCGAGCAGCGGGTGGCGCCGGCTGCCGAAGCGCGACGTGAGGTGCACGTAGGGCACGGGCGCCTTGAGGAAGCCGCGGCGGGCGCTCGTCCCGGCGTCGTCGTAGTAGCCGGTGAAGCCGGACGGGTCGGTGTAGCGGAAGAGCCGCTTGCGGCCGGCGACCTTGCCGGCGTACTCGGTGGCGAGGACGTCGCCGTGGCGGAGGAAACGCCCGTCGGCCTCGAAGCGCTCGACCACCAGCTTGAGCGAGTCGCCTCCCCGGACGTCCTGGTAGAAGTCGACGTCCCAGGCCAGCACGTCGGCGGCCGAGGCGGCGAGCATCGGGTCGCGCGCCGCCTCCTGGAGCGCCTCGGAGACCGAGGAACGGATGGTGACCGAGACGAGGATCACGTCCCGGGTGACGGTCACCTCCCGCCGCGAACCGCAGAGCCCGGCGGGGCAGGGAAGGACGAGGAACTCGTCGGCCGGACCCTGGCGCCAGGAGAGGGAACGGAGCTCGCCGCCGGGGAGGGCGCGCTCGACCCGCACCTGGTCGCCGACGCGGATGCGCTTGAAGGAGAGGACGCCGTCGAGGGCACCCAGGACGGCCTGGAGTTCTGTCGCCTCTAGCCCCATGGCAGCGAGGACCTGGGTGGGGTTCTGGTTGCGCCCCACGGTGCGGGCCGTCGCGCGGGTGACCACCGGGGGCGCCGGAGGAGGGGCGGGACGGGCCTCGGCGACCGGCGCGGGCGTCGGCGCCGGGGGAACCGGGACCGGGCGGAGGAGGTACACCGCGGCCGCGGCGCCGATCGCGAGGGCGCTTCCAAGGAGGGTCCAGGCGCGGCGCGCCGGGGGGCGGGACGGGGTAGCCATCGGGTCGGCGGGAACATAGCAGCGGGTGCAGGGGGGAGGAAAGGTCCGGGGTGGGGAAGCGTGCGCCGCGCCGGAGCGCTGGGGTTCGGGAGCGACCTGTTGCCGTCCCGCCGGTCCCGGGCCATTCTCCGCCCGTGCTCCCCCTTCGCCGCGCCCGCCTGGAGATCGTCGCCGCGGCGCTGCTCTTCTCGACGGGCGGCGCGGCCATCAAGGCGACGACCCTCTCCGGCTTCGAGGTGGGCGGGGTCCGCTCGGCGATCGCCGCCCTGGCCCTCGTCGCCTTCATCCCGGCGGCACGCCGGGGCTACACCTGGCGGGCGGCCGCGGTCGGGCTCGCCTTCGCCGGGTCGCTGGTGCTCTTCGTCACCGCCAACAAGCTCACCACCTCCGCGGCGAGCATCTTCCTCCAGTCGACGGCGCCCCTCTACGTGCTGCTCGTGGGCCCCTGGCTCCTCCGGGAGAAGGCGAGCCGGAGCGACCTCGCCATCATGCTCCCGGTGGCGGCGGGGCTCCTCCTCGTGTTCGCCGGGACCGGCACGGCGGGGCGCACGGCGCCCGACCCCTTCCACGGAAACGTGCTCGCGCTGCTCTCCGGGGTCACCTGGGCCTTCGCGATCATGGGGCTCCGGTGGATGGCGCGCCACGAGGGGACCTCGCCCATGGCCGCGGCCGTCCTCGGAAACGTCTTCGCCGCGATGATCTGCCTGCCGTTCCTGAGGTCGCCGTCGCTCGTCCCGGCCGCCGACTGGGCGGCGCTCGCCTACCTCGGCATCTTCCAGGTGGCGCTCGCCTACGTCTTCCTCACCCGGGGGGTGGGGAAGTTGCCCGCTCTCGACGCCTCGCTCCTGCTGCTCGTGGAGCCGGCGCTCAACCCGGTCTGGGCCTGGATCGCGCACGGGGAGCGGCCGTCGCCGCTCGCGCTGGCCGGCGGGGCGCTCATCCTGGGATCGACGGCGGCGAAGGCCTGGGCGGACGCACGGGCCTCGCGGGGTTGATCACCCGCGCGGTGGCGCCTCGGCGGCGGGCCCGGTTCCGTCGGGGGGTGCGTTCGCCTCCCGGTCGGCGCTGGCTTCCTTCGCCGCCCGCCTGGCGCGGAAGAACTCCACCTGCCACTCCCTCACCGCGGCCTGGTGGCAACGGAGGTCGGGGCAGAAGACATGGCTCCCGTCGTTCCTCGACACGAAGTAGAGGTCGCGGCAGTCGATGGGCGAGATGGCCGCGGCGAGCGCCGCCTCGCCGGGGTTGGCGATGGGGCCGGGCGGCAGCCCCGCCACCGCGTAGGTGTTGTAGGGGTGCGGCGCCGCCAGGTCCTTCCTGGTGATGTTGTTCGACCACTTGCCGCCCCGGCGCAGCATGGTGGCGTACATCACCGTGGGGTCGGTCTGGAGCTTCATCCCCTTGGCGAGCCGGTTGTGGAACACGCAGGAGATCCGCTGCCGCTCGTCGTGGCGCCCGGTCTCCTTCTCGATGATCGAGGCCAGGATGACCGCCTGCCCCTCGTCGAGCGTGATGCCCGGACGGCGCTTCGTCTCCGCCTTCTTCCAGGCCTCCCGGTAGCGGGCGACCATGGCCGAGAGGAGCTCCCGAGGCTTCACGCTGTGTGGAAAGGCGTAGGTGTCGGGGAAGAGGAACCCCTCCAGGGACGGGAAGGGGAGCCCGAGTTCCTTCGCGAACTCCGGGTCGCGCATCAGGGCGAGGAGCTCGGAGGCCTTTCCGAGCGAGGCCTTCTCGATGATGGGGGCGATCTCGTCGGCGCGGAGCCCCTCCGGGACGGTGAACTTCCAGGTCTTCACCTCGCCCTTGTAGATGCGCTCCAGGACGTCGTCGGGGAGGAGCGGCCCGCTGAAGGCGTACTCGCCCGCCTTGAGCGTCCGCTTGTCCCGCTTCCACATGCGGAGGTAGCGGCGGGCGACCTCCTCGTCGGAGATCACCCCGGCCTCGGCCAGCCGGCGAAGGATGCCGCTGGCGCTCGTGCCCGGATCGATCTCGACGATCTTCTCGGCGCCGCTGCCGAACGGCGTGTCGCGGAAGGCGCGCAGTTCCCGCCAGGTGGTCCAGACGAACGCTCCCCCGGCCAGCACGGCGAGGAAGACCAGGAAGCCGAGCAGCCGGACGATCCTCACGTGGTGGGCCTCCCGTCGAGCCATCCCTGCAGGATCACCGCCGCCGCCTCGGCGTCGACGAGCCCCTTCATGTCGCGCGCCGAGACGCCGCGGGAGCGCAGCCGGTCCTCCGCCTCGAAGGTGGAGAGCCGCTCGTCGAAGAGGTCGACCGGCACCCCCAGCGCGGTCGCCAGGCGGGGGGCGAAGGTCCGGGCGAGCCGGGCCGAGGGTCCCTCGGTTCCGTCCATGTTGAGGGGCAGGCCGACCACGGCCCGGGTCACCTCGTACTCCCGGGCCACCGTGCCGATGGCGCCCAGGTCGGAGACCTCGTCGCGCCGCTCGACGGCGCGGAGCGGGCGAGCCGAGCGGAGGATGTCGTCGGCCAGGGCGAGCCCGATGCGGGCCCGTCCGAGGTCGATCCCGAGGTAACGCACCAGGGGAATCTAGGTGCCGGGCGACGTGGGGTCAAACGGCCGTCCCCCGGCCCGAGGGGCGCGGACGCGGTCCGGACGGAGCCGGAACACCCTGGAAAGGCGCTTCCACGGTCCGGCACGGGCGGTGCGAGGGGCAGGGGCCGTTCCCTTCACCCCAGGAGGTCCGCACATGTCGATCGCGCAGGTCATCCCTTCCGCCCCGCAGCTCTCCGTGGCGCTCGCCGACGCCGAGGGCGCGGGGCGCACCGCTGCTTCCTCCCGCGCCCGGGCGACGGCGCCCGCCGGGCTCGACCGTGCGTCCGTCTCCGGGGCGCCCATCCTTCCCTGGCTCGGAGGAGGCGCGGCGGTCTCGGCACCGATCTCCTGGCTCGTCTCCACGCTGGCGGAGAAGGGCTCCGGTGCCGGATACGCGAAGGTCGCGACGACCTCCGCGGCGAAGACCGGTTCCGGGACCAAGGCCCCCGCGGAGTGGTCCTTCCTCTCCGACCCGTCGCTCAGCGTCGAGGAGAAGCTCTCCCGCTTCATGATCGCGGTGCAGAAGAAGATGGACGACGAGCTCAACGACAAGATGAACGACTACAAGGCCAAGTACGGCGAGGGAGGTACCGAGACCAAGAAGGAGGACGGCGGCTTCTTCGGGAACATCCTGGGGGCCATCTTTCCCGGGGCCGGTGGGGGAGGGGGCATCTTCGATTCGCTCTTCGGAGGGCTCGGGGGGATGCTCGGGGACGCGCTCAAGTCGTTCGGCGGGCCGCTCCTCGCCGCGCTCACCTCGGCCGTGGGGTTGCCCATGCTGGCGCCGGCGGCGATGAAGGTCGGGGAGAGCCTCGGCGGGGCCCTGGCCGGGGCGCTCAAGGGCACCACCGCCAAGGGCGGAACCTCGAGCTCCACCAAGGCGGGCGGCTCCACCGGCACGAAGAGCACCTCCACGGCCAAGTCCACGTCGACGTCGACCTCCAAGTCCAGCACCACGGCCCAGAAGGGCGAGGCCGGCTCGCCCGACGAACGGCTCGAGATGCTCGAGATCCAGCGCCTGGTGGAGAAGCAGAACCAGCTCTTCACTCTCGTCTCGAATCTGATGAAGGGCATGCACGAG
>JBAXVO010000144.1:0-8445 GCA_037129355.1 Deltaproteobacteria bacterium | reverse complement strand
GTCGCCGTCCTCTGGCTCGCGAGCGGGCGGATCGCCCGGCGCATCGCGCGCCCCATCGTCCACCTGGCCGGCGTCGCACGCGACCTGGGCGACGGCAAGCTCGCCAGCCGGGCGCGGCTCGACTGGCGCGAGCTGGGAGAGATCGGCACGCTCACCACCGCCATCAACGACATGGCGGAGAAGATCGAGCGGCAGATGCGCGACCAGCGCGAGCTGCTGGCGGCGGTGTCGCACGAGCTCCGGACCCCGCTCGGGCACATCCGGGTGATCGGGGACCTCCTCTCTCCCACCGCCGACCCGGCGCACCTCGCCCAGCTCGAGCGGGAGGTTCTCGAGATGGACCAGCTGGTCGGGGAGCTTCTCGCCAGCGCCCGGCTCGACTTCTCGGCGATGAACGCGACGCGCCTCGACGCCGCCGCGCTCGCCGCCACCGCGCTCGAGCGGTCCGGTCTCCCTGCCGAGCGGCTGCACGTCGAGACCCCGGACGTCCACCTGGAGGCCGACGCGACGCTCGTCCTCCGCGCCATCGGGAACCTGATCGACAACGCCGAGCGGCACGGGAAGGGGCTGGTGCGCCTGACGCTCCGCTCCCGCCCTGGCTTCCTCCTCGTCGAGGCCGAGGACGCCGGCCCCGGATTCTCGGGATCCGAGCTGCCGCGCGCCTTCGAGCCCTTCCAGCGGCGGGCCGCCATCGGGGACGACGGCCGATCGCTCGGCCTCGGGCTGTCCCTGGTGCGACGCATCGCCGAGGCGCACGGCGGGACGGCCTACGCCCGGAACCGCGACGGGGGCGGAGCGGTGGTGGGACTCGAGCTGCCGCGGAGCCCTGCGCGCGCCTCCGGCTAGCGAAGCCCCATGCAGCTCGCGTAGTAGGTCACGGTCGCCGGCCAGTCGGAGAAGATGGCGACGATCCCCGCCTCCTGGGCGAGGACGTCGAGCACCACGTACACGTCGCTGTCCTTCCTCACCGCCCTGCCCTCCGGGTCGAACAGGTAGTACCAGCCGGCCTGCGAGGCTCCCCGGCGCAGGTCGGATCGCTCCAGCGTCCAGGCGATGATCTCGAGCCCGGCGGAGCGGATGTCCCGGGCATAGGTCGACGGGACCATCCGCCCGTCGGCGGTGACGTCGAGCAGGGCGAAGAGCGGCGGGGCGAGGATGTGCACACCGGCGCTCCGGAGCTCGAGGAGCCTCGCCGTGCTCATCCGCTCGATGGGAGGCGCGACGGTCGGGTCGATGGAGTCGAGGTAGACGGCCTGGCGTCCGAACGCCGGCGCACGCCGGATCCAGTACAGGATGTCGTCGACGTTGAAGGACTGCACGAAGACGTCGCCCGGGTAGACCCCGGCCAGCACCAGCTCGTCGACCATGGCCTGGGCGTACGCCTCCTGGCCGCCGAAGATGGCGTCGACCCGGTCCTGGAAGGTGGCGCCCTTGAGCTCGGGGGTGTGCCTCACCCCCATCTCCTGGTTCAGGGCGATGCTCTCCCGGAAGGTCATCACCCGGGCGCGCCCGGTGTAGAGGTCGGTGCGCCAGTCGGGCGTGCCGCCCAGGTATCCCTCCGGCGTCGTGGCGGCCGGGTCGCTCGACTCCATCCTGGCCTGGAGGGTCCGGAACTCGGCCAGGGTGAGGTCGCTCGTGCAGCACAGCGGGGCGGTATGGTCCTGTCCGACCGGACCGGTCCAGGGAACCGTGCACTTCTGGTTCAGGGCGGTGGCGACGATGTCGGTGGTGGAGTCGAGATCGCACTCGCTGTGACGGCAGACCAGCGCGCCGTCCCGGGTGAAGGTCACGTCGCACTCGACGACGCCGGCCCCCATGAGCGCGCCGGCACGGTAGGAGACGTCGGAGTGCTCGGGAAACTGCATCGCCGCGCCCCGGTGGCCGATGGAGAATCCGGTCCGCCGCAGCGGTCCGTCCTGGCACTGGAGCAGGCGGGTCCTGAGCGGCCCCTCGTCCATTCCCCGGACGAGGTAGAGCGGGCGGACGCCCACCTGGATGCTCGTGCCCGACGGCACCCCACCGTCCGTGCAGCCCTGCAGGAGGACCGCGGCGACGAGCGCGAGGGCGGCGATCGTTCGATTCATGGCCCGTCCAACCCCCGGAAATCCGGATTCGCAAGGAGCTCGTACCAGTAGGCGGCCACGGTCGTGAGCGGGTCCTGTCCGTCCTTCCTCCCGCTCCGGATGGACTTCCCGAACTCCTTCTCCAGGCGCGCCTTCAGGGACTGGCGCTCCGCCTTCGTCACCAGCAGCCGCCCGGTGGGCTCCTCGTCGCGGAACTCGACCAGGACCCGGGACGACACCCCCGCGACCTTCAGGAAGGCGAGCCAGGCCTGGTCCTTCTCCCGGACGGCCTCGTCCATCGGCCCCTCGTCCTTCGAGGGAAGCGCGGCGGACATCGCCCCGGTGGCCTCCTGGAGGCGGCCGCAGGTGGTCACCAGGGCCTCCGCCGACCCGCGGATCAAGTCAGCGCTGCTCTTCACGAACGGGGTGAGCTGCCTTCCCGCACAGGCGAAGTCGTCCCGGGTCCTCGCGAAGATCGCCTGGACCTGGGGCACCGTCCGGGGCCCGTCATCGGGCATGTGGCTGGTGGCACGGCGGACCCAGCCGAGGGCGTCGACGACGGCGGCGGCGTAGACGGACGGTGAATCGATCCGGCCCGGCGCGGGGGGTGCGCACGCCGGGGTCGCCGTCGCGAACTTCACCTTCCCGGACTCGAGGTCGTAGATGGCCGTGACGATCTTGAGCTTCCCGGCCTTGACCCGCGAGGCGAGGATCGGGCTCTGCTTCAGGAGCCGCTTCGCCTCCAGGTCCACGTTGGCCTCGATGGAGGCGTTCAGGAGGTCGGGCGCCTTGGCCCTCGCGGCCAGGTCCACCGCCGGCATCACGAGCTTCAGCACCTGGCTCACGTTGCCGTGGGGGTGGAGCCCCTTCTCGCGCGCCTCCAGCGCGGCCTTCACCGCGCCGCAGGATCGGTGGCCGAGCACGACGAGGACCGGGATGTCGAGGTGCTCGACGGCGTAGTCGATGCTGCCGAGCGCCACGCCGTCGGCGACGTTGCCGGCGGTGCGGACCACGAACACCTCGCCCAGTTGCTGGTCGAACACCAGCTCGGGTGGCACCCGGGAGTCGGAGCAGGAGAGGACGGCGACGCGCGGATGCTGCCCCTTCGCCAGCTCCTGGCGCCGCGCCGCTCCCAGGTCACGAGGCGCCTGCTTCTCCTCGACGAAGCGGGTGTTGCCGTCCACGAGCCCCTGGAGGACCATCTGCTGGACGGCAGGGGAGTCGGTCGCGACGGGCGGCGCATGCGCGGCATCGTCGGCGAGGGAACGGGTCGCAACGAGCAGCAGGGCGACGAGGAGCGCGAACAGACGGGGCATCCGGAAAGCCTAGCCAATCGCTACCGGAGCGAGGACGCTCATCTGGGTCGGGTGGGACGGCCCCGCAGGAACCAGGCGAAGCTCGCCGCCTGCATCGCGAGGAGCGATCCAGCCGCCACCCGGTGTGCGTCGGCCGGCGACCATCCCCGCGAGCCGAGCAGGTCGAGCGCCGCGCCGTACCCCCACTGGATGACGAAGGCGCCCACGAAGACCCCCAGGTTGAGCGCGGTGTTGGCGCGCCCGGCCAGTGCGGCCGGGAACTGGGCGGAGAGGATCGCGTAGGCCATGTTGCCCACCGCGAACACCGCGCCGAGGACGAACCAGGCCAGGTGGCTCCCCGCCGTGCCGAGGACGAGCCCGACCATGGCGATGAGCCCGACGACCATGGCGACCCCGAGCACGCGGTCGGGGTGGATTCCGCGCCGCTGCAGCGATCCGATGAACAGGGCGATGAAGAGGAACCCGGACATCATGCCGGCGGTGGCGAGCAAGAGGTGCAGGGCGGCCACCTCCCTCGAGTGCCCACCCACGTGCATGAGCCAGGGCACGGCCCAGAGCCCCTGCAGCGCCATGAAGCCGCCGACGAAGAAGGTGGTGGGCGGCGCGTAGCGCCAGAAGACCGGGCTGCGGACGATGCCGGCGAGCGCAGCCAGTTGCTGGCCGAAGGTCTCACCGGAGCTCTCCTGCGACCGCTCCGGCGTGGAGAGGATGCCCACCGCCGCGGCGAGCGCCAGGCCGGCGAGGACGAAGAACACGCCGCGCCAGCCGAGCACGGGGACGGCCATCGACAGCGGGGTCGTCGCCGTGAGCGCGCCCAGGCTTCCGGCCACCATCACGGCGGCGTTGAGCGAGGGCAGCCGCTCCCTGGGGAACCAGACCGAGAAGGCCTTGAAGCTCGCCATCAGGCAGGCCGAGACCCCGAGCCCGACGGCGGCACGGGCCAGCGCCAGCTGGGGCAGGCTGGAGCCGAGGGCGAAGAAGGCGCTCCCCGCGGCGGCGACCACGAGCAGCCCGGCCTCGACGCGGCGGGGCCCGTACCGATCGAGGAGGATGCCGAGCGGCAGCTGGAACGCGCCGAAGGCGAGCAGGTAGGCCGAGGTGAGGAGTCCCAGGCTCGCCGACGAGATGCCCAGCTCGCGCACCAGCTCCGGCGCGATCACGGCATTCGCGTTCCGGAGCAGGTACGAGAGGAAGTAGCCCGCCGCGTAGGGCAGGAAGATGCGCAGCCACGGGTTCATCGTGCCCGACGGTTATACCAGCGGAGCGCGGACCGCAGCCGGGCGCATCCGCATCAGCTCGCCGTACTTGAGCCGCTCCTCCAGCCGGCACGACCAGACCAGCTGGCCGTCGTGGACGGTCATGTCCGGGCAGGAGTCGCACATCGACTGGCGCCCGTCGGGGAGGACGTCCACCGGCTGGATGATCATCACCGACTGGAGATGGAGCGGCCGGGTGGCCCGGAACGGGTTCCTGGCCACCGCCTTCGCCCAGTTCGCGGCGACCTGGCGGAGCCCCGGGTCGATGGCCGCGAGCGCGAGCAGGCTGCGGCCGCTGGCGTGCGTCGAGGGAGGAACGTAGCCCAGGTACCTCCCCTTCACGAGGTGGTTCCAGACCTGGGAGAGCTCGACGAACTTCGGCCCGGCGCTCCCGTAGAAGCGCTCCTTGTCCCCGACGAGCAGGGTCATGAGCCACTTGAACGAGTCGGGCTGCTCGGTGCCGTTCAGGTAGGCGGCCGGCTCGAACTCGGGGAAGCGGCGGCGAAGGGTGTCGACCACCTCCTGCGCGTCGATGTCGGTCCGCTGGGGCGCGGCGCGCGTGTAGGTGAGCCCCTTCACCTCCACCTTCTCCTCGCCGACGAAGTGGTCGAAGTGCTCCTGGCTGGCGGCGCGGAAGGCGATGAAGACCACCACGTGGACCTTGTCGGCGTTGCGGCGGGCCCACTCCAGGATGTCGGGCGCGAAGGGCAGCGTCTTCTCGTAGAGGGTGGAGTTGAAGGCGCAGGAGAGGCCGCCCACCTCGGCAACCTGGTCGGCGTACTGCTGCCGCAGGTCGTTCAGCTCGATCTCGGTCGCCCCCTTCCATCCCGGCCGCGTCTGGAGGCTGTCGACGTGGAAGGTGAACCCGGCCAGGCCGGCGCCCTTCATGCCGCGCAGCAGGGCCGGGGTGAGGCCGTGGCCGTTGGTGTTCACCACCGGCTTCAAGCCCCGCGCGGCGATCATGCGCACCACCTCGACGATCTGGGGGTGCACGAGCGGGTCGCCGCCGGCCACCGAGACGGCGTCGGTCTGGCGGAACTTCTCGAAGACGTCGAGGTCGGCGCTGACCTGCGCGAGCGACTTGTGGCTGCCCTTGGCGTTGGCGGAGTAGCAGCCGTCGCAGTAGATGTTGCACTCCTTGGTCGGCTCCAGCCAGGAGATGACGTTGTCGGTGATGCTCCAGGGCAGCCGGTAGAGCTTGCGGTGGTCGAGCTTCTTCTTCATCTGGGCCTCACGGGATCCGGGGTGCGAGGCTGCGCAATCTAGCGAGCGGAGCCCTCCTGTCAAAGAACGTTTTCATTTAGACTTACAGGGACTTCGACTTGATGAGTCCAGATTGGAGCCGGTCGTGAACGAGATCCTCGCATCCCTGGTCCGGCAGATGGACCTCGAGCAACTCGAGGTGAACCTGTTCCGGGGCCAGTCGAAGGACATGTGGGGCCCCCGGGTCTTCGGCGGCCAGGTGATCGGGCAGGCGCTCATCGCCTCCGAGCGCACCATCGAGGGACGGGTCCCCCACTCGCTCCACGGCTACTTCCTCCTGCCCGGCGACGTGGACGCACCCATCGTCTACCAGGTGGAGCGCATCCGGGACGGCAAGAGCTTCTCGGCGAGGCGCGTGCAGGCCATCCAGCACGGGCGCCCCATCCTCTCGATGATCGCCTCGTTCCAGGCGCCGGAGCCCGGGCTCGAGCACACCACCCCCATGCCCGACGTCCCACCGCCGGAGGCGCTCACCCCCATCGCGGTGCTGAACGAGCGCTGGCTCGCCCAGGCCGGGCCGCTGCCGCCGAGGGCGGCCGAGGCGCTGCTCTCGCGGAGCGCCATCGAGTTCCGGCCGGTCGAGCCGCAGAACCCGCTCGCCCCCACGCCGCGCGCGGCGACCCAGGCGGTCTGGTTCCGCGCCGTCGACCGCCTCCCCGACGACGCGCGGCTCCACCGCTCCATCCTGGCCTACGCGTCGGACTACCACCTGGTCGGGACCGCGCTCCGCCCGCACGGGAGGAGCTGGTTCCAGAAGACGATGGTGGTCGCGTCGATCGACCACGCGCTCTGGTTCCACCGCGAGGCGCGCGTGGACGAGTGGCTCCTCTACGTGATGGACTCGCCCACCGCCCAGGGGGCGCGCGGCCTGGCCCGGGGGCAGATCTACGACGCCGCCGGACGGCTGGTGGCGAGCGACGCGCAGGAGGGGCTGATGCGCGTGGTGGCGGCGCCTACGTCGCCCCCCTGACCGTGGCCACCGCCCCCGCGGGGGTGGACTTCACCTCGATGCCCGCCGGGATGCGGCGGCGAAGCTCGGCCACGTGGGAGATGACCCCCACGAGCCGTCCCGACTGCTGGAGGGTCTCGAGCGCCTGGATGGCCACGTCGAGCGTGGCCTCGTCGAGCGTGCCGAACCCCTCGTCGACGAAGAGGGAGTCGAGCCTCCGCCCGCCGGAGTGGCGGAGCACCACGTCGGAGAGCCCGAGCGCGAGCGAGAGGCTGGCGAGGAAGCTCTCCCCGCCGGAGAGCGCGCCGACCGGGCGGTCGCGCGTTCCCGTGAAGGTGTCCTCCACCACGAGCGAGAGGCCGGCCGCCGAGTTCCTCCGGGCCACCGAGGTGTCGTGGAGGAGCCGGAAGCGGCCGCGGGACATGAGGAGCAGCCGCTCGCTCGCCGCCTCGGCCACCTCCTCGAGACGCGCCGCCAGCACGAACCGGTGCAGGCTCATCGACCGGGGGTTGTGCCCGCGGACCATCTCGGCCACCTGCCCGGCGACGGAGAGCTGCGACGTGATCCCCTCCAGCTCGCCCCGGAGCTCCTCGAGCCGCCCGGTGAGCTCGACGAACCGCTCCACGTCCCGTTCCAGCCGGGCCTGCTCGGTTCCCGCCTGGCGCGCGGCAGCCTCGGCCTCGGCGCGGCTCGTCTGCGCGGCGCCGACGTCCGGACGGGTGGCGCCGGAGAGCACCGCATCGAGCTCGGCGAGCCGCTTCCGGGCCGCGAACGCCGCCGACTCCCGTTGCTGGATCGATGCGGCGAGCGTCCTTCGAGCCGCCTCGGCGAGGAGCGCGCCCTCGCAGTCGGCGATGGCGGCGAATCCCGCGGCGGTGCAGCCCTCGTCGGCGCGGGCGCGGGCCTCCACCGCCTCCTTCGCCGCCCGATCCCGGGCCTTCCCGGCGGCGGCGAGGTGCGCCCCCGCCTCGGCCAGCCGGGAGGTCGCGCCCTGGTGGGCCGTCCTCGCCGCCTCGGCGCGCGCCTCGCGCGCCTTCAGATCGTCCCGGATCTCCTGCAGCTCCTCCGCGGCGCCGGTGCCGACGCCCAGCTTCTCGAGCCGCCCGCGCAACTCGTCGCGGACCGCCTCGGCGCGGCCGGTCGCCTCCCGGGCCCGGGCCAGGGCTCCATCGGCCTCGTCGCGCCGGGTGCGGCAGGCCGTGACGTCCAGCCGGGCAGCCGCGAGCTCCTTCTCGAGCTCCCCGATTCGCAGGGCGGCCCGGCCGGCCTCGTCGCGCGCCCGGACGGCCCCGGCGAGTTCCTCGCGAAGGGCCGGTGCTTCCCGCCCCTCCTCGGCCGCGGCCCGGGCGAGCCGCTCGCGAAGCTCGGAGAGCAGCGCTGCCTCGCTCGCCCGCGCGCTCTCCGCGGCGGCCGCCTTGCGCTCGAGCGCCCGGGCGGCGCCCTGGGCCTCCTCGACCTCCTTCTCTTCGGGGATGTGCCCCTCGGCGCTGGCCGGGGCCGGGTGGGTCGTGGAGCCGCAGACCGGGCAGGGCCCCCCGGCGTGGAGCGCGGTCCGCGCGAGCCACGCCGCGAGGCGCCCCTCCAGGGCGGCGTGGAGC
>JBAXVO010000143.1:0-8449 GCA_037129355.1 Deltaproteobacteria bacterium | reverse complement strand
CCGAGCGCCCCGGCCGTCGCCGTGGCGAGCACGTTCTTCGACTGGAAGGCGGCGTGGAAGGCGATGACGAGCGGGCTCATGAAGCCCACGAAGACGTGGAAGTTGAGCCAGTCGCGGATGTCCCAGAGCCCGGTGAGGGATCGGGTCCGCTTGCGCACCGGGTAGAGGAAGTTGGACAGCATGAAGGCGGTGGCCACGATCCCCACCCCGTGCCCCCACGGTCCCGCCGACTTGAAGGTCTTGTGCATCGGCGAGCGGAGACGGGCCACCGTGGACAGCTGGTAGTAGTCCCAGCCCCGGTAGGCCAGGTAGGCGACGATGGCCGCGCCCAGGCAGCCGTAGAGGGCGAGCGTGCGCCGGAGCCTCCGGCGCGTGTTCATCTCCTGCTCGCTGACGTGGTCCTCGCCGGTCTTCGCCCCGAGCTGCTCCCCCTTGTAGCGGCGCATCTCCACGCCGGCCTTCTTGAGGAAGGCGTCAGGGGGATCCCCGCCGATGTTGACGATGATGTCGTCGTTGGGGAGGCGCATCTCGCGCCCGTCCCACTCGATGCGCACCTCGGTCTCGGTGACCAGCGTGATCTGCGAGGGCAGGAGCAGCGTGAGCTGCCCGGCTTCGGCCAGGGCGGTCAGCTTGTTCCGGTTGGCCTCGCGGGCCCGGCTGAGCTCGGCCCCGCGGTACGAGAGCGCCACCTCGGCGCTCCCGAGCTCGGCGATCTGGATGGCGGCCTCGAGCGCCGAGTCGCCGCCGCCCACCACGAGCACCCGGCGCCCGGCGTACTGCTCCGCGTCGGTGAAGCCGTAGGTGACCTTCTCGAGCTCCTCGCCCGGCACCCCCATCTTCCGCGGCGTCCCGCGCCGGCCGACGGCGAGGACCACCTTGCGCGCCGCGATGATGCCCTTCGAGGTGTGGACCCGGAAGGCCCCGTCGTCCCCTTCGATCCCGTTGACCTGGTTGTTCTCCTCGACCTTCACCTGGAGCTTCTCGATGGCCTTGCCCCAGGTCTCGAGGAGCTCCTCCTTCGAGATGATCTTCTTTCCGATCTTGCCGAAGCCCGGAATGGTGGCGGGCTCGGTCATGACGATCTTCCGCCGGGGGTAGTGGTACATCGTGCCGCCCCACGTTCCCTGCTCGAGGAGCCGGTAGGTCCGCCCCGCCTCCTGGAGCGTGCAGGCGGTGGCCAATCCAGCCGCCCCGGCACCGACGATCACCACGTCGACGGCATCGCCTGCCCTGCCCTTCGGGAGCACCTGGTCGAGCCGCTTGGCGACCTGGAGCCCCTGGCGCACCGCGTTCCGAAGGAGCCCCATTCCGCCGAGTTCCCCGACGATGTGGATCCCGGGCTTGCTCGACTCGAAGAACTCGTCGAGCTCGGGGAGATCGACGCCACGCTCGTGGGTCCCCATGACGAGCCGGATCGCCTGGACGGGGCACTCGGCAGCGCACCTTCCGTGGCCGATGCAGTGGTCGGCGTGGACCAGCGTCGCCGTGCCCTTCTGGATGCCCAGGATGTCCCCCTCCGGGCAGGCCTTCAGGCAGGAGAGGGAGCCGATGCAGATGTCGGTGTCGATGACCGGGTGGAGCGACCTGGGGATGTGGAGGTTCTTCTCCACCTTCTCCTGGAGGACGACGGCGTCGCGATCCTGGCGCCGACGGCGCGTCACCACGTGCGTCAGGCCGATGGCGACGGCGAGCAGCACGGCGATGGCTGCGATGACGCTCGAGACCAGATCCACGCCCGATGCTCCGCCCTTTCCGCCCCTTCGAGCCCGCCGAAGGGGAGCAGCTTACCTACTCCCTTGGAGGGCCTTGTACCTTGTAAAAGCGACAGGGGGCCCCGTTCCCGGAGCCCCCCTGCGATCCTTGCGACGTTCTCATTTACCTCTTCGTCAGGCGGCGCGTGCGCCCGCCTTCCTGGCCTTCGCCGCCTCGGCCCTCTCCTCGAGCCAGATGGTCATCGGAGCGGCGATGAACCAGGTCGAGTAGGTGCCGGAGATGATGCCGATGAGCATCGCCATGGCGAAGTCGAAGATGGTCCCGACGCCGAAGATGAGCAGGCCCACCAGCGAGAGGGCCGTGGCGAACGAGGTGAGGATGGTCCGGCCCAGGGTCTCGTTGATGGAGACGTTCACGATGTCGGCGAGCTTCTTGCCCTTGAGCTTGCCCTGGTTCTCGCGGATCCGGTCGTAGACCACCACGGTGTCGTTCACCGAGTAGCCGACCACCGTCAGGATCACGGCGACCGAGGTCAGGTTGAACTCGCGCCCGCTGAAGGCGAAGTAGCCGAGCGTGATGATGGCGTCGTGGACGATGGCGATGATGACGCCCGGGGAGAACCGGAAGTCGAAGCGCAGGCCGACGTAGACCACGATGAGGGCCATGGCGTAGAGGATGGCCTTGAACCCCTGGTTGCGGAGCTCGCGACCCACGGCCGGGCCGACGTACTCGACCCGCAGCACCTGGGGCCTGGCGTCGGTGAACTTGGCGAGCAGCTCCTTCTCGACGCGATCCTGGATGCCCTGGGTGAGGACCGCCAGCGAGCGGGTGCCGGCGGTGAGGCCGGCCTCCTCGCGGATCTCGCGGACCTTCACGCCGGCCGACTCGACGACCACCTGCAACTCGGTGGCCGACGGGAGCACCTGGAACTCGAAGTCGATCTTGTCGCCGACCTCGGGGCTGAAGGCCGGGACGCCGACCACCGGGAACTTGGCCTTCACGGCGGCGACGATGCGGGCGGCGTCCTCGGGGGTGAGCAGCGCCACGCGACCGACGCGGATGAGGTAGCTGTGCTCGCTCTCGGGGCCGTAGGTCTGGACCACGGCGTCCTTGAACCCGAGGGCCTCGATGTTCTTGCGGACCTCGCCGGGGTCGACGGTCTTGTCGAACCGCACCTGCATCTCGGTGCCGCCCGCGAAGTCCACGCCGTAGTCGAGGCCGTGGACCTGGGGAAGCGCCCAGAGGATCACCGACAGGTTGAAGAGGGTCGAGAGGATGAGCGCGATCTTGCGCTTCCCGACGAAGTCGAACTTGGTCCCGTGCGGGACGATGTCGAAGGTCTTGAATTGCATCAGACGCTCAGCCGGGCGTTGTCGTTGCGCGTGAACCAGTCCACGATCACGCGCGTGACCACGATGGAGGTGAACATCGACGCGAGCAGGCCGATGATGAGGGTGACGGCGAATCCACGGACCGGACCGGAGCCGTAGTTCATGAGGACGACGGCGGCCACGAGCGCGGTGACGTGGCTGTCGACGATGGTCCAGAAGACCTTGTCGTAGCCCTGCTCGACGGCCTGCCGCACCGACTTCCCGGCGCGGAGCTCCTCGCGGATGCGCTCGTTGATGAGGACGTTGGCGTCCACCGCCATGCCGAGCGTGAGGACGAAGCCGGCGATGCCGGGCAGCGTGAGGGTGGAGCCGAGCAGCGACATGATGGCGAGCACCAGCAGGGCGTTCTCGACCAGCGCCACGTCGGCGATGAGGCCGCTCATCCGGTAGTAGAGCAGCATGAAGAGCATGACCGCGCCGAGGCCGATCAGGGCTGCGATGCTGCCCTTGCGCACCAGCTCGGGCCCGAGGGTGGCGCCCACCGTCCGCTCCTCGAAGATGGTGACCGGGGCGGGGAGCGCGCCGGCCTTGAGGACGATGGAGATGTCGTTGGCCTCCTGGAACTTCTCCTGGTAGTTGCGCCCGGAGCCCAGGGTGATCTGGCCGTTGGAGGAGATCTTGCCCTGGATGTACGGGGCGCTCTCCACCTTGGAGTCGAGGACGATGGCCATGCGCCGGCCCAGGTTCTCGGTGGTGAGCCGCTCCATGAGGCGGGCACCCTCGGGAGACATGGCGAAGGCCACGACGGGGTCGCCCGAGCCCTTGGAGTTGTCCACGGAGGGGCGGGCGTCGGAGAGGTAGTCGCCGGTCAGCTCGGTCTTGGCCTTGAGCAGGAAGGTCCGGTAGAAGCGCTCCTTCACGAGCCCCTGCCCGACGTTGACCTCGCCGATGCCGATCTCCTGGTCGCGGGCGATGCGCGGCTTCAGCGACCGCTCGATGACGGCCTCGAGCTCGGTGCGCTTGCCCGCGGCGACGTAGGTCGACTGGCGGCGGACCCCGCTCGGCAGGTCCACCTGCTCGACGAAGTAGCAGCCGGTGACGGGGAGCGGGAGGGCGACCCCGCCGTCCGGCCCCTGCGGGCAGGGCGGCAGCTCGGAGCGGACCGCGTCGAGGACGGTGGAGTCGTCGTCGGCAATCTTGAACTCGAGCTGGGCGGTGCGACCGAGGAGGTCCTTGGCCTTGCCCGGGTCCTTGAAGCCCGGCAGCTGGATCTGGATCTGGGCGTTCTGCTTGCGCTTGATGTCGGGCTCGGAGACGCCCCACTTGTCGACGCGGTTGCGGATGGTCTTCTCCGCCTGCTCGACCGCCTTTTCCCGGAAGTTCTTGATGACGTCGGCGCGGAAGGCGAACCAGACCGTGCCCTCGGGCGCGCCGCCCGGGGACGACATCTCGGCGCCGTAGTTGTCCTGGACCACCTGCTCGACCTGCTTCGGGTCGGTGGTGCGGACCTCGACGCGGTTGCCGTCGGCGGAGGGGCCGGCCGAGGTGACCGGCACGTTCTTCCCCTTGAGGAAGTCGACGATCTCGTCGGCGCGGCGGACCACCTTGGCCTTCACGGCGCGGTCCACGTCGACGCCCATGGCGAGCAGGATGCCTCCCTGCAGGTCGAGGCCGAGGTTCAGGTGCTTCTTCGCGTCAGGCGCCCAGCCGGGAACCGACTTCTCGTAGGCCGGACCGTTCCGCTCCTCCGGGGGAAGGCGGAAGTAGGCCCAGGTGGGCACCAGCTGCCAGATGGACCAGAAGAGGACGGCGAGGACGAGCCCCAGCCGCCAGTACCAGGTGCGCTCCATCTACTTCTTCTCCTTGGCGTCCTTCTCGGAGGAGCCCGTCACATCGGACCAGGTGCCGGCGATCTGCCCCTTCACGAAGCGGACCTTGTTGCCACCCCCGAGGTCGAGGGTGATGGTCTTGTCCTCGACCTGGAAGACCTTGCCGATGATGCCGCCCTGGGTGACGACGTCCTGCCCCTTCTGCAGCTCGGCGACGAACTGCTGGTGCTTCTTCACCTGCTTCTGCTGGGGTCGGAAGAACACCAGGTAGAAGACGACGGCGATGAGGACGAAGGGGATGAGCTGCATCAGGGGGTTCGGCGCGTCCGGCGCGGTCTGCGCCAGGAAGGCCGTGAGGATCGAATGCATGGATGCTCCGGTCATTGGAAAAAGCGTCGTGTTTTAGCCATACTTTGCCCCGGCAAGCAACCCCGAAAGGATTCTTCGGACGCCCCGGGCCGGACCGCCTGCCCTACCCGTCGAGCCCGGCGGCGTACCCCTCGAGCCGGGCGCGCCGGAAGAGCTCGAACCGGCCCCCCTGGATCGCCTCCCTCGCCCCCTCCATGAGCCGGAGGAAGTGGTGCACGTTGTGCACCGTGTTGAGGTGCAGGGCCAGGATCTCCCCCGCCCGGAAGAGGTGGCGGAGGTAGGCCCGGGTGAAGGTCCGGCAGGTGTAGCAGGTGCAGCCCGGGTCGAGGGGAGCCTCGTCGTCGGCGAAGCGGGCGTTCTTCACGTTGAGCCGTCCGCGGCTCGTGAACAGCAGGCCGTTCCTGGCCGTCCGCGTGGGGAGGACGCAGTCGAACATGTCGACGCCGGCGCCGATCCCGGCGAGCAGGTCCTCGGGGGTCCCCACCCCCATGAGGTAGCGGGGCTTCTCCCGGGGGAGCTCGGGGGCGTGCCGGGCCACCCCCTCCCACATCTCCTCGGGCTCCTCCCCCACCGCGTACCCCCCGAGCGCGTAGCCGGGGAGGTCGAGCGCGGCCGCCTCCTCGATGGCCCGGCGGCGCAGGTCGGCGAAGAGGCCACCCTGGGCTATCCCGAAGAGCGCCGGGCGCTCGCCGTGGGGCGGGTCGGCCGCGGCCCAGGCGTCCCGGCACCGGACGAGCCAGCGCTGGGTCCGGGCCAGCGACTGCTCGTGGTAGGCCCGCTCCGCCTTCGCCGGGGGGCACTCGTCGAATGCCATGATGACGTCGGCGCCCAGGTCGAGCTGGATCCGGATGGAGGTCTCCGGGGAGAAGAAGTGCTTCGAGCCGTCGAGGTGGCTGCGGAAGGTGACCCCCTCCTCGGCGATCCGGACGAGCGGCTCGCCGCCGTCCCGCGCGGCTCCCTGGAGGCTGTAGACCTGGAACCCCCCGGAGTCGGTGAGCATCGACCCGCCGTAGGACATGAAGCGGTGCAGGCCGCCCAGGCGCCGGACCCGCTCGTGGCCGGGCCGGAGGAACAGGTGGTAGGTGTTGCCGAGGATCATCCCCGCGCCGAGCTCGTCGAGGTCGCGCGGCGAGAGGGTCTTCACGCTCCCGGCCGTGCCCACCGGCATGAAGACCGGGGTCTCGATCGTCCCTCGGGGCGTGTCGAGCCGCCCGCGCCGGGCGGCGCCGTCCTCGGCCAGGAGCTGGAAGCGGATCACGGCCCCGTTTCTCCCGGGCGGCGCGCGGTGTCAAGGGCTGCGGAGCACTAGACCGTACGGACCGGTCCCTTCGCCGTCTGGTCGACGAGGGCGCGCCAGGCCCGGCCTCCCCTGCCCTCGGAGACGATGCGCACGCCGACGGCCCTCTCGGACGGGTCGTTCGAGGTCCAGCAGACCACCGCGTCGGTCGACGGAGCGAGGAACCCGTTGGCGAAGCGAAGCGCCAGGAGCTCGCCCGGCGTGGGCGCATCCCCGGCCGGCCAGGCGATGGAGGCGCCGCCCTCCGAGAGGGTGAGCGTCTTCGCCTCCACCTGGGTGCCGCGGACCGACACCACGACCGTGCGCTCCAGGGTGAAGCGGGGCGCCCGCACCCGGAAGGTCACCGGCTCGCCTCCGGCCACGGCGGCGAGGTACCGCGCGGCCGGGACGCTGGCCCGGTCGAGGTGGATCTCGACGCCGGGCGGCAGGGAGGGGCGCCCGATCCGGCGAACCATGGCCACCTTGCCGTAGACGGTGGCGCGGACCGGCTGTCCGAAGAGGCCGATGCGTGCGACCACCTGCTCGCCCACGCGCGACTCGGACAGGGCCGGGAGGAATAGCGCGCCTGCGTCCGGGCGCCACCCGGCGAGGAACTGCTGCGGTTCGAGGTTGAGGGCGATGCTGTTCATCGGTCTCGGAGGTCGGACCTCCTTCTAACGAGACAAGGGTCACCCCACCCGTCGGACTTCATTTCTCTCAGAGAATCGCCATCGCGTCCCCGTAGCTGAAGAAACGATACCTCTCCTGGACCGCCTCCCGGTAGGCCCCCAGGACCCGATCGACGCCGCCGAGGGCGCAGACCAGCGCGAGCAACGTCGACCTGGGCAGGTGAAAATTGCTTAACAGTCCGTCAATGGCGCGGAAGGGGTGGCCGGGGCGGATGAAGATGTCGGTTCGGCCCGGACCCGCGCGCAGTCCATCCGGTGAAAAGGCGCTTTCCAGCGTCCGGACCGCCGTCGTCCCCACGGCGACCACCCGGCGCCCGTCACGACGCGCCGCGGCGAAGGCACGTGCCGTCGCCTCCGGCACGTCGTACCGCTCGGCGTGCATCCGGTGCTCCTCGAGGCGCGCCGCGCGAACCGGGAGGAAGGTCCCCGGCCCCACGTGGAGCGTGACCGTGGCGCGCCGGACGCCGCGGGCCTCGAGGCGCGCGAGCAGGCCGGGCGTGAAGTGGAGCCCGGCGGTGGGCGCGGCCACGCTCCCGGGCGTCTTCGCGACGACGGTCTGGTAGCGCTCCCGGTCGGCGGCGTCCGGCTCCCGCCGGATGTAGGGCGGGAGGGGAATCCGGCCGACCCGCTCGATCGCGGCGGCGAGTTCCCGCTCGTCCCGGTCGAAGCGGACCTCGTAGAAGCCCTCCCCGTCCACCCGCGTCACCTCGGCGAGGAGCCCGTCGAAGTCGATCCGGGTCCCGACGCGGATGGGCTTCGAGGCCTGGGCCATCGCCATCCACCGGGCGGGCTCCCCGGGATCGGCGCCGGAGGCGGGCCCCGGCGCGGGCTCCACGAGCAGCACCTCGATCCGCCCGCCGGTCTCCTTCCTCCCGATCAGCCGGGCCGGGATGACGCGGCTGTCGTTCAGGACGAGGAGGTCCCCCTCCGAGAGCAGGTCCGGGAGCGCCGAGAACCCCAGGTGGCGCGGCGCCCCGCCCCGGATCGGGAGCAGGAGCAGGCGCGAGGCGTCCCGGGGCTCCACGGGGGCCTGGGCGATGAGCTCCTCGGGGAGCGCGAAGTCGAGGTCGGAGACGTCCATCGGCTGGCCGATCAATACAGCCGGGTGAGCTCCGCACCCGGGTAGTAACGGGCCAGGATGGCGGCGTGCCCCTGGCCGGTCCTGGCCCATCCGGCCGCTCCCCACTGGCACATCCCCGCCCCGTGCCCCCTCCCCTTCCCATCCAGCACGAAGAACCCCTT
>JBAXVO010000142.1:0-8520 GCA_037129355.1 Deltaproteobacteria bacterium | reverse complement strand
CCTGGCTCGCGAAGGCCTCGTTCACCTCGATCACGTCCATGCGGTCGAGCCCGAGTCCGGCGCGGGCGAGCGCCTTCGGGATGGCGAGCGCCGGGCCGATGCCCATCACGCGCGGCTCCACCCCGACCGCGGCCGACGACAGGATCCGGGCCAGCGGCCGGACCCCGGCCTTCTCGCCGGCGGCGCGCGAGCCCACCACCAGCGCCGCGGCGCCGTCGTTCACCCCCGACGCGTTCCCCGCGGTGACCACGCCGCCCGCGAAGAGCGGCGAGAGCCGGGCCAGCGCCTCGACCGTGGTCGCCGGGCGCGGATGCTCGTCCGCCCGGACCACCGTGGTCCCCTTCGCGGGGCCGGGGACCTCGACCGGGACGATCTCCCCCTCGAGGAAGCCGGTGGCCCGGGCCCGCTCGGCCCGCTCCTGGGAGCGCGCCGCGAAGCGGTCGGCCTCGGCGCGGGAGATCCCCTGCTCGCGCGCCACGTTGTCCCCGGTCTCGGGCATGGTGTCCGAGCCGTACGCCGCGGCCATCCTCGGGTTGGGGAAGCGCGCGCCGAGCGTGGTGTCGAAGACGCGGACGTCGCGCGCGAAGGCGACCTCGGCCTTGGCCATCGCGAAGGGCGCCCGGCTCATGCTCTCCACCCCGCCGGCGAGGTAGAGCTCCCCTTCACCAGCGGTGATGGCCCGGGCCGCGTCGACCACGGCGGCGAGACCGGAGGCGCAGAGCCGGTTCACGGTCTGCGCCGGCACGGAGGGCGGGAAGCCGGCCAGGAGCGCCGCGTGGCGGGCCACGTTGCGGGAGTCCTCCCCGGCCTGGTTGGTGCACCCGACGAGGACGTCCTCGAGCGCCTCCGGCCTCCAGGGCGAGCGGGCCAGGAGCGCGCGCATCACCCCGGCGACGAGGTCGTCGGCCCTCACCCGGGCGAGCGCCCCGGCGTGGCGGCCGAACGGGGTCCGCAGCCCGTCGTAGATCCAGGCGTCGAGCACGGAGCGGCTTCAGCCTCCCTACGCCACCTCGAAGAGGCCGGCCGCGCCCATGCCGCCGCCGATGCACATGGTCACGACCACGAGCTTCGCCCCGCGCCGCTTCCCCTCGATGAGGGCGTGACCGACGAGCCGCGCCCCGGACATGCCGTAGGGGTGGCCGATGGCGATGGCGCCGCCGTTGACGTTGAGCCGGTCGTCGGGGATGCCCAGCCGGTCGCGGCAGTAGATGACCTGGACGGCGAAGGCCTCGTTGAGCTCCCACAGCCCCACGTCCTGCATCTTCACGCCGGCCCGCTCGAGGAGGCGGGGCACCGCGAAGACCGGGCCGATGCCCATCTCGTCGGGCTCGCACCCGGCCACCGCGAAGCCGCGGAAGATGCCGAGCGGCGCGAGCCCGCGCTTCTCGGCGAGCTTCGCGTCCATCACCACGCAGGCGGAGGCGCCGTCGGAGAACTGGCTGGCGTTGCCGGCGGCGATGGTGCCGCCCGGGACCACCGAGCGGATCTTGGCGAGCCCCTCGTAGGTGGTGTCGGCGCGGATGCCCTCGTCGGCGTCGAGCACGACCTTCTTCATGGAGAGGCGGCCGGTGGCCTTGTCGCCGACCCCCATCACCGTCTCGAAGGGGACGATCTCGTCCTTGAACTTCCCGGCGGCGAGCGCCGCGGCGGCCAGCTGCTGGCTGCGCACCCCGTACTCGTCCTGCTTCTCGCGGGCGATCTTGTAGCGCTTGGCCACCACCTCGGCCGTCTCCAGCATGTTCATGTAGACGGCCGGCTTGTTCTCCACGAGCCAGGGGTCGGCGAACATGTGCTGGTTCAGCTCCTGCTGGACGCAGGAGATCTGCTCGATGCCGCCGGCCACCAGCACCGGCACCTTGTCGACGATGACCCGGTGGGCGGCCATGGCGATCGACTGCAGCCCGGAGGAGCAGAAGCGGTTCACGGTGTGGCCGGAGGTGGTGACCGGGAGCCCGGCCCGCAGCGCGATCTGCCGGGCCACGTTGCCGCCGGTGGTTCCCTCGGGGAGGCCGCAGCCCATGATCACGTCCTCGACCTCGGCCGGGTCGATGCCGGCGCGCTCGACGGCGGCCTTCACCACGTGGCCGCCCAGGGTCGCGCCGTGGGTCATGTTGAGCGCGCCGCGCCAGGACTTGGCGAGGCCGGTTCGTGCGGTGGAGACGATGACGGCGTCGGACATGGCGTTCTCCGTTTCCTAGGTGAAGGACTTGCCGTCGGCGGCGAGCCGGGCGAGCAGGGCGGCCGGCTTCCAGAACGTGGCGTCGGCGTGGGGGAGCGCGGCGTAGCGGGCCATGGAGCGGACCACGTTGTAGAGCCCCACCTCGTCGGCGTACCGCATCGGGCCCCCGCGGAAGACCGGGAAGCCGTACCCGGTGAGGTAGACCATGTCGACGTCGGAGGCGCGCAGGGCGATGCCCTCCTCGAGGATGCGGGCGCCCTCGTTGGCGAGCGCGAAGGCGCAGCGCTCGACGATCTCCTCGTTCGAGATCTTCCGCCGGGTGATGCCCATCTCCTTCGACCCGGCCACGATGATCTCCTCCACCACCGGGTCGGGGATGGGGTCGCGCTTGCCGGCCTCGTAGCGGTACCAGCCCGAGCCGGTCTTCTGGCCGAAGCGTCCGAGCTCGCAGACCTTGTCGGCGATGATCTGGCGCGGGGCGTCGGGGTGCTCGGCGTAGTGGCGCTTGCGGATGTACCAGCCGATGTCGTTGCCGGCCAGGTCGGAGACCCGGAACGGACCCATCACGAAGCCGAACTTCTCGAGGGCCTTGTCGACCTGCTGGGGCAGCGCCCCCTCGGCGAGGAGGGACAGGCACTGGTTCAGGTAACCGTGGAGCATGCGGTTGCCGATGAAGCCGTCGCACACGCCCGAGACCACGCCGGTCTTCTTGAGCTTCTTCGAGAGCCCCATCACGGTGGCCAGCACGTCCTTGCCGGTCTTCTTGCCGCGGACGATCTCGAGCAGCTTCATCACGTTGGCCGGGCTGAAGAAGTGGGTCCCGATGACGTCCTGCGGCCGCTTCGTGAAGGCGGCGATCTGGTCGACGTCGAGGGTGGAGGTGTTGGAGGCCAGGATGGCGCCCGGCTTCATCACCTCGTCGAGCTTCTTGAACACGGCCTCCTTCACCGCCATGTCCTCGAAGACCGCCTCGATGACGATGTCGGCCTGGCCGATGGCGGCGTAGTCCATGGTGGGGCGGATGAGCCCCATCCGCTCCTCGACCTGGGCGGCGGTGATCTTCCCCTTCTTCGCCGTGCCCTCGTAGTTCTTGCGGATGATGCCGATGCCCTTCTGGAGCGCCTCCTCCTTCACCTCGAGCACCGTCACCGGGATGCCGGCGTTGGCGAAGTTCATGGCGATGCCGCCGCCCATGGTGCCGGCGCCGATGATGGCGGCCGACTTGATGGGGCGCGTGGGGGTGTCCTCGGGGACGTCGGGGATCTTGGAGGCGGCCCGCTCGGCGAAGAAGGCGTGGCGGAGCGACCGCGACTCGGGCGTCTGCACCAGCTCGATGAAGGCGGCGCGCTCCCAGGCGAGCCCCTCGTCGAAGGGCTTGGTGGCGGCGATCTCGACGGCGTCCACGCACTTCCGCGGCGCCGGGTAGTCCTTCGCCATGGCGGTGACGGTGTTGCGGGCGAAGGCCAGGAAGCCGGGGGCGCGCGGGTCCTCGAGCGGGATGTTCCGGACCAGCGGCAGGGGGCGGACGTCGGCCACCTTCTCGGCGAAGGCCACGGCACCGTCGAGCAGGTTCCCCTCGATCATCGCGTCGAAGAGCTTGGAGCCGGCGAACTTCTCGGACGGCACCGGGGTCCCGGAGGCGATCATGTTGGCCGCGGCCTCCACGCCCACCACGCGGGGGAGGCGCTGCGTGCCGCCGGCGCCGGGCAACAGTCCCAGCTTCACCTCGGGCAGCGCGATCTGCGCGCCCGGCGAGGCCACCCGGTAGTGGCAGCCCAGGGCGAGCTCGAGGCCGCCCCCCATGCACACGGTGTGGATGGCGGCCACCACCGGCTTCGGGCTCTGCTCCACCACCCGGATGACGGTGTGGAGGTTGGGCTCGGCGAGCGCCTTGGGCGAGTCGAACTCCTTGATGTCGGCGCCGCCCGAGAAGGCCTTCCCGGCGCCGGTGATCACCACCGCCTTCACGGCCGGGTCGGCCGCGGCCCGGTCCAGGCCGGCCACCAGCCCGCTCCGGAGCTCGTACCCGAGCCCGTTCACCGGGGGGTTGTCGAGGGTGATGACCGCCACCGCGCCGCGCGTCGTGTACTGGGCCTGGCTCATTTGCTCTCCCTGATGAATCGCTCCAGGTGGTGCTCGGTGTCCCCGAGCGTCAACTCGATCGCCATGAGCCGCTTGAAGCAGTGGCTCACCGAAAGCTCGTCCGTCACTCCCATGCCGCCGTGCAGCTGCACCGCCTGCTGCCCCACGTACCGGCAGGCCTGCCCCACGATGACCTTGGCGGCCGACACGGTCCGCCTCCGTTCCCGGACGTCCTCCGAGGCGGCGTGCATCGCAGCAAGGTAGCTCATCGACCGCGCCTGCTCCACGTTCATCAGCATGTCGGCCATGCGGTGCTGCAGGGCCTGGAACCGGGCGATGGGAACCCCGAACTGCTTGCGGGTCCGGGTGTACTCGGTGGTGGCGTCGAGGGTGGCCTGCAGCACCCCCACCGCCTCGGCGCAGAGGGCGGCCACCCCCAGGTCCTGGGCCGCCGAGAGGGCCGGGAAGGCGCCCCCCTCCGGACCGAGGAGCGCGTCGGCAGGGACCTCGACGCTCGCGAGCACCACGTCGGCGCCGCGCATCCCGTCGATGGTCGGGTAGGGAACGAGGGTCAGGCCGCGGGTCCCGGCCGGGACCGCGAAGACCGAGAGCCCGGCCTCGGCGTCCTCCGCCCCCGACGTGCGGGCGGTGACGAGGAGCAGGTCGGCGGCCGGCGCATGGAGCACCACCGCCTTGCGCCCGTCGAGGACGAAGCCCGCCCCGCCCTTCCGGGCGGTGGTGGCGACGCGGGAGAGGTCGAAGCGGGCCCCGGCCTCGCCGTGGGCCGGGACCGCGATGCGCTCGCCGGTGGCCATGGCGGGCAGGATGGCCTCGCGCTGGGCGGGGCTCCCGAGCGCGCGGACGATGGCCGTGCCCAGGATGGCGGAGGAGAGGTAGGGCTCCACCACGAGTGCGCGCCCCATGGCCCCGAGCGTGACGAGCGTCTCCACGGTGGCCGGCGCCATCCCCCCGTGCTCCTCGGGAACTTGGAGGGCGAGCAGCCCCATCTCCCCGAGCTTGGTCCAGATCTCCCGGCTCCACCCGTCGGGCGAGCGCAGGATCTTGCGGCGGGCATCGAAGGCGTACTCCTTCGAGAGGAAGCGCTGGACCATCTCCCCCAGCGCGCGCTGCTCCTCGGTCAACTGGAAGTGCACGTGCGCCCCCTAGAGTCCCAGGATCATCTGGGTGATGATGTTCTTCTGGATCTCGTTGGATCCGCCGTAGATCGAGGCCTTGCGCATGTTGCAGTAGGTCGCGGCGAGCGGCGCCGCGTACTCCGGACCCACCGCCGGACCGGCGAAGCCGTCGGAGAGCGCCTCGATCCGGAAGGGCAGCGCGTAGGGGCCGACCGCCTGGAACATGAGCTCGCTCAGGGCCTGCTGGATCTCGGTCCCCTTGATCTTGAGGAGCGAGGCCTCCGGACCGGGGGCCCGCTTCTCCGCCTCGGCGGAGAGGACGCGCAGGTTGGTGATCTCCAGGGCGAGCAGGTCGATCTCCACCTGGGCGAGCCGGGCGGCGAAGAGCGGGTCCTCGGCGAGGGGGCGTCCGTGCTTGCGCTCCTCGGAGGCGATGCGCTTCAGCCGGGCCAGCTCCCGCTTGGAGCCGCCGATGCCGGCGATGTTGGCCCGCTCGTGCCCGAGCAGGAACTTGGCGTAGGTCCAGCCCTTGTTCTCCTCGCCGACCAGGTTCTCCACCGGCACCTTCACGTCCTCGAACCAGACCTCGTTCACCTCGTGCCCGCCGTCGAGCATGACGATGGGGCGCACGGTCACGCCCGGCGTCTTCATGTCGATGAGCAGGAAGGAGATGCCGGCCTGGGCCTTGCCGGTGCGATCGGTCCGCACCAGGCAGAAGATCCAGTCGGCGTGCTGGGCCAGCGTGATCCAGGTCTTCTGCCCGTTCACGACGTAGTGGTCGCCCTCGCGGACGGCCAGCGTCCGCAGCGACGCCAGGTCGGAGCCCGACTCGGGCTCGGAGTAGCCCTGGCACCACCAGTCCTCCCCGGAGAGGATGCGGGGCAGGAAGCGGGCGTGCTGCGCGGCGTTGCCGAAGCGCTGGATCACCGGCCCCACCATCTTGAGGCCGAAGGGGAGCAGGCGCGGCGTGCCGGCGGCGGCGCACTCCTCCTCGAAGATGAACTGGCGGACCGGGTCCCAGCCCGTCCCGCCGAACGCGGTGGGCCAGTTCGGCCCGCCCCAGCCCTTGCGGAAGAGGATCCGCTGCCACTCCACGGTGTCCTCGGGGGGCACGTGCAGCCCCTCGAGCACCTTGTGGCGCATGGCCGGGGGGAGGTTCTGGTCGAGGAAGGCCCGTACCTCGTCGCGGAACTGCTGCTCCTCGGGGGTGAACGAGAGGTCCATGGATGCTCCGTTGACGGGAACGAGGCGGCGGTGCCAGGATCCCGGGCTCCGCGCCGGAGAGAATATCCGTTCCCGAAGCGTTTGCACCGTCCGACTGCACGCAGGAGACGCCCCCGATGAGCCTCAAGAAACTGCTCGATCTCGGAGGGAAGGTGGCCCTGGTGACCGGGGGTTCCCGCGGCCTGGGGCTCCAGATGGCGGAGGCCCTGGGGGAGATGGGGGCCCGCGTGGCCATCACCGCCCGCAAGGCCCACGAGCTCGAGACCGCGGCGGCCCGCCTGGCGTCGCAGGGCGTGGAGGCCACGACCGTCGCCGTGGACCTGGGGAAGCGGGAGAACATCCCCGGCGTGGTCGACGCGGTGGCGGCCCGCTTCGGGACCATCGACATCCTGGTGAACAACGCCGGCACCACCTGGGGCGCCCCGGCCGAGGACCATCCCGCCGAGGCCTGGGACAAGGTGATGCGGCTCAACCTCGACGCCACCTTCTTCCTCTCGCAGGAGGTGGGGCGCCGCTTCATGATCCCGCGCCGCTCGGGGAAGATCGTGAACATCGCCTCGGTGGCCGGCATCTCCGGAAACCCGCCCGGCATGGCCACCATCGCCTACAACGCCAGCAAGGGCGCGGCGGTGAACCTCACCCGGGCGCTCGCCGCCGAGTGGGGCCGGCACGACATCAACGTGAACTGCATCTGCCCCGGGTTCTTCCCGTCCAAGATGACCCACGGCCTCCTCGGCGCCATCGGCGACATGGTGGTGGCCGGCACGCCGCTGGCGCGGCTGGGCGGGGACGAGGATCTCAAGGGCGCGATCGTCTTCCTGTGTTCCGAGGCCTCCCGTCACGTCACCGGGCAGGTCCTGGTGGTGGACGGCGGCGCCTCGCTCTGGTGAACGGAGAATCGATGGATTTCTCGACGTCGGATCGGGTTCGGAGCTTCCAGGGGCTGGTCCGGGAATTCATGCGGAAGGAGGTCTTCCCGCTGGAGCCCCGCTTCCGGCACGGCGGATTCGCGGCCATCCTGCCGGAGCTGCGCCTCGCCCGGGAGCGGGCCCGGGAGACCGGGCTCTTCGCCGCCCACATGCCCGCCGAGTACGGCGGAGCCCACCTCCCGCTCACCGAGTTCGCCCACCTCTCCGAGGAGCTGGGGAAGAGCCCGCTCGGCCACTACTGCTTCAACGTCCAGGCCCCGGACATCGGGAACATGGAGCTCATCCTCGAGCACGGCACCGACGAGCAGAAGGAGCGCTGGCTGCGCCCCCTCTCCCGCGGGGACATCCGCAGCTGCTTCACCATGACCGAGCCGGAGTTCGCCGGCTCGAACCCCGTCTGGATGGGCACGTCCGCCCTGAAGGAGGGGGACGAGTACGTGATCCGCGGCCACAAGTGGTTCGCGTCGTCGGCCGACGGCGCCGCCTTCGCGGTGTGCATGGCGGTGACCAACCCGGCGGAGAAGGACCCCTACAAGCGCGCCAGCATGATCCTCGTGCCCACCTCCACGCCGGGCTTCGAGCTGGTCGGCAACATCTCGGTGATGGGGCACCGCGGCTCGGACTGGCAGAGCCACGGCGAGGTCATGTACCACGGGGCGCGCGTGCCGCTCGCCAACCTGCTCGGCCCGGAGGGCGGCGGCTTCGTGCTGGCCCAGCACCGGCTCGGCCCCGGGCGCATCCACCACTGCATGCGCTGGATCGGCATCTGCGAGCGGGCCTTCGACATCCTCTGCGAGCACGCCGCCACCCGGCAGCTCGCGCCGGGCGACGTGCTCGGCAACCGGCAGATGGTGCAGCAGTGGATCGCCGAGAGCCGGGGCGAGATCGACCAGGCCCGGCTGCTCGTGCTCCACGCCGCCTGGAAGATCGAGCGGGAGGGGGCGCCGGCGGCCCGCCAGGAGATCTCCAT
>JBAXVO010000141.1:0-8681 GCA_037129355.1 Deltaproteobacteria bacterium | reverse complement strand
TGTTCGAGGCCACCGGCGCCACCCCCGACGCCCTCGCCGCCATGGAGCACCTGGGCCGGAACGGCGTCTACCTGCTCACCGGCGTCCCGGGCCGCCGCGGCGCCTTCACCCTCGACGCCGGCTACCTGCTCCACGGGATGGTGCAGCGGAACCAGGTCATCATCGGGCCGGTCCACCCCAGCGGGGAGGCCTACCGGGCCGCCATCCAGGACCTGGGGCTCTTCGCGCGCCGCTGGCCGGGCGCGCTGCAGCGGCTCATCGCGAGCCGCATCTCGATCGACGAGGCCCCGGAGGCCTTCAAGACCCCGTTCTCGGGGCTGAAGCGGGTGGTCGCGGTCTCCGAGTAGGGGCGGCGGGCGCCGGGGCGGCCCCGCCCGTCGCCGCCCCGCCGGCTACTTCGCCTGCGCCGTCACGTCCTCGGCCTGCATCCCCGTGGGCATGGGGATGTGCCGGATGGCCTTGCCGGTCCAGTCGATCGCCTTCAGATCCACCTTCCGGATCGCGAGGTTTCCGTACGTCCGGTAGTAGAGGAGCCGGTTCGTGAGGTCGTGGACGGTGGCCCACTGGGTCTGCTCGTAGGCGAGGGTCGGGGCCGCGCCGTCCTTGCCCGGGATGCGCTGCGCCACCGCGCCGATGGGGATGTCGACCGCGTTCAGGACGTGGAAGGCGGCGTTCGCCCCCTCCGCGGCGGTGGGCGGCGGAACCGTCGACCAGGCGAGCGCGGTGGCCCGCACGAAGCGGGCCGGGCCGGTGTAGTCGCCGGGGATGCCGAGCAGGCCCGAGCCCTGGCTCAGGGGCGCGATCTCGACCGACCCGAGCCGCAGCGGATCCACGTTCTGGTTGGTCAGGTTGACGTGCTCGCGCAGGTTGGTGAGGTGCCACTCGAAGTTGGGGGAGTTGGTGAGCGTGCCGATGGGGTTGTCGTGGATGCGGAGCGCGCCCTCCACGTACTCCACGACGATGGCACCCCCCCTGGCGTCGGAGATGGCCCAGTGGAGCGGCTGAGGCCCGGCCGGCGGCATGGTGAGGTCGTAGACCACGACCTTGGGCAGCGCCGCCCGCACCTCGTCGACCGTCGCGAAGTTCGAGAGCAGCCAGTTGGAGAGTTCCAGGTTCGAGATGGCCGGCTTCCCCGCCTGCGTGGGGAAGGGCTGGTACTGCACGAAGCCCGGGATGTAGAGGGTGCCCACCGAGAGCCCGGCCTCGTTGATGCCGTCGGTCGAGATGTCGTGCCCGAGGGTGTTCATCCCGGCGAAGCCATACTTCGCCTGCCAGGTGGTCCCGGTCTTCAGATCCGGCCTCGTCGACTGCAGCGTGAAGCCGCGCGGGACGATCATCACCGCGCTCTCGAGCGGCATGCCGAGCTCCATCGACCGCCCCACCAGGATGGCGCCGTCCTTCGACCTGAGCCGGAAGGTGGTGCAGGCCGACGCGTCGCCGGGGGCGACGGCCAGGGCGACAGCCAGGGAGACGACGGCGAGGGAGGCGACGGATGCGAGCGACAGGGCCGCTGCGGCGAGCTTGACGGATCGTGACATGGCCCCATTCAGGGCCATCGCAGGGGAGACCGCCAGCGCCCGCTCGGGGCGGGCCCTACCGGGGCGTGGCCCCGCGGTGCGCTACTTCCCCGGGGACGACGCGGGAGCCTGGGCCCCGGGCGCGTCGATCCCGACGAGCTCGACCTCGAAGACCAGCGCCGAGTTGGGCGGGATCGTGGGCGGCCGTCCCGCCTCGCCGTAGGCGAGGTCGGCCGGGCAGGCGATGGTCGCCCTGCCGCCCACCTTCATCTTCTGGATCCCTTCCTTCCAGCAGCGGATCACCTTGTCGAGCGGCAGCGTGGCCGGGGCGTCGCTCCGGCGCCGGTTGGCGTCGAAGACGGTGCCGTCGGGCAGCTTGCCCTCGTAGTTCACCTTCACGACGTCCTCCGGGCCGGGCTTCGGGCCCGAGCCGGGGGAGACCTCGATGTAGACGAGCCCGGAGGCGGTGGTGATCGCCCCCTTCTGCGCCCCGAAGCGGGCCACGAGCGCCGTGCTCTGCGCCGCGTAGCCCCTGGAGGCGAGCTCGTTCACCTTGGGGCGATACACCCTCATGTCCACCTTGAGCTTCTTGCCCAGCATCGCGTCGGACAGCCCGCGCTGCACCACCGCCACCTCGTCCGGCTTGAGCTCGAAGACCTTGAAGCTGTCGGCGGCGGACACGCCGAGCGCGTACAGGGTCTTCTGGCGCTCGGTCATCTCGGCGGGCGCCGCGGCCGGAGCCGCTGCGAGGGCCAGGAGGAGGAGGGCGGTGGTCGTCATGTCACTTTCCTGCGGGAGCGGGGGCGGGCGTTCCGGGCGTCACGCCGAGCAGCTCGACCCGGAAGACCAGGGTGGAGTTGGGCGGGATGGCCGGGGGGGAGCCGCGCTCGCCGTAGGCGATGGAGGGCGGGCAGACCAGGGTGGCCTCGCCGCCGACCTTCAGCTTCTGCACGCCCTCGGTCCAGCAGGGGATGACCTGGTTCAGGCCGAACTCGATGGGCTGGCCGCGCTTGTAGGAGCTGTCGAAGACGGTGCCGTTGAGGAGCGTCCCCTCGTAGTTCACCTTGACCTTGTCGGTCGCGGCGGGGGAGGCGCCCGTTCCGGCGCGGACCGGGATGAAGATGAGCCCCGAGGCGGTCTTCACGGCGCCCGGCTTCTTCTCGTAGACGGCGGCCTCACCGGCCTCCTTGGTCTTGCGGGCCTCGGCGGCGGCCATGACCCGGCCCTTGGCGAACTCCTGGACCTTGGGCTCGTAGGCGGTGATGTCGATGGGGGCCTTCTTGCCGGCGATGCCTTCGGCCATGCCCTTCTCCATCATCGCGACCTGGGCCGGCGAGAGGGAGAGGTCGGTCAGGTTCTTCGAGGCCAGCACGCCGAGCGCGTAGAGGGTGTTCTGGTCGGGGGTCACCTTCGCCGCCGGGGCGGGCTTGGCATCCTTGGGGGCGCCGGGCGAGTTGGGGGTGTTCGCCTTCAGGTACTCCATCACCTTGGGCTGCACCTTCTCCATGTCCACCGCGAGCTTCTTGCCGGTGAGCGAGTCGGTCATGCCCTTCTGGACCTGCTCGACCTGCTTGGCGTTGAGCTTGAACTCCTTGAAGTTGCGGGAGACGAGGACGCCGAGCGCGTAGACGGTCTTGTCCTCCTCGGTCTTGGGCTCGGGGGTCGCGGCGAAGGCCGGGACCGAGAGGGCGAGCAACGCTGCGGCGACGATGATTCGCATGAGTTCTCCTTCGGGGTTTCGAGGTGTTTACCCCGAAACCGCCGCGGCTGAAAGAGGAAGGCGGTCTACTCCTCGAGGGTCGAGACGTCGCCGTCGGGGAGCCCCTGCGCACGCGCCTTGAGAACGCGTCGCATGATCTTCCCGGAGCGGGTCTTGGGCAGCGAGTCGACGAAGGTGATCTTCTCGGGGCGGACGATGGGGCCCATGTGCTTGCCCACGTGGGCCTTCACCTCGTCGGCCAGCTCCTCCGACTCCTTGAAGCCCTTGCGGAGGATGCAGTAGGCGTGGATGCACTGCCCCTTCACCTCGTGGGAGATCCCGATGACCGCCGCCTCGGCGACCGCGGGGTGGCTGACGAGCGCGCTCTCCACCTCGGCGGTGCCGAGCCGGTAGCCCGACACCTTGATGACGTCGTCGGTCCGGCCGATGACCCAGAAGTAGCCGTCCTTGTCCCGCTTGGCCGAGTCGCCGGCCATGTACTTCCCCGGATACTTGGACCAGTACTGGTTCACGTACCGGTCGGGGTCCTTGTAGATGGTGATGGCGGCGGCGGGCCAAGGGTTCTTGAGCGCCAGGAACCCCTCCTCGCCGTCGGCCACCGGGCCGCCGTTCTCGTCGAGGATCTCGGCCTCCTGCCCGAAGAAGGGGCGGGTGGCCGAGCCCGGCTTGAGCGGGACCACCGGCGTGGGGGTGAGCTGGAACATCCCGGTCTCGGTCTGCCACCAGGTGTCCATGATGGGGCAGCGCCCCTTGCCGATGACCCGGTGGTACCACTTCCAGGCCTCGGGGTTGATGGGCTCGCCGACCGACCCGAGGATGCGGAGCGTCGAGAGGTCGTGCCGGTTGGGCCACGACTCGCCGAAGCGCATGAGGCCGCGGATGGCCGTGGGCGCGGTGTAGAGGATGGTGATGCCGTACTTCTCGACCAGGTGCCACCAGCGGTTCGGGTACGGGTAGGTGGGGGCCCCCTCGTACATGAAGGTGGTCGCGCCCATGAGGAGCGGCCCGTAGACGATGTACGAGTGGCCGGTCACCCAGCCGGGATCGGCGGCGCACCAGTAGCGGTCCTCGTCCTTGAGATCGAAGACGTACTTGAGCGTGGAGTAGACCCCCACCATGTACCCGCCGTGACAGTGGATGAGCCCCTTGGGCTTCCCGGTCGTGCCCGACGTGTAGAGCATGTAGAGCGGGTCGTAGGCGTCCATCACCTCGGTGGCCGACACGCCGGTGGCGAGCGGCAGCTTCATGAGGTCGTGGTACCAGTAGTCGCGCCCCGCCTCCATGCGCACCTCGTGGCCGGTGCGCTGCACGACGATGACCGTCTCGACGGTGGGTGCGTGCCGGACGGCGTCGTCGACGATCTTCTTCAGCTCGACGACCTTGCCGTTCATGAAGCCGCCGTCGGCGGTGACGACCACCTTCGACTCGCTGTCCTCGATGCGCCCCTGCAGCGCGTCGACGCTGAAGCCGCCGTAGACCACCGAGTGGATGGCGCCGATCTTCGCGCAGGCGAGCATCGCGATGACGATCTCGGGGATGCGCGGCATGTAGATGGTGACCCGGTCGCCCTTGCGGACGCCCATGGCCTTCAGGACGTTGGCGAACTTGCAGACGTCCCGGTTGAGCGCGAAGTACGAGTAGGTGCGGACCTCGTTGCGCTCGCCCACCCACACGAGGCTGAGCTTGTTCTTCCGCCAGCTCTTCTGGTGCCGGTCGAGCGCGTTGTGGACGATGTTGCACTGCGCGCCGGCGAACCACTTGAAGAAGGGCTTCTTCGAGTCGTCGAGGACCTTGTCCCAGCGCCGGTACCACTCGAGCTCGTCGGCCTCCTTGGCCCAGAACGCGAGCGGGTCGGCGAGGGCGACCTTGGCGAGCGCGTCCCAGTCCTTCACGCGGGCCTGGGCCACCACCTCGGGGGTGGGGTAGTAGACTTCACCGTCGGGCGAGATCCTGTCGGTCATGGTCGATGATCCTCTCGGTGGCAACCTAGCAAAGGGGCCGGGGCCCCAACAATCATCCCCGGGAACGGGATCTTGACGCAGTGCGGCGATCTCGACCCGGGTGGTCCCTACGGATATGCTCCGCCGGTGATCAAGCCGCCAGCCTTGAAGAGGGGGGATGTGGTCCGGATCGTCGCTCCGTCCGGCCCGTTCGACCCCGAGCCGTTCGAGAAGGGGCTGGCGGTGCTCCGGGACAGGCTGGGGCTCGTGCCCCGGATGCGGGACGACATCGTGACCCGGACCGGCTACCTGGCCGGCGACGACACCCGGAGGCTCGCCGAGTGGCACGAGGCGGCGAGCGACCCGGACGCCCGGGCGGTCTGGTGCGCCCGGGGCGGGTACGGGGCGATGCGGCTGTTGCCGCGGCTCGAGGCGGCCCGCATCTTCCATCCCGCCAAGGTCTTCGTGGGTTTCAGCGACATCACGGCGCTCCACGCGCTCCTGAACCGCAACGGGCTCATCACCGTGCACGGGCCGGTGGTGACGCAGCTTCCCAGGCTCACGCCCGCGTCGCTCGATCACCTGGAGGGGCTGCTCTTCGGCGGCTCGCCGCCCCTCTCCGACCGGCGCGCGCCGGTGCCGCCCCCGGGGCGGGGGGTGGTGGCCGGGGCCACGCTGCGGCCGGGGATGGCCTCCGGGCAGCTCCTGGGCGGGTCGCTCACCGTGCTCTCCCACCTGTGCGGGACCCCCTGGGCGCCCCGCTTCGCCGGCGCCGTGCTCTTCCTCGAGGACATCGGCGAGCGCCCCTACCGGATCGACCGGATGCTCACCCAGCTGCGCCTTTCCGGCGCGCTCGACCGGGTGGCCGGGATCGCCATCGGGCAGTTCTCCCAGTGTGACGACCCCGAGCTGGAGGGGGTCGAGGTGGTGCGGCGGATGGCCTGGGACCTCGGCGTTCCCACCATCGAGGGCGTGCCCTCCGGGCACGAGGACGACAACTTCGCGCTCCCCTTCGGGTCGATGGTGACCGTGGTCGCGCCGCGCCAGCCCGAGGAGGGGCCGCCCCGCCTCTCCTTCGAGCAGGGCGCGACGACATGAGCGCCAAGTTCAGCGTCCCCGCGAGCGTCGCCCCGGCCTGGGACGCCCTCGTCCTCCGCAACGGCGTGGTCACGTACTCCGGGCGGGGCGGGGAGGCGGGTGGCGTGCCATCGGTCGGGGCGCCGGCCGCACCTCTCCTCTTCGACGTGGCGTCGCTCACCAAGCCGCTCGTCACCGGGACCCTCGCCGCACTCCTCGTGAAGGAGGGGCGCATCGGGCTCGACGCCCCGGCGGTCGAGTGGCTTCCGGATTTCCGGGGCGGAGGGAAGGAGCAGGTGACCGTGCGCCAGCTCCTGGCCCACTCGAGCGGGCTGCCGGCGTGGCGCCCCTGGTTCGAGCAGGCCATGGCCGACCCGGTGGCCGGGCAGGCCTTCCTCCCGCCGGCCGAGCGACCCGTCGACCTCGCCGCCGCCTTCGCGCGCGGGCGGGAGCTCGTGGTGGGCGCGCTCTGGCAGGAGCCGCTCGAGGCGCCGCAGGGGACGCGAGCGCTCTACTGCGACCCGGGCTTCATCGCGCTGGGGCTCCTCGTGGAGGCCGCCGGTGGCGCGCCGCTCGACCGGCAGTTCGCCGACCGGGTGGCCGCCCCCATGGGGCTCGCCGACAGCTTCTTCGTGACCGCCGGGAAGATCGCGACCGGGCTGGCCCCCTGCGCCGGACGCAGGTACGCCCCGACCGAGCAGTGCGAGCACCGGCACGAGCTCAACCAGGGGACGGTGAACGACGACAACGCCTGGGCCATGGGCGGCGTCGCCGGCCACGCCGGGCTCTTCTCCACGGCCTCGAACGTGGCCCGGCTCGGGCAGGAGTGGCTCCTCGCCATGGAGGGGCACGGGCGGATCCTCGACGCCCGGCTGGCCCGGGAGTTCGCGCGGCAGGACGGCACGCCCGGGAGCGAGCGGGCGCTGGCCTGGGACACGCCGAGCGCGGCCGCGTCGTCCATCGGCGCGAAGCTGGGGCGCGGCCCCCTTGGCGCGATCGGCCACCTGGGCTACACGGGGTGCTCGCTCTGGATCGACCGGGACCGGCAGCTGGTCTGCGTGCTGCTCACGAACCACGTCTCTCCCGGCGGCCGCCGGCCGGCCGAGATCCTGGCGGTGCGGCAGGCTTTTCACGACGCGGTGGCGGAGGCGGCTTGAGCGGAACGGTGGACGGGGCGGGTGTGGCGGGTGTGGCGGCGGGGGCGGTCGACTGGAAGAAGGTCCGGCGGGTGCACCTCATCGGCGTCGCCGGGACCGGCATGGGCTCCTTCGCCGGGATGCTGAAGGCGGCGGGGTACGAGGTCACCGGGTCGGACGAGAACGTCTACCCGCCCATGTCGACCCAGCTCGAGCGCTGGGGCATCGAGGCGATGCAGGGGTACCGCGCCGAGAACCTCGACCGGGCCCGTCCCGACGTGGTCGTGGTGGGGAACGTCGTGCGGGCCGTGAACCCCGAGGCGGCGGCCATGCGGGAGCGCGGGCTGCCGCACGTCTCCTTCCCGCAGGCACTCGGCGAGCTCTTCATCGGGCCGCGCCACGGGGTCGTGGTGGTGGGGACGCACGGCAAGACCACCACGAGCGCGCTCATGGGCTTCCTGCTCCACCACGCGGGGCGCGATCCCTCCTTCCTGGTGGGGGGCGTGACCCGCGACTTCGACTCCAACTTCCGGCTGGGGGCGGGCGAGCCCTTCGTGGTCGAGGGGGACGAGTACGACACGGCCTACTTCGACAAGGGGCCCAAGTTCCTCCACTACCGGCCGCGGACCGCCATCTTCACCTCGTGTGAACTGGACCACGCCGACATCTACCGGGACGAGGCCCACTACGAGAGCGCCTTCGAGCGCTTCGTGGAGATCCTGCCGGCGGACGGCTTCCTGGCGGCCTGCTCGACCTGGGAGAGCGTGGTCCGCATCTCGCGGAAGGCCCGCTGCGCCGTGGAGACCTACTCGGTGGAGCGGCCGGCCGACTGGGAGGCGCGGGGGCTCTCCCTGGGGCCGGACGGGGCGCGGTTCCGGCTGGTGCGCGGCGGCCTGGAACTCGGGCCGGTGCGCCTCGCCGTGGGCGGGGCCCACAACGTGGAGAACGCGCTCGGCGTGGCCGCGGCGGCGACCCGGCTCGGGCTTTCCTTCCAGGAGATCGCGGCGGGGCTGGAGGCCTTCCGGGGAGTGAAGCGGCGCCAGGAGGTCCGCGGCGTCGTGGGGGGCGTGACGGTCATCGACGACTTCGCCCACCACCCCACCGCGGTGAACCGGACGCTGGCCGCCATCCAGGGCTCCTACCCGGGGGCGCGGCTGCTGGTCGCCTTCGAGCCCCGGTCCAACACGTCGCGCCGGAACCTCCACCAGGAGGAGTATGCGCGGAGCTTCGGCGCGGCGGCGGAGGTGTGGCTGCTCCGGCCGGCCCCGACCGACCGGGTGCCGGAGGCGGA